>JBBROH010000028.1:0-27358 GCA_038229595.1 Chloroflexia bacterium | reverse complement strand
TCTATGCCGTCGTTGGTGAAGGAGAAGCGCGTGGGGTTGGTCGGCTTGCCAAAGACGCTGGCCCGCGTTGCGGTAACGACCAGACCAGTACCGGTCGAGGTGAAGACACCTGCGACAGTGTTATCATCACTACCGGCTCCAACAGCGTAGCCCACCACACCGTAGCCCCTGCCGGCAATGCCGAAGACCGCAGCTGCATAACCAGTGGAGGTACTAGCGAAGCCAGTATCGAAGTAGCCGCCGTAGGAGTTGCTGCTGCCAGTGGTGGTGGACGAAGCCCAGATGCCGCTGGCCCCGAAAGCCCGCACGCCAGCATAGAAGCTGCTGTCGGTGCCGCCAGTGAAGTAGCCACCGTAGCCGCCCGTCGCATCACCCTTACCCTGCACGCCGACCGTGCCAGTGAAGGTACCGCCGAAGCCGCCGGTAGCAAAGCTCTCGCCGCTCACGCCAACACTCCGCTGGTTGACATTGCCGCCGTTAGACTCAGCGTAAACGCCAGCACCGTTGGGGCTGTAGCCATAGAAGCCGAGGTTGCCCTGGCCGTACACACCGCTGTTGTAGCGATTGGTGTCGGTGGTGGTGTTGACCCCGTTGATCGTGCCAAAGTAGGCGATAGAAACTTGCTCGACCGGGCCGACAGCGGCTGAACCAGCAGCCAGACCCATAGCATAGGGGGAGCCAGTGAGCAGGAAGCGCGGGGTCATCTCTGCGTCTGCCCCAACGGTGATACCCAGGTAGGCAGTATTCTTCAGGTAACTGTCAACGACGTCGACGCTGATGGGACTAGCGGTGCCAAGCTGGTAGGTAAAGAGGCCATTCGCGTCGGGGGTGACGCTGACTGGGCCTTCGGTGAAGAAGGCAGTGCCAGCCGCAGCGACACTGTAGAGGTTGAAGGTGACGTTGGTGGCGGCGATGATCGGTGCGCCCGCCGCGTTGGTCAGGCGACCCTGCACCGTGAGCTTGTAGGGGGCTACACTGGTTACTGCCTGGGGGCCAGCCTTGCCTTGCTTGACTGGCTGGGCAGAAACTTGCACGTTGCTGGCGGCGGCGGCCTGCTGGCGGCCTACCTGGGCCTGCTCCTGCTGGCTGCCTGCCTGCGCGCCTACACCGACGGCCTGGCTGAGGACGATTACGACCGCGAGCGCGGCAACTGCCAGCGCGACGATACGATTGTACTTCATCTACATCTCCCTTTCACTAAACACTAAACACCTGATGTTCTCTCTGCCCCACGTTGGGGCCTTTCAATTATAAAGCAGATCATGGTGGCTGGCAATACCCTGTTTTAGGTATCTTTGCCCCGGATTTTAGAGGGCTAAGGCATCGGCAAAGCCAAAACAGGCGAATGCATACTAAAGGATGAGGTGCTATAATGACGTAGACGGTCTGTAGGTGACTACTAGCTACAAGGCGCAGGTGCGGAGCAGTCTGCATCGCGCGCCCGGCAAACCACCCATCAACTGCTGTTTTGCGCCGTGCAAAGTTGTGCTACAGAGTAAATTGAGATTTGGCATAGCTCAATTACTTAGTTCAAGCAGGGCGGGAACTAGGTTGCTGTCACATTTAGCTCTTAGGAGGATTACCTTGGACCAACTGTATCTCGCCGACTGCCTCACGATGGAGGCCAGCCTGTTGTTTGCTTTGCTCGACGAAAGTAGCGACCCGACCCTGCTGATCGGGGACGCGGTGGCGAAGCCGCTTTACTACAATCGGGCAGCGGCCTGGTTGGTAGACCCCGCATCCACCCACTTGCTTGCCCAATTGGTGCAGATGTTGCCGCTAGCCCTGATCGGGGCAATGGTCAGCGAGGTCAACCTGCTGATCCACCTGGAGGAGCGACAGCACAACGGCGAGTGGCAGTGTCAGGCCAGCCGCCTCCAACTCAGCCAGAGCAGCGGCCAGCCCTCCCAGGTTAGCTGGTTGCTGCGCCTGCGACCCGCTGGCGACCCTGGCAACTGGCAACTCGACCACTTGCAGCAGAATGGCTTGAGCAGGCGCGAGGCTGAGGTGGTGCTGCTAGCCGCCGAGGGGCTGTCCAACGCCGAGATCGCTGCCCGCCTGACGATTGGCACCCAGACCGCCGCCGTTCACCTGCGAAACTCCTACCTCAAGCTGGGTGTCCACCGCCGCACTGCCCTGGCCGCCCTGCTGCGCCCAGCGGGGAGCATGGCACAGGAGCAGGCTGGTATGTTATAATAGGCGCAAAGTTCGCCACTGGGCGGCCTGCTACACAGTGAGGAGAGGAACGATGCGCGTACCAACGCCGCTACTGCAAATCGTCCCGCAAGCGATGGTGATCCTGCACGAGGAGTACGACGAAGGTCGCGTCAGCCGCCTGGCCGCTCGCCTGGCCGTAGACGGCGTGCTGAAGGACCCGCCGATTGCTGGCCGCCTGCCGGGGATGGAGCAACTGATCGAACTGGACGGCACTAACCGCCTGATGGCCCTGCGCCACCTGGGGCTGGAACACACTCTGGTGCAGGTGGTGGACTACCTCGACCCGGCCATGCGGCTCTCTGCCTGGTACCACGTCGTCCACCAGCTAGCCCTCGACGATTTGCTGGCCCGTTGCCGCCCACTGGGCCTGCGCGTGGAGCAGGTAAGCGTGGTTGAGGCGGATCGCTTGCTAGCCGAGCGTGCGGTCGCTGCCTACCTGCGCGGTAGCGACGGGGGCGGTGTCGCTCACGTGCTGTATGCTAGCAGCGACCTGAGCGAGCAGGCGCGGGTGCTGAACGAGCTTGTCCACGCCTACAAGTTCGCGGGTGGACCGCCCGTCCACCGCATCAGCAGCGACGAGGCGGATGACTGGCCGGGGGCAACAGAAGCCGCGATCCCGGCCCACGT
The DNA here is from genome assembly GCA_038229595.1 of Chloroflexia bacterium. Lineage (GTDB taxonomy): Bacteria > Chloroflexota > Chloroflexia > QHBQ01 > QHBQ01 > JBBROH01. The sequence continues at coordinate 24,514 of JBBROH010000028.1, read as the reverse complement.
TTCGGGCCGCCGCAGCCAGAATGAAGGTGGCACTCTTGTTGCCTTCCCGATCTACACGCCGCAAGAGGTGGCGCAGATGGCTCTTGCTGCTACGCTGCTGCCCAGTGGGGTTACGCGCCACCTGCTGCCTGTACGCGCATTGGACGTGCATCTTCCGCTCAGTCTGCTCAGCGACGACCTGCCGCTGGCCGAGAAGAACCGCAACTTGCAGGCGATGCTGCTCGAACGCAGTCGCAATGGGCGCACCCGCTTGTACTACGAGCCGACCTTCATATATAATGGATTAGCGATCACAGGTTATGTTACAGTGAAAGGTGAAAAGATGAGCAAGAACCGTTGGTTGGTGGGGCTGCTACTGGTCGTGCTGCTGCCGCTGCTGGCTGCCTGTGGCACCGAGCAATCAGTTGCTCCCGCCGTCAGTGCTACCGTGCAGCCGACCCAGGCGACTGGGGGGACGGCGGCCAAACCCGTCGCTCAGAAGGCCCGTTTCCTCTCCTTCGACGCGAAGGGGTGAAGCATCTGCGCGCGAATGAAGCCCATCGTGGATGGGCTAAAGCCGAAGTACCAGGATCGAGTCAGTTTCGAGAGCATTGATATGTACGAGAGCCAGAACGAGGCTGTGGTCAAGCAATTCAACGTGCAGGTTCACCCCACCTTCATCAGCGTCAACGCCCAGGGTAAGCAAGCAGACCAGATCATCGGCGGCACCGACGAACAACGCTTCACCGCTGCTATCGAGAAGGCCTTGCAGTAACCTTCTGGCCTGCTCATACGTATGTAATAGTGTGGTAAGTAACAAGCCCAGCGGGACTAGCCGAATATACAGCGTTAGAGCGTGGCGACACGCAGGAGGTAGAGCGGAACGTGATCAATCAGCCGATGGGCTACGGCCCAGCCCCCCAGCCATCCGCCAGTGGTATTACCCTGGATTGGTATGTTGAGCAGGAGCAGTATGCTGGTCAGCCGAGCTTCTTTGAGCGGATCGGGCCAGAGGCCGACTATACAGTGGGCGTTGGCCCGGCGGGAGCGGAGGAGTACCTCTTTACGATCAGCCGCCAAGATTTGGAGGACTCGGTTGAGAACATCCTGCGCCGCTATGTGATCGACATGAACCCCAACCGGATCGCTTCGGCAGAGGATGAGGACAACCGCGCCCTGTTCCTCAGCGTGCGCGACAAGCTCAGTGGCCGTGATGGTCACCTGCGCCCACCGCTCAGTTCTGGCCGCGAGCAGGATGGCCTCGTCTACGCCATGTGTCCGATTGTCGGCGGCCAGGCTCCGATGCAGCGTACCCTCGGCAGCTATGGGCAGGTTCGCACCATGCCGATCACCAACCTGCGTGCGCCCGTCAAAAACTACTTCCTCCACGTCGTGCTGACCAACAAGACGACTGGTGAGCAGCGGCAACTCTACCTCTGCCACGTCGAGTTTGCCGACCAGGAGAAGGGTGGCTGATAGCTCCACGAAGGGCAGCAGGTAGCAGGTGGCTGGGCGCAGGCCCGCCCTGCTGCCTGCCGTCCTTCTCATTTAGACCAGGGTATACAGACAATGGCAATCGCAATGGTACCGCAGCGGCTTGCGCTGCCCCGCAGCTACTTTGAGGTGATGACCGAGGGGGGGATCGTGGTGGTCTACCGCGGGCGAGTCTACACCCCCCTGGTCGCGCCCTCGCCAGAGCAGCTTGAGCATTATGGGCAGGCCAGTGTGCGCCTCGGCGGGCTGGTCTTTGCCCTCGAACCAATGGAGCGGCTAGCGGCATTGGAGCAACGCTACTTTAATGGGCGCAGCTTGCAGCCAGCCTTGCAGCAGTACCAGCAGGACTACCTCGCTACCCTCGGTGGGCAGATGGTCAGTGCCGACTTGCAGGACGAGATACTATCCGTCGCCCTCAAGCGGTTCGTGACCGACGAAATCTTCCCGGCCTTCGCCACCTCGCAGCGCACCCTCAATCGGCTACTTGGCAGGCGGGCCAAGCGGGTGGCACAGCCAGAGCAGGCGGCAGCGACAGAGCGCGCGCGCCACGATGACGAGGAGGATGACCAGTACGTTGGGCGGGTGCGCCACCGAAGCCCCCGACCTGGACCCCCAGATGATGACGATAGCCAGCTCCACCAGGCGCGCCCAGGCGATAGCACCCGCATCCTGCGCGATCTTCTGCGCCACGACAGTGCAGTAGCGCGCAGCGCAGAGCCGCCTGCCAGCCACCCGCAAGCAAGCCCGCTGGGCGATGCTGACGCGCAGGAGCAACGCGCCCGCGCCGCCAGCTATGAGCAGCCCGCAGTGCGCGATACCGCCCCTGCCAACCTCGGCAACGGCAGTGCTGGCGTATACTCAAGCCTGCGAGATCAGTTGCTTGAGCAGTACGCGGGCAGTAGCGAGCAGCCAGCCACGCTGCCAGAGAGCGGCAGAGGAGGCGCAGGTACGCAGGGCTACGAGCGTAACTTTGCCCGCCTCTTGCGGCACACCACGACGACGCGCACTAGCCAGCTAACCTCCACCCTGGCGACCCAGCAGAGCCGCCCGCTAACCCGCCCGGTCAACCCTCCCGCGGGGGGGGATGAGCAGCAGAGCCGCCCAGACCCGCCACCCGCCGCCAGCCCCAATCCCTCTACTGCCCTCGCTCGCAGCGGAGAGGCCGGTGGCGGGCGGGTGCAGCCACGAGAGCAGCAGCGCGGCTTGAGCCAGCCGCAGGGGATCGTCTCGGCTGCCTCCCAGGTGAGCGACCTTAGCATCGTCGAGCGGATGCTGGGCCTGACCGACTTCGCGGTGGTCGAGGGGGTGATCTATGCCATGCAGCCGGTCGCCGCTGCGAGCCGCCCTGACGTGCAGGTTGGTGGCCGTGGCCTGAGCCTACGGCCCTACGCCTCCCTCGCAGAGTTCCTCGGCCACTACAACACCCGCCTGGGGGAGTCGCTGCGCCGTGAAGGGGTGACAAACCAGCCGGTGATCCAACAGCTACGCCGCGACCGCCAGCACGTCGAGGAGGCGTTGAAGCTCAACTACGGCACGATGGGCCTGAGCATCCTGAACATCAACTCGCGTAGCTGCTTCGTCTGCATGGAGGTGCCGCCCTTCGCCAATCGAGGTAGCGACGGCAAGTTCTACTACTTTGCTGCGCCAATGATGCGCGAGTTTGCGCGGCGGGCAGGCCAGGACGTAAACCAGGTGCAGGATGCGATGCGGGTAGCGATCCAGGTTTCGATCAACTGGTCGGCTCGCGGCTTCGAGAAAATCACGGCTGGCGAACCGCTGATGCTCGGCTCGTTCAAGGGGCCGTTCGTCACCTGGGCGCGGGAGTTGGTGGTGGGCGGCGGCTTCGTTTACAACCGCGACATCTGCACCGAGAACTACCAGCCGCCTAGCCATCTGAGCTTTGGAGCAGGGATCGCCAACAAGCTGGAAGCGGGCAAGCGCATCACGATGAGCGGCTACATCCTCGGTGCCGTGCGCCCCCGCAGCCTGCTGAACACCGAAGGCTACGCCGACTTTCAAGTGGAGTTGGGTTGGTTGCAGCAGCACGGCATCCAGGTGACGAACGTAGCCACCTAGCTATCTTTGCTATCTCAAGCGGCGATCTACAGCCCCCGTCGTTGGGGCAGGGCTGATCAGCCGCCCTCCTCACGTACAAGAAGAACCGTGCGCCAGCCTGCCATAATCTCCCTGGTTGAAGGTCAAGCCCGCTTGTGCTATAATGACCGCGCACTGACAGATATGCAGCGTTTGCAAAGAAAGTTGTCATTTAGATGAGGATACTGCTTTATACTGGCAAGGGTGGGGTGGGTAAGACCAGCGTAGCCGCCGCCACTGCCTTGCGCCTTTCGCAACTTGGCTACCGCACCGTGATCCTTAGCACCGATACGGCCCACAGCCTCTCCGACTCGCTCGATCTGCCGCTCGGCCCAGAGCCGGTAGCGGTCGCTGCCAACCTCTGGGGTCAGGAGGTTGATGTGCTGCACGAGGTAGACAACAACTGGGAGAAGGTGCAGGGCTATATGGCCCGCCTCTTTGCCTGGCAGGGGATGCAGGAGGTGATGGCCGCCGAGATGACCGTCCTCCCTGGTAGCGAAGAACTTGCGGGCCTGCTCCGCATCGTCAGCCACCATGACGCAGGCAAGTTCGACGTAGTGATCGTAGATTGCGCCCCGACCGCCGAAACTCTGCGCCTGCTCTCCTTCCCAGAGATGGCCGAGTGGTGGTTGGAGAAGATATTCCCGATCCAGAAGCGGGCGACCAAAGTGCTGCGCCCGGTGATGCGGCTGATGACCGATATGCCAATGCCGGGCGACGAAATCTTCGACTCGGTCAAGCACCTGATGGAGCAACTGGAGCGCATCCGCACTATCCTCGCCGACCCACAGGAGAGTGCAGTACGCATCGTCCTCAACGCCGAGAAGATGGTGGTCAAAGAGGCACAGCGCACCTACACCTACCTCAACCTGTTCGGCTACCCCACCGACCTGATCGTGTGCAACCGGGTGATCCCCCAGGAGGTCAACGACCCCTACTTTGCGGCCTGGAAGGAAAGCCAGCAACGGTATCGTGGCCTGATCGACGAGGCTTTCAGCCCCCTGCCGATCCTCACCGCCCCCTTCTTCGACCAGGAAGTAGTGGGCCTGACTATGCTGGGGCGGATGGCCGAGGCAGTCTACGGCGACCGCGACCCAGCCGCAGTCTTCTTCGCGGGCCAGGCGCAGTCAGTGCTGCCGCTGGCGAAGGGCAAGGGCTACGTCCTCAGCCTGCCGCTGCCCCTCGCCGAAAAGAGCGATATTGACCTCAAGCAGGCGGGCGACGAACTGATCATCCAGGTTGGCTTCTACAAACGGAATATTATCCTGCCCCGCGTCCTCACGGCCCTCAAGCCGCATGGGGCGCGCCTGGAGGATGGCAGGCTGTTGATCAACTTCAGCTAAGAACCCCAGCAGTAGGGGGTTAGCACTAGAGGAGGCAGGATGATGGCGGATGACGAGCAGGCGCGGCAGCAGCAAGCGGACGACGAGCAGGCCAACGTGGGCGGGCAGGCGCAGCACAGTAGCGGGGTGGAGGCCAGCCAGGTTGAGGCACTAGTGATCAAGAACACCAACACGGGTGATACCTTGTTCATTGACATGGAAACTGGTGAGGGGGTCTTCATCGGTGGTCCGCAGGTGCAGGCGCAGGTGCAGATGGCCGATGCAACGGTGATGGATGAGGATGTTAACCTCAGCTTTGGTAGCCGCCGCCTGGAGGACGATGCGGACGACGAGGGCGGCGAGAGCTTGCCCGACCTGCTGGGCTACCTGGAACGCTGGTTGCTGCCCGCCAGCACTGCCCGCCACGCGCGCAACTTCCGCCGCCACCTGTTGCTGGCTGGCCGTTCGCTGTTGGATGCTGGCGTGCGTGGCATCGAGAAGCATGACAGGGTTGACGCTCTGGGGCAGGACGATTATACTGGCAGCAGCACTGTCGCCAGCAGCGATGGAGCGGCGGCGGGCAGTGGTCGCCAGCGGCCCAGCCTGCGCGGGCAGAACGATAGCAGTGAAGTGGGCGGCTTGCGGAGCATTGAGCTAGAGTTAGGGTAGGTAGAGCTTGGCCGAAGCGGGGGACAAGGTGAACACTGACCCACATCTGCAACCTGAGCCGACCGGTACTCCCGCTAAGCGGGGGCGGCCCAGCCGTGTGGCTGCCGCAGCACTGGGCAAAACCGTGGCTGCCCCGCTCCTAACCACCCATGCCACCGAGGTGGACGAGATCGAAGTAGTCTACAACCTGCTGCAAGAGGTGAGCGAGGACGACGAGGAGGAGGCGATCAGCGTTGAGGAGATCACCGACGTGTCGCCCGCCAAGCTAGCTGAACTGGAAGCCGAAGCTGCCCGCGCCGTTGCCGACCTCGAACGCGACCTCGAACACACCCTCTCCCTTGACGGTCTCAGCACCGACGACCCCGTTCGCCTCTACTTGCGCGAGATTGGCCGCACCGCCCTGCTCAAAGCAGTAGACGAGGCAGAACTGGCCCACCGGATTGAGGCGGGCAAACGGGCGCACACCCGCCTCTACAGCGGCGAGTCGGCAGCCACCGAGCAGCCCTGGCTGGCGGAATTGCCCGAACTGCCGCGCGTCCATCTGCTCGAACCGAGCATCGCTGCCCTGGGTCGGGTGACGGCGGTAGAGCGGCACCAGCTTGAGCGCGATATTGTCAGCGGCCATGAGGCGCGTACCTTGCTGGTACAGGCCAACCTGCGCCTGGTCGTGAGCATCGCCCGCCGCTACATCAATCGCGGCCTCAACCTGCTTGACCTGATCCAGGAGGGCAACATCGGCTTGATGCGCGCTTCGGACAAGTTCGACCACCGCAAGGGCTTCAAGTTCAGTACCTACGCCACCTGGTGGATTCGGCAGGCAATCACCCGCGCCATCAGCGACCAGAGCCGCACCATCCGCCTGCCTGTCCACGTCAGTGAAACGATAGCGCGGATGCGGAAGGTTTCGCACGAGTTGCAGCAGAGCTTGCAGCGCGAGCCGACTGAGCTAGAGTTGGCGACGGCTCTCGGTATTGCCCCTGCGAAGGTGCAGCGCATCATGGAGATCGCCAAGCACCCGATCAGCCTGGAAGCCCCGATGGACGACAACGAGGATAGCTTCCTCGGCGACTTCATCGAAGATGAGAAGGTCGCGACCCCAATGGACGAAGCGGCTCAACAGCTACTCAAAGAGCAGATCGACGAGGTGCTGCAAAACCTGCCAGAGCGCGAGCGCAAGATCATCAAGCTGCGCTTCGGTCTGGAAGACGGCCACTACCGCACTTTGGAGGAGGTGGCCCAGGAGTTCGGCATTACCCGCGAACGTATCCGCCAGATAGAGGCGAAAATCCTGCGTAAACTGCGCCACTCGCGCTACGGAGGCAATATGCTGAAGGAGTATCTTCAGTGATTAGCCTGGCGGGCTGTGGCATAGTGGGCGTACCATTGCAGTGCGCCCACTCTTTTTCGGAGGGCTGTTGATGGCAACCTACCTTGCTCGCTATCTGGCAGGCGAACGTGAGCAGGTGTGGGCTGAGTTGGACGCACTCGGCGCAGCAGTGCGCGAGGAGCCGCTGTACGCCGACGCGCTGGCAGTGGCAAGGGAGACTATGCGGCGGGTGCGCTCCAACATAGAGACCCTGGTCGCCAGACTGCGCGACGGAGGCTACTGGTCTGCCTATAAGGAGTCGGTTTACGCCGCCCCAACAGGAGAAGTAGAGGCAGAGATCGCAAGGCTTGAAGCCCTGATCGGTGGCCCACTACCGATCTCACTGCGTACCTTCTACGAGCTTGTTGGTACAGTTAACTTGATGGGTACGCATCCCGACTGGCCGGTGGAAGGCTACCCCAGCAGGATGATCGAGAGCGCAGAGTCGATCCAGTGGCGCACGGGCAACCATTGGCACCCTGATCTCGACCGTAGCCTCAAGCCCAAAGAAGTAGTTTGCACTGACCCGCTGGTAGTAGAGCCGATAGATGCAGCAAATGGCGAGTACGAGTCCGATGCTGAAGGCGCGGAGTGGGTAGCGGAACATGGCGACTCGCGGATGGTGCTGGTCAAGGATGGCCTGGCGGTCGTAGCTTCTGGGGCTGGCCCAGTAGAGGCTTTGGTAGACCAATACCCAGGCTGGGAGCTAAAAACCTACAAGGAGGTGTTTGGCGGCCCCAAGACCGTTAGCCCAGTCGTAATCGCCCCTGACTTTTACCACAAAGCGGAGATCAGTGGTGGCCCGCCCTACGCCGTGACGGCTGTTGACTCGCACATGGATGGGCTGCTGGTCGGTGCGCCATATGGACTAACCTTCGTCAGCTACCTGCGACTTTGCTTTGCCTGGGGCGGCTTCCCTGGCTTCGCTGATCAGATCGAGGAGCAAGTGCCAGCCCTCATAATCGGCCAGTTGCGCGCGGGCTTGCTGGCGATCTAGAGGGGCGGCAGCCTCAAGCCCTGTTCTCCACCCGCATCCTGATTCCGTACTTGGGGAAGATGGCGATCCCAGCCTGAGGCAGGATGCGCTGCTGGGAGACGAGGTGCAGGGTGCAGCGTTGAGCGAGGGTGGCGAGGATCAGCAGCCCTTCCATCAGCGCAAAGTGGCTGCCAATGCAGGTGTGCGCTCCTGCCCCGAAGGGCATCCAGGCATGGCGCGGCAGCCGCTTTTCGTTCGCGGGGGTGAAACGATCTGGGTCGAAGTGGTCGGGGTTGGGGAAGTAGCGGGCCGAACGCTGGATCGCGTATTGGCTGATGATCACTGGGAAGCGTTGTTTGATCAGGTAGCCGCCCAGGTTTACATCGCGGGTAGCCACGCGGGTCATGATGTAGGCAGCGGGGAACAGGCGCAGGCACTCCTTCAGCACTTGGGTGGTGTAGATCAGGTACGGTAGGTCGGCGGCGGTGGCGGCCCGCCCAGCCAGTACCCGCCCTACTTCGGCTTGCACCTTTGCGTAAGCAGCGGGGTTGCTCGCCAGCAGGTAGAAGGCCCAGGCCCAGGAGTTAGCGGTCGTCTCATGCCCAGCCAGAAAGAGGGTGATCAGTTCGTCCAGTATGCCCTGCTCGGTCATGCCCTGCCCCTGCTCGTCGCGGGCAGCCATTAGCATTGCCAGGAGATCGCCATGCTCCTCTGGCGCGGTGCGGCGTTCGGCGATCATGCCACCAACCCGGCTCTTGATCAGGTGTAGGGCAGCGCGAGTGTGGCGGTTGCGTTCGCTCGGCCAGGCCAGCGGCGCACTGAGGATGTTGGAGCCGATCTGGTTGATGTACTCGGCGGCGGTGTGGAAGGCCGCCCCCAACCCGTCCGCCTCGCTGAACACCTCGGCATCAAACAGCGTCTTGCCAACGATGCTCATCGTCAGGCGGATCATCTCCTTGTGGATATCAACCGTCTCGCCCTGCCGCCAACCCGCCTGCATCTGCGCGGTATAGGCTACCATCGTCTCCGCGTAGGCTGCGATCCGCCGGGGGACGAAGGCAGGAGCCATTAGCTTGCGCTGCCGCTTCCAGTAGTCACCTTCGCTACTGAGCAGGCCGTTGCCAGAGACAGGGCGCATCGCATTGTACTGGGGACTGTTCTTGCTGAAGGCATCGGCTTGATCGACCAACACCTGCTGCACCAGTTCGCTACTGTTGAGCATCGTAGCCGGGAACGGCCCCATGCCAAAGCTGCCAATCTCGCCGCACTCTTGTTCGACCCGCCGAAAGAGGGCAAGGCGGTTGCTGTTGAACTCGTGGATGCTGCCGAGTAGCGGGTGGTCTTTAATGCGCGGGATTGGTTTGAGCGCGGCCTCTGTTGTCATTTATCTCTCCGGGTTGCTGGATTTGCTTCCTTCTATTGTAACACATGGGCTGGCAAAGTTGCCTGCGAAGACTGCTAGCTGGCCCTAGTGGAACGAATCGTGCTGCCATTCGTTCTATTAGTAGCACCCGGCGCATACGGCGTGGGTGGAGCTAGAGGAGATCAGTTGTGCAGAAGCTAAAGAGCATTGCCGTACTCGTACTAACCATCACCTTGCTGTCGGCCTGCGGTGGCGAGTCGCCGCCCCCAACCGCCACCAGCCAAGCGGCGGCCAGTGTCGTCGCCATCAGCCCGACAGCCCTGGCCCTGGCAACCAGCACGGTGGTGGTCGCTGCCGCGTTGCCGACCATCACAGAGGCCCAACCCAGCGCGACCGCTGCGCCCCCAACCGCGACTAGCGTAGCAGCGGCCAACCCCGATGTACTGACCGCTGAAGCGCAGCCGACAGTTACCAATGAGCCACCGACTGTTGTGCCAGCACTAGCAACTGCCACCGCAAAGCCGCCGACTGCCACCACAAAGCCGCCGACTGCCGTCTCTCCACCAGCCACCGCCACCCGACGGCCCGGCGCGACTGCTACTACCAGGCAGCCAACTGGCACAGCAAGCCGCCCAACCAACACCCCCAAACCTACGGAGGTAGCAATGCAACCAACCAATCCGCCCAGCAGCGGCGGCAACTGGCCTGCTGAAGCCAATCTCGCCGTCGCCAGCGCGAAGGCCGACCTCGCCGCAAGGGCTGGCGTGGGCGCAGAGTCGATCAACGTAGTCAGTGTGAAGGAGACGAACTGGCGTAACAGTGCGCTGGGTTGTGAGGAGAAGGGCAAGATGTATATGCAGGTGATCGTCCCTGGCTACACGATCATCCTTGCCGCCAACGGGCAGCAGACCGAGTACCATGCCAATGTTGGCGGCACCGTCGTCACCTGTGGTAGCAGCAGCAGCCCTGAGCAGGCGCAGGCAGTGCAGGCCGCTAGCAACGACCTCGCCCGTCGGGTGCAAGGCGAAGCCAGCGCAGTGCGGCTAGTCAGCGTCAGCGTCAAGCAGTGGAGCGACAGCAGTCTCGGTTGCCCTGCGCCCAATACTGGCTATGCCGACGTGATCACCCCCGGCTACCTCATTGTCCTTGCTTACAACGACCAGCAGTACGAGTACCATACGGCTGCCGCCAGCCGCGTCGTCCTCTGTCAGGCGGGCAAGCCCGTACCTTGAGCTTTACTGCGCGCCACCGCCTGTGAAGTCGGCTGGCATTGCTGGGCTGAAGCTAGTGGGTTGCAGGCTGCTCTCGAACAGGGCAGGGTTGGCCCGTATCCACTCATAGAGGCGGCGGATGCCCTCTTGCACGCCAATCGCTGGCTGCCAGCCGAAGTCGGTGGCGGCCTTGCGCGTATCACTGACGTAGATCGGCTGGTCGCCTGGCCGCCACGCCCTGAAGCTGACGGGTGGTATCTTGCCGTGCAGCAGCTTGATCAGCCCGCTGAACTCCTGCCATATCGCTAGCGTGTTTTGGGGGCCACCGCCGATGTTGTAGACCTGCCCTCTAGTGGTGGCGATCTCGCGGCGGGCCAGTTTGAAGGCGCGTACCAGGTCTTCGACAAAGAGGATGTCGCGCACCTGCTTGCCGTCGCCGTAGATGGTGAGCGACTGATCCTTGACCGCAGCGATCAGGAAGTGGGCGACCCAGCCCTGATCCTCGTTGCCAAACTGATGGGGACCGTAGATGCACGACATACGGAATACTACGCTGGGGATGCCGTAGATGCGGGCGTAGTCGCGCACGTACTGGTCGGCTGCCCCCTTCGAGCAGCCGTAGGGGGAGTGGAAGTCGAGCGGGCAGCCCTCGTCCACCCCTTCGCGGTCGGCATAGGCGTAGCGGTCGCCCTGCAACTGTACGCCGAGGTGTTCGAGGCCGCCATACACCTTGTTGGTGCTGGTCAGGAACAGAGCTGGCGCGCCGTGGCCGTTGTAGCCGCTGTTGCGTACCGCTTCGAGCAGGTTGAAGGTGCCGAGGGCGTTCACCTCAAAGTCGCTGCGTGGGTCGGCCACCGAGGTGGTAACTGCCACCTGCGCTGCCAGGTGGAAGACGGTATCGAACTGCCCTTGCCGCAAGGTGTGGTTGAGCAGGCTGCTGTCGCGCACGTCGCCCGCGATGTAGCACAGCCCTCCGCTCTGCTCTTGCAGCCAGGCGAGGTTGCGCTCCGCCCCCACGCGGCTCAGGTTGTCGTAAACGGTGACGGCCACCCCCTCTGCCAGCAACGAGGCACTTAGATTGCTGCCGACGAAGCCTGCACCGCCAGTGATCAATACTTTCTTCATCTGCTTGCTAGCCAACTTCTTACTCCTCCTCATCGCCATGTAGCTGCTACCCATAAGAGCATCTACTATGCCATCAACTACTTCTGCTGACACTCTGTTTGCCACAACTGGTCACTTCCCGATACAGAAGCGGCTAAATATCTGATCTAGCAGGTCTTCGCCAACCGTCTCGCCAGTCACTTCGCCAATAGCGGTTAGGGCAGCGCGGATTTCGACCGCCAGCAGGTCTGGCGGTGCGTCGCTCTCGCGGGCGGCCTGCACATGGCTTGCTGCCCTGCTGATTGCCTCCTGGTGGCGGGTGCTGGTCACGAGCGGCTGGCCCGCCTGCGGCTGCAAGCTACCGAGGGCCAACTGGGTGATCGCCTGCTCCAGGGCGGCGGTCTGTCGTTGCAGTGCGCTGGTGTGGGCAAAGGTAGCATTGGGCAAGAGCGTGCGTAGAGAGGCAGTCCCCAGCAGCGGCGGCAAATCGGCCTTGTTGAGGGCAACCACTAGTCGGTCGCCTACTTCCTGCACTGCCGCGATCACCGCCTGATCCGCCTCGTCCAATGGCTGGCTACCGTCCAGTACCAGTACCACGAAGTCGGCCCGCTGGATTGCCTGCCTGCTACGCTCGATGCCAATCTGCTCCACAGCATCGCCCGCTTCAGCCCGAATGCCCGCCGTGTCGATCAGCAGCAGGGGGATGCCCACGATGCTGGCCCCCTCCTCCACCGTGTCGCGGGTCGTCCCAGCGATAGGGGTGACGATGGCCCGCTCCACCCCAAGTAGGGCGTTGAGCAGACTGGACTTGCCCACGTTCGGCTTGCCGACGATGGCGACGCGCAGACCCTGACGGTAGAGGATGCCAGCCCGCGCCGTGTCCAGCAGGCGGGTCAAGGCCGCCGCTGCCTGCTCAAGTTCAGAGCGCACGTCAGGGGTTGGCACCTCATCCTCTGGGAAGTCGAGGCTGGCTTCGATGTGCGCCAGTGCGGTCAGCAATGCCACTCGCGCCGCTGCCAGTTCGTCGCTCAAGCGACCGCCAAGTTGGGCCTGGGCAGCATCCAGGGCGGGCCGGGTCTGGGCGGTGATGATGTCTAGCACCGCCTCGGCCTGGGCGAGATCGAGCCGCCCATTGAGGAAGGCGCGCAGGGTAAACTCGCCCGGCCCGGCCTGGCGACCACCCACCGCCAGCACCGCACCGAGGATGCGCGCAAGATTGGTAGCTCCACCATGCCCGCTGATCTCCACTACATCCTCGCGGGTATAGCTGCGCGGAGCTAGCATCAGCGCAACCATCACCTCATCCAACACCGCCCCTTCAGCGTGCAGGCGAGCGTAGGTAAGTTGGTGATCGAGCAGCGGTTTGCCACAGAGCTTCTCGGCAATCGCCCGTGCCTGTGGCCCACTGATCCGCACGATGCCGATCCCCCCCTCACCCGCTGGGGTTGCTATTGCTGCGATGGTGTCACTGTACATTACATACCCCGACCAATCTAGAGGTAGTCGATGTAGCCGTGGGCTGCTAGCCGCTCACGTACCATCGCGGCGGTAGGCACCCCTTGCAGCCCCGGTTGCTCAACAGCGAAGCTGGCAGCGGCGCAGCCAACAACCGCAGCTCGCTGCGGGTCGCCACTCGCTTGTAGAGTAAGCAGGAAGCTAGCCGCGAACACGTCACCTGCCCCGGTGGGGTCAACCTGGGTGGTGGCGAAGGCGGGCTGCTGCACGATCTGCCTGCCTGCCTGGTAGATCGTCGCCCCCCGCGCCCCCTCGGTCACGGCAGTTAGCGGCGCGAGGCGGCTGTACTCGGCGGTCAACTCCGGGACAGCGGCTACATCTTCTTCGCTGAAGATTAGCGCATCGCTGAGGGGTAGTAGCTCCTTCGCCTCCGGCCAGCGATGGAAGAAGACCTTGCCACCATCGTCGCGCCACTCGCGCAGCCAACCCTGGGGGGTGAGGCCACTGATCGCCCCGCTACCCTGGCGTGCTTGCAGTAGGCGAGCAGCCTCGCCCTCGTCTATCTCCCGTGCAACGGGGGCGAGATGCAGCACTTTCGCCTGCGCCCACGAGGGCGGCAGTAGCTTGAGGTTGAGCGGGAAGGCATAGGCGCGCAGGTACTGCTGGCGGCTGCCACCAGCGTAGATGTTCTCGAAGGTAGTGGTGGCGAAGGCTGACTCGCGGAAGACCTCGATCCCTGGCAAGCTACTTTGCAGCAGCGCGTCAAAGGCGGGGTCGCTGGCGGCACGGGTGAACAGCCCCACGCGATAGCCGAGGGCGCGGGCAGTCAGGGCCGAGTAGAGGACGCTGCCGCCGAGGGTGTAGCTGCCGTCTGGCTGCAAATCCTTGCAGATGTGACCCACCACAAGGTAGTCAATCATCATTCACCTTCTTCATCGTGCGACCCGCTGGCAGCCTGCAGGCGGATCACCACGTGGCGGTTGACCCCCCCGCCGCTGCTCTTGCTCTGCACCAGGGGGTGGCGTAGGAGGGTGCTGTGAACCACCTTGCGCTGGTTGGCGGGTAGCGGCTCCATCACCACTGGCTGGCCGCTGCGGACGACTTCGCGGGCAAGCTCCCGCGCCAGGGCTGCCAGTTCAGCGGGCTTGTAGTTGCCAGCGGTCGAGCCAGCGGTGGCGATCAGCAGGTGTCGCTCTCGCCCTTCACCCGCATAGCGCAGGCGCAAGCCGCTGCTTTGGCCCACAACAGTGCGGACAATGCGCTGCTCGTTGGCGGAGAGGGGAATGAGGTGGGCTGGTGCGCCACTGCGTTGCACAGCAGCCGCCATCTCGCGCACCGAGCTAGTTAGCTGGGCAGCCCGGTGCAGGCGGCTGTCGTCCACATCTACTACTACATCGCTGTAGCTACTCTGCTGCTGGGCCAGGATTTGGTTGAGGATCAGTTCGAGTGCATCGAGTGTCTGCCCATAGCGGCCAATCAGCAGGCCGACCGCGTCGCGCTCCGCCCCGTAGACGGCCAGCACCACGCCGCATTCTGGCAGCAGGCCGGGCGGTAGGCTGGCAGGGTCGCGCTGCTTCACTTCGCCGCCCACCCCCAGCAGATCGAGCAAATCCTCCAACGTCTCCGCAGCAAGCTGGGCAAACTCGTCGCTGAAGTCGTCCAGCACCGCAGGGCTGGGTTGGTGGCGTGGGAGTGGGCTGGCGGTCTGATGGGTGGGTGTGGCGGCTGGTCGGCTGATCGCAGCAGCTACCGCAGGGCGCAGAGCCACCGCCACCAGCACCTCGTCCTCTGTGCGCTCCAGCACCGTGCTGACTACCTCGGCGCGGGTGCGGCCTAGCTGCTCAAGGGCAAGGTGGACGGCCTCCTCCTCGGAGGCAGCCCATATCGCCACACTGTTGTTTGTTGCAGGCAGCGGCTAATCCTGGAGCAGTTCGCTGGGGTCGCCGTAGTCTACCACATCCGGCTCCTCCTCGATCCGCCCACTCAGCGTGGGCTTGGCAACGTAGTCTGGCCCCTTCTTCATCACCACTACGTGGCGTTCGCGTCCCTCACCCTCGCTCTCGGTGTACACATCGGGCGACTCTTGCAGGGCAAGGTGGATGATGCGCCGCTCGGCTGGCGGCAGTGGCTCCATTGCATAGGGCTGGTTGGTGTCCAACACCTGCTCGGCGATGCGCTGGGCCAGGCGGCTCAGTTGATCGGTGCGGCGCACGCGGTAGCCTTCTACATCAATGATTACGCGCTCCCAGCCCTTCATCCGCTTGCCCAGCACGATATTGAGGACGAATTGCAGCGCATTGAGGTTCTCGCCACGCTTGCCGATCAGCAGCCCCTTGTCGGCAGTCTCCACCTCGTAGACTTCCAGCACCAGGGTGCGAATGTCGGACATCCCCTCTGGGGTCTCCTGCTTGGGGTCGCGTTGGGCGACATTAGCGTGGATGTTGAGCAGATCGAGCAAGTCCTCTAGCGTCTCACCCGCCAACACTGCGCCCTCGTTCTCGTACTCGGCCAGGGTCGCTTGGCGCACGTCGCGCTCAAAGTTTTCCGACCGCTGGTTGAAGCCGCCGCTGCGTTCGCCGTCGCGTCCGCCGTAGCCGCCGCGCCCGCCACCGTAGCCACCACCGCTGCTACTGCGGTTGCCAGCATAACCGCCGCCACCGCCACCGCTGCGATTGCCGCCGTAGCCGCCACCGCTGCTACGGCGGTCGCCATAGCCACTACGCTCCTCGCGGCTGCGGCCAGTACCGTAGGCGCGGGCTGTCTGCGACACGAAGCGGCCATCAGCGGGGGGGATCGCTTCTGGGTCGCTGTAGACTGGGCCACGCCGCCCACTACTTTCGCCGCTCTGGTCGGGTTGCGGACTGGGGGCGGCAGGGGGGGCCGTCGTTGCTTCAGTTGGGCTGCGCCGCTGCCCCGCCTGCTGGATGCGGGCCAGGATTTCGGGCTTGACGCTGACGCGTACCAGTACCTCATCCTCGCTATGGCTGAGTACCTCGCTGACAACCTCGTTGCGGGTACGCCCCATCTGCTCCAACGCCAGGCGGACGGCTTCTTCGACGGTTTGCGCCTGAATCTCTACGCTGTACATAGCTCTCCCCTTCTTCGCTAGCTCACCCTGCGGGGTGACGGTCGGATTACGCCCACGAGGGCGGGCCACTGTCGGCCAGATATAGGACGAGCCAGAGGGGGATTTCCCTCTGGCTAGCGGTCAGCACGCAAGGTCTGCGCAAATGTTCACTTCTTGGTCTTCTTGTTGCGCCGGGCCATCATCTCGTCGTAGCTGAGTTGGGGGGCGCGGGCCGGGGCATTGCTGCTACCATTAGTGCTGACAGCTACCGTGCCATTGGCTTTGCTACCGTTGCTCGTGCTAGCCGCTTCGCGCTTCAGTTCTTCGCTGAGGGCAGAGTAGTAGCCACCACTGACCTTCGCGGTCTTGCGAGCTGCCGTGCCGTTGCCATTCCCTGAGGTCGCTGTGGTTGGGCGTAGGCTGGCACTGGGGCGCGTGACGCTGGTGGTGCTGCCACCGCCAGCCCGCTCGGCCTTCAGCCGCTCGGACTCGGCGTTCGCCTCCATGCTCTTTTCGATCATCTTGCTCATCATGCCGGTCTTCTTCTTTGCCTTGTTCGCCTCGATCTGGTCATCACTAAGCTGCACGAGGACAGAGCGGCGCACCTTGCGGGTGGGCAGGAAGGGCAGGATTTCGCGCAGGCTGCCCCAACCGTTGATGAAGTAGCTCTGCACCGCCGCAATCACACTGTTCGTTACCCAGTAGATGACCGGGCCAGCGAACCATGTCCAGGCGAACAGCACGGCCATCGCGGGGAACAGGGTGGTGGAGAGGGTGTTCATCAGCTTAACCTGGGTGTCGGCATCCTTGACCGTCCGCAGTGCCATCTTGACTGAGACGAACTGGGCAAGGCCAGAGAGGACTGGCAGGATGTGCAGGGGGTCGGGCTTGCTGAGGTCTGGTACCCAGAGGAAGCCAGTGGCGAGGAAGGCAGAGTCGTAGGCGAGGGCGTTGACGGCGGAGCTAAGGATGATGAAGACCGGCAGTTGCAGCAAAGCGGGCAGGCAGCCGCTAAACTGGCTAGCCCCATAGCGGGCATAGAGCGACTGGGTTTGCTGCATGATCGCCTGCTGGTCGCCCTTATGCTCCTTCTGGATTTCCTTGACCATTGGCTGCAACTCTTGCATCACCAGGGCCGAGCGCATAGACTTCATCGTGAGCGGCAGGGTAAGCAGGCGTAGCATGATGGTAAAGAGGATCAGGGCTATGCCTGTGTTGCCAGTCAGGTCGCTGAGGCTCTCAAGCACCCACTTTGCACCATTAACAATCGGCAAGAAGATGTCGAAGAAGAAGATACCGGCACCAAAGGGATGAGGCATAAACTTTGCTCCTTCAAAGGCGCAGCTGGCTCGCAGCCGCTAGCGCACGGGGTCATAGCCGCCAGGATGAAAGGGATTGCAGCGGGCGACTCTCCTGACCGCCAGCCAGCCCCCCTTCAGCGCGCCATACTTCTGTATGGCCTCGTAGCCGTAGTGGCTGCAACTGGGATAGAAGCGGCAACTGGGCGGCAGCACCTTGCTGAAGGTCATCTGGTATATTTTGATAAGCAAGAGGAAAATATGTTTCATTTTGGCCCAGTTGTGCCAGGTCAGGATGTTAATCTGGGGTTTGTGGGTTGGCTGGTGCGCGGGCAAGCAGGCTAGCGCGGCGTAGTATTTCTTCGATAGCAGGGGCGACGGTGGCTAGCTTCCGGTCAACGCAGGCGGCACGAGCAACAAGTAGCACATCCCAACCGGGTTGGATGCGGGCGTAGCGCAGGCGGATCGCTTCGCGCAGTAGCCGCTTGACCCTAACCCGCACGTGGGCCTTACCCAGCTTCTTACCGGCTGCGATGCCCACTCTAGTGCGCTCAAGTTCGTTGCGGAGGGCGTAGAGGGCGATATAGCGGTTGCTATAGTTACGCCCTCGTTCGCGTACCCGGTTGAAATCAGCCTCCCGCTTGAGGCGGGTAGCCCGTAGCATGGTCGGTTAGTTGTCGCTGATCGTAAGCCGGGAACGGCCTCGGCGGCGGCGGGCGGCGATCACGTCACGGCCCCCCCTGGTCGCCATCCGCGACAGGAAGCCGTGCCGCCGCTGGCGGTGGGTCTTCTTGGGCTGGTAAGTCCTCTTCACTGATGAAAATCTCCTATGCGTGCTTGGTTGTTCGGCTTGCAGATGGTTTGGCACGCCGGGTCTGGCCCAGCCTGCGCTGCTAACCCGCAAGCGATTTCACAACATTATACCCTTTTTGCAGCCCAGCGTCAAACCCCGCCCGCCTTTAACGTGCTGTTCCTCATCTTGTGCTAACCCAGCAGCGGGCGCATTTGGCCGGTCGCCCTCTCACTTCTTCACGCGCGCCAGCAGGCGTTCGACCAGCGGGCTGCTCTCGCCAAACAGATAGCCGACGGGGGCCGCCGTGATGCTGTGGCTGCCAACCGAGCGTAGCTGCTGTACGGCAGCGACCAGCTTGCTGCTCTCGATTACAATGCTAGCAGTGTACCAGGTGCTGCCGCCTGCTTGTTGGTAGACGGAGCTAACGGTGGGGCCGAGTAGCCCGCCACAGTCGGGCAGGCCGCTGATCGCCGCCGCTGCCGCCGCCGCCGACTCTGCCGCAAGGTTGGCCGTCAGCGTGGTGTACTGGCGCGCCTTCTGGTAAGCCTCGATCAGTTCCAGCATGGTGCAGGCGGCGGCCAACGCCGCCTCGTGTTGGCGTAGATTGCGCTTGTTGCCGATCAATACTGCCTGCGCCTTGACTACCGTGCCGTCAGGCAACACGCGTAGGCGGTTCTCGCGCAGGGTCGTGCCGCTGGCCGAGATGTCGGCGATCAGGTCGGCGATGCCAGTGGTGGGGGCCGCCTCTAGCGCGCCGCTGGCCGCCACTGTGTTGAAGCTGGTCAGACCCTTGCGGTAGAGGAAGGCTCGCACCAGGGACGGGTACTTGGTGGCGATCCGCAAGCTACGGGCGTGCTTCTCCCGCGTGTAGGCTGCTACCCCGATCAGGTCGGCGGTGGTCTCCACGTCCAGCCACTGTTCTGGCACCGCCAGCACCAGGGCGCACTTGCCGTAGCCCAGTGCTTCGTGCAAGACCAGCAGATCGCCGTCTTCGCGCAGCTCGCCCGGCTCAATGTCCTCGTCTAGCAGGCCAATCGCCTCGGCCACCAGGTCGTAGCCGGTGATGCCCAGGTCAGCGTCACCCTCGCGCACCAGGGTCACGATGTCGGGTGGCCGCTGGAAGATCACCTCGACCCCTGGTAGGGCGGGGATGGTGGCGATATACTGGCGTGGGTTGGTTTTGCTCACTGCCAGTCCGCACTTCGCCAAGAAGTCTAGCGTGGGTTGCTCAAGCTCACCCTTGCTCGCCAGGGCGATGCGGATGGTTTGTTTGTCATTCACCATCGGTCTCCCCCACCCAGTCTACTGTTTCCAGCCTGGTTAGTGCGATCCGCCGCTCCGTGCGGTTACTCATGTCATGCAAGGTGACGTAGCCCCCCGCCCGTTCGTCAGGGCCGATCATGAAGACAGTGCTGATCCTAGCCCGATCAGCATAGCGCAAGGAAGCGTCCAGCTTGCGTTCTACCACCTCCATCTCCACCCTCTTGCCCATCTGGCGCAGACGGGCTGCCAGTTGCAGAGCCGCCGCCACATCATCACTACCAAGCGGAACAACCATGAGATGATACCTGGGTGGTGGTAGCTCCCGCTCGCTGGTGAGGGCTGCACTGAGCCGTTCCAGGGTGCAGGCGAAGCCGCAGGCGGGGGTAGGTGGGCCACCGAGGGCGGCGATCAGGTCGTCATAGCGGCCCCCGCCACCGAGCGGCGCATCATCTGGTAGACTGGGGCTGCGTACTTCAAAGAGGATACCAGTGTAGTAGAGGAGGCCACGGCCAAAGGCCAGGTTGAGGCGCACCCGCTCCGGCGGCAAGTCCCCAGCCGCGATGTTGAAGGTACGCTCAAGCTCGTCGAGGATTGCGCTCCCCCGCCCATCCAGGCCGTGGGCGCGCAAGATCGCCCGCGCCGCCGCCAGCGCAGCGAAGGGTTCGCCCGCCGCTTTACTCAACTCGTCCAGCAGGGCTAGGCCGCGCCCAACCAGACCGCTCTGCTGCCGCCGCCCCAGCTTGATCCGCAGCCGCTCATAAACTTCACCCTGCGCGCCATCATTGCTGCTGGCAAACAGGGCCAGAGCCGCTTCGCCACTGATGCGCTCCCTGCCAGCCTCTGCCTCCAGGGCAGGAGGGTCGGATAGGGGGCCGTAGAAGGGGGCTAGCCGCTCCTCTACGTAGAGGCGACTGCGACCAGGGCGGTTGAGGTTTTCGAGGTTGGCGACTAGCAGGCTGCTGGCCTGGTGATCGAGGCCGAGTTGGTCGAGCAGGATGCTGACCAGCCCCAGGTGGCCGACTTCGATGTTCCAGTCGCGTAGCCCTCCCCCACCCACGGTGGCGGCGGCCAGTGTCAGAGCCTCCGCATCTGCTCGTGGCCCTGCCGCCCCGATCAACTCAAAGCCCACCTGGGTGAACTGGCGGGGGCGACCGCGACCGGAGTTCTCCAAAAATACCGGGCCACTGTAGCGCAGGCGGGTAGGCGTGCCGCTCATGCCACCTTCGATGTAGGCGCGGGCAACCCCGGTGGTGAACTCTGGGCGCAGGGCCAGTTGCCGCCCGCGATGCTCAAAGCTGTACAGCCGCTCGGCCAATTGGTCGCCCGCCCGCCGCAGTAGTAGTTCGCTACGTTCCAGCAGCGGTGTTTCCAGCGGCAGGTAGCCTGCGCGGGCGTAGCAGCCCGCAAGCTGGGCCGCCAGGTGCGCCCTCCTCTCCGCCTCCTCTGGCAGCACGTCGGCCATCCCCTTCAGGCGGGTTAGTTTCCTGCTCTCTGCACTCATCCTGCCTCCCCTGGTTGCTGCCAACGAAAAGGGCCAGCCGGTTGGCTAGCCCCTGTGCAGCGAAGTACTTCCCTGTCCAGACCCTGGACGAGCTACTCCGCTGCGTATGCGTGATCGTGCTGGCAAAAGCGTGTCATGCCCCTATCTTACCGCATCACCTTGCGCCCTGTCAAGCGCAGCGCGAGGCCGAGTGCCAACGCCGCCAGCGCAAGCAGCGCGAAGGGGCGCAGGTCACCGCCGCCGGTCGTCGGCAAGCTGCTGGGGCCGGTCGGCTCCTGCATGGTGCCAGTCTTGCCAGTTGGCCCGCTGGCGGTGCTGCCGCTGGCAACGGTAAAGCTGAAGCTGCCCTCAGCCTTGCCGTTGTCATCTTCGGTGAGGGTACTCCAGCGCACGGTGTACTTGCCGTCGCCGAGGCCACTTTTAAGCGTTGCGCTCATTTTGCTGCGCTCGTTGGGGTCTACGGGGCTGCTGGCAGTATCCGCCCGCTGCTCGCTGCCACCGGCTGGGGTGAAGTAAACCTCGAACTTGCTGCCAGTGAGCGAGGTTTCTTCGCCAAAGGTGGCGGTGACGCTGCTGGGCTGGCTGGTCAACACTTCGCCATCACTGGGGCTGGCACTCTGGAGGCGGGCATGGGCTGCGGCGTTGCTGGTCAGCAAGCCGAGGGCGAGGGCGAGGAGGAAAGCGGGCAGCAACAGGCGGGCCGCTATGTTGGAACGCTGCATGGTTCAACCTTTCTTGTAATCCAGTACCTGGTCTGGTTGGCTCAACTCAAGTAGCATTCGGCGGGTGTTCGGCTGGGGCAGGGCGTTGCTGGCTGGGAGCGAGGGCTGGCCGGGGGCAAGGGCTGGCCGCAAGGGGGCTGACCGTCAGGGACGGCAGGGTGGGTAGCACCGCACTCAGCAGGGGATTGCTCTCAGCCACGCCATCGTGGTGACGAGCAGGGGCGCAGCTATTGGCCGCCACCTCTTCGGCCTGCTCTCCCTCTTGCACCATCACGCTGGCGTGATGGTGCATCGTCTGGCCGAGCGACAACTGGCAGAGGCAGACGGTAGGCAGCAGCACGAGGGCAGCGACGAGAACAAGTTGGAGCAGAGTGGGCAGCTTCATCCCGCCCATTATACACCAAAGTGGGTCTGGGTTCGTGGTCGGTTGCGCTGGTCTGCGGCCTATCTGCTGGCACCGTCCGCGAGTTGCAGCCCCACCCTGCTTGCCATCCAGCGCAACTAGTGGCTGGCGTAGGCAAGCACGCAGCGGGCTGGAAGGAGGCTTGACATAAGCAGCAACCTATATCTGATCGTGCCTTTTAGAACGATGGTTCTAGCAATTGCTTGACAAAGTTAGCAAGATCGGCTATAATTGCGTAGAACATTCGTTCAGGTACGCGCCGCTTGACGGCTGCGCCAACGTAGAGCAAACCAGTTAGCAAGAAGGACAAACAAGATGAACGAGCAGATCAACGAAAACATTGGTGAGCAGAACGAGACCGCCCGCAAGCCGCGCCGCAAGGTTGGCGAACCGCTGCCCGTTGCCGAGCAGAGTGAGCCGCAGGTGGCCCCACCCAGCCCAGTCGTGGCGGTAGTGCCTGCCTTCGAGCCGAGCCGCTACCTAATGAAGATCGAGGGGCGTGACTACCTTGAGGTAAAGTGGCGGCTACTGTGGTTGCGTACCGAACACCCAGAGGCACGCATCGTCACCGCACTCGCCAAGCACGAGGACGGCTTCGCTCTCTTTCGCGCTAAGGTGATCATCCCTGGTGGCGGCAGCGCGACCGGCTGGGGCAGCGAGACCGCCCGCGACTTCAACGACTACATCGAGGCGGCGGAGACGAAGGCACTGGGCCGCGCCCTTGCTGCCCTCGGCTACGGCACCCAGTTCTGTCAGGACTACGACTTCGCGGCGGTGGCCGAGCCGGGTCGCGCCCAGGTGGTGGATAGCCCGGTCAACTTCACCATCACCGACTTCGGCCAGTCCTACCCCGCACGCAGTGAGAAGCAGGCCAGCGACGGCGGCTACGCTGCCAGCAGCAACGGCAACGGCCAGCCCGCCCCCAACCGTCCCTTCACCACGATCCAGGGCAACAACAACGGGATGCTGACCGAGAAGCAACTGAAAGCGATCTACGCTATCGCCCGCAACCAGCGGGCGATGAGCGAGAACGAGGTGGATGCTCTCTGCCTTGAAACCTACGGCACCAGCCCCGCCAACTTGAATAAGGCTGAGGCCAGCCGCTTCATTGACATCCTCAAGCAGCAGGCCGCTGCTTGAGGGCCGCGCGGCGGGCGTTAAGCACAAGCCAGCAGCCTCAACCGCTGCTGGCTGCCCCACTCGCCGATCAACAACTAACCATCATAGGGAGAGCGTGAGCAATGGCAACCGCCAAGCGTAGTAGTAGTGAGCAAGATTCGTTTGAGGCGTTGACCCAGCATGAAGCTAAGGCCAGCCGTCCTGCACCGCGGGTGGCAAGGCCGAAGAAGGAAGCCCTGCCCGCCGCCGATAAGACCTACACGCTGAAGGAGGCGGCCAAGCTGTTGCAAATCAGCGAAGGGGTGTTGCGGACGACGATCCGCTGCGGCAAGATCGAGGCGACCCGCCGTGGGCGCAGCATGGTTGTCCGCCGCTCCGCCCTGATGCCCTTCATTGACCCGCTCTACGACCAGCGCAAGGCCGCCTTAACCCGACACCAGGAGAAGTGACGAAATGGCAAGCAACCGCAATCGCCAGCGGGTAGGCAGCAACCAGCCTCCTGGCACTGCCCACCTGCTGACCCAGGAGCGTGACCACCTTGCTGACCGCCTCGCCCAGGGATGGGTGCAGATCGAGGCAGCCCGTCAGGAGCGCGACCCACGTCTAGCACGCTGGGAAGACGCATGGTTGGGCCTGCTCGCTGAGTACGTTTACCTCTGCGATGCTCAGTCGCTTGCAGAATTGGCTGCCGCTTGATAGCCCTATCCAGCCCCGCTCGCACAAAGTGGGCGTAGCGACAAGCCGCAAGGCTGCCGCTACGCCCACTCTGTTTTGGCCCAAACAACAAGCCCCAGAGCGGTTGCCCCAGGGCTTGATGCAGGAAGAGGAGAAGGGAGTTTTGTGGTACAGATTGATTAGCTGAGTCCCCCGATTCAGTTAGCCAACCTGCGTTTGCTGACGGTTGCATTTGGCTCTGGTTGCCAGCCGAGGCGATAGCGTGGCTGAGTGGGCTGGCAGTCAGAGTTGGTGAGCCGATGGTGTTGCTACGGTGTCTGGCTCGTCACTGTCCCTGGTGGGACGTAGCTACTGGTTTTGTTCAACACCTGTATCATACCACCGCCCACTCTGCACTGCTGTAAAGTGCTTGACAGGTGTATGTCAATTCCTTTACGCTTGGCCTACGCTCTCGCTGTCCTTGCTTGCTGGCTAAGAGGACAGACCAATCAGTAGCCTCTGCGCTCTGCCAACGCATGGTGAGCAGGTAGCTTTCAAAGGTGGTCTGCTCAAGCGTAGTTACCAACTGGCTACCACCTAGTAGCTCGATGAACACGATGAAGGCACCCGTGATCACACTCCCTTGCAGCGGCCAGTTCTC
>JBBROH010000027.1:0-29101 GCA_038229595.1 Chloroflexia bacterium | reverse complement strand
AGTGGCGTTGACCAGCAGATCGTAGGGTTCAGCCGCCAGTTCGCCCACGGCGGCAAGGTCTACCGCTCGCACTGTGGGCAGCTTGGCCCGCAGCGCATCAGCCAGCGACTCGGCGTGGGCGAGCGTGCGATTGAGGATCGTCAGGCTGGCGACTCCCGCCCCGGCCAGAGCGTAGGCCACCGAGCGCGCCGCCCCACCCGCCCCCAGCAGCCAGACGTGCTTGCCCGCAGGCTTGCACCCGCCGTCCTCGCGCAACGCGCGCAGAAAGCCCGCCGCGTCGCTATTGTGGCCGACTAGCTGACCATTGTGGTTGACGATCACGTTGACCGCGCCGATCTCTGCCGCCGCCTCATCAAGGCGGTCGAGCAGGGGGATCACTTGCTGCTTATAGGGGACGGTTACGTTCGCGCCGAGGTAGTCGGGCCAGCGCAGGTCCAGTACCCGTGCCGCCAACTCCTCCACCGCCGTCTCCCACAACCCGTACTGGCAGGCCAGGTGCAGGTGGTCGAAGGCAGCCTGCTGCATCAGCGGTGACAGGCTGTGGCCGACCGGGTAGCCGATCAGCCCCACCTTGCGCCCCTCATCCGCTCTAGCCATCGTGCCACCTTCTTCCACCATCCCGATCAGGGTCATTGCCCCTACTGGTTGCAGGTGTTGTACTTGGCTACCTTCTTCAGGTGTTCAGCATAGGTCTTGGAGAAGTCGTGCCTGCCGTCCCCATCGCAGGTAGCAACAAAGAACTGGTCTTCGCTAGCAAGCGGGTTGGCTGCCGCCTTGAGGCTGGCTAGCCCTGGGTTGGAGATCGGGCCAGGGGGTAGCCCCTTGACTGCGTAGGTGTTGTAGCCACCCATGTCACCCTGATCGCCCAGTGGCCCCTTCGCCGCGAGGTCACCAATCTTCGGCCACCAGGCACTGGGGCTACCCTGCGCGTATTGCACAGTTGGGTCAGCGGCCAGCAGGCGATCCTCGCTCTTGATCAGGCGGTTCCAGTAGACGGCGGCAATGTGCGGGCGTTCGTCTTCCACCTGCGCCTCACGCTCGACGATGCTGGCGATCACTAGCGTATCGTAGAGGCTGTGGCCGTGCTTCTGGGTGTCGGTGAGGATGTTACCCTCGGTCAGCTTGCTGTCCATCGTTGCCAGCATCGTCTTGAGGATAGTCTGCTCTATGTTCTGCTGGTCGGTGGTCGGGGTGGGGGTAACCTGCTTGCCGTCCAGTTCGATAGTGCTGGTTGGTTGCACCGATATGTCGTACTTGGCGGGGAAAAGGAAGCCTTCAAGGCTGTTGTTGGCGGTAAAGTTACCCTTGTTGTCGCGGATGCCGCGCCCAGCCAGCCAAAGGTAGCCATAATCGTCCTGACTGGCGTTCTTTGCCAGGGCGATAAAGCGCGACTCGTCGGTGATCAGGCCGTTCTTCTTCAGCGTGGCGGCGATCTCCTCGATGCGCTCGCCCTCACGCACCAAGAACGACTTCTGGGCGAAGGGAGGGGCCGTGCTGATCACAGCCAGGATTTTGTCGTAGCCCATGCTCGGCTTAAGCTGATAGGTGCCAGCCTTGATCGCCCCGGCCTTGCCGCCAAAGCGGGCGACGTTCTCCATCCACCAGGCCGAGCGGATCAGCTTCCGATCCTCAAGCCGCTGCGACACCGGCTTGAGCGTGTCCCCCTCTTGCACGGTGAAGGCGACGAAGGAAGCACTGGGGTCGGTGCTGACTGGCTGGCCGAAGTCGAAGGCACTGTAGATCAGGATCGCCACCCCCGCGACGGCGGCAATCATCGCGCCACCAATTAGGATTTGCACGAGGCGGCCCAAATAACGCAAAATCATGCTTGCCAGATACTCCGTTTCTAGTCTCTACTGCTTAAACGCCAGCCTATTGTATCAGTTTTGCAGCGGGCGCGTCAAACGAGGGGTGGGGCGGTTGCTGTTCAAGGTTGCGGCGGCTAATCCACGCCACTGCGGAGGGCATTGAAGATCACCACCACGTCAATCGCCTCTTGTAGGATCGCACCGACGGTAGGCGGGATGTAGCCGAAGGCGGCAACCACCATCAGCACGATGCTGGCCCCGATGCCGAAGAAGATGCCCTGGGTGCCAACCCGCACCATGCGCTGGCCGATCTCGATCACGTCGGCTACACGGCCAACGTTGTCCACCGTCAGCACTATGTCTGCCGCATCGGTGCTAATGCCCGCGCCGTGACCGCCGAGGGCCACCCCGACGGTAGCAGTCGCCAGGGCGGGTGCGTCGTTGATGCCGTCCCCGACCATCATCACCAACTTGTCCTGCCGCTTGAACTGCTCGATAGCCTGCACCTTCTGCTCTGGCAGCAGTTGGGCCTTCACCTCGCTGACCCCCACCTGCGCTGCGATCAACAGGGCAGCACCCTCGCTGTCGCCAGTGAGCATTACGGTGTGTAGCACCCCCAGTCGCTCAAGCCGCTGGCGCAGGTTGCGGGCTTCAGGGCGCACCTGGTCGCTGAAGATAGCCGCCCCTGCTGCCTGCCCACCTTCGGCGATGATCGCCAGGATTTTGCCCTCGCTGCTCAACCGCTTGAGTTCGGCGCGATAGCTCTCGCCGATGTCCACACCGCTGGCCCGCAGATAGCTGTCCGAACCAACAGCGTAGCGCACCCCGTCGATCAGCCCGCTTACCCCCTTGCCTGGTACCTCCTGAAAGTCACGAACTGGCCGGGGCTTCAGCCCAGCCAGGCGGGCTGCCTCTACCAGCGGGCGGGCGAGAATGTGAGAGGAGAATAGCTCGACCGAGGCGGCCAGGGTCAGCAACCGCTGCTCGTCACCAGCCTTTGCGCTAACCACCTGCTCGAAGCTGGGCTTGCCGATGGTCAGGGTGCCAGTCTTGTCGAAGATCACCGTCTTGATGCTACCCGCCTGCTCGATGCTCGCCCCCGACTTGACGATGATGTTCAGCCGCGCCGCCCTGTTGATCGCCGACAGTACCGCGAGCGGGGTGGCGATGATTAGCGGGCAAGGGGTGGCGACGGTGAGGACGGAGAGGACGCGCACCCAGTCTACCTGCCCGTCGCGGATAGTGAGGACGAGGACGAGGGCGCAGATTAGCAGAGTGATTACCGTAAAGCCGGGGGCGTAGCGGTCGGCCAGGCGGCTGATTGGGGCTTTCTCCTCCTGTGCCTGCTGCACCATGTGGACGATCAGCTCGTACTTGCTCTCGTGCGACCGTTTGGTGGCGCGCATCTGCATCGCCCCACTGAGGTTGATCGTGCCGCTAAACAGTTCGTCGCCGGGGTGCTTGTCTAGCGGCACAGGCTCTCCGGTCAGGGCCGACTCGTCCACCGCGCCCGTCCCCTCCATCACCACGCCGTCTACTGGCACGATGTCGCCAGGGCGGATCAGCAGGATGTCGCGTACCTGCACCTCCTTGACTGGCACATCCACGAAGTCATCAGCCGCCTTGCGGTGCGCGACAGCGGGGGCGCGCTTGAGCAGGTTCTCCAGGCTGCGGCTGGCGCGATGCAGGCCGTAATCCTCCAACGCGCCACCACCAGACTGCATGAGGACGATGATCGCCCCTGCCTCAAACTGGCCGAGGGCGACCGAGCCGACGATAGCCAGGGCGGCGATCACATCGGCGTAGAGGTGGCCCTCAGCCAACTCCTTCAGCGTCCCCCAAACCAGCGGGATGCCACCCACGCTGGTGATCAGGGCGAAAATCCAGTGGGAGGGGTGCTGACCGTAGAACTCAGCGGTGAGCGGCAAGGTGAGCAGGCCGAGCGCGATACCGATCACGGCGAAGGTGACGAGCGGGTAGGTGCGGGCCAGGCCTAGCATCCCCACCCTTCGCTGCTGCGCCAGCACGGTGCGGGCGGTCTCTCGGCTAGCGGGCCGTTCGCCGAGGCCGGGTTGGTCAAGCTGCGGCTGGTCGCTAACTTCCATTGGTTCTCCTTTGTACAACCTTTTTGCATAAACCATTCTTTGCCGTCAGTGTACCAAAAACAGCCGCAGTTAACAAACCGGGATGCTGTGGCAACTGTTGATCGTTGCAGCAGCTACAGCCAGCGAATGGGGCCGACCGCTACAACGGTCGCGGATGGCCCATACCCACGCGGCGGGGGCGATGTGGTAGAATAGGGGGTAGGTTAACCAATCCATCTACGCTACCGTACAGGATAGAGCTACTTGACCGCACGCCGCCAACGCTTCGCTGCCATGATCGGGATATGCACTCTGCTGCTCGTCGCGGGCGGCAGCTTCTTGCTCCTGCGCCAGGCGGCAGCTAGCGACCCGCGCACCCTCTACCTGCGCGACCTGCCCCGGCTGGACAGCAGCAGTCGCCTCTATCAGGTCTCCAGCCGCGACCCCAATGGCTGGAACAAGGATCGCGGCCAGTTCCTCTACCAGGAGGCGGGCCGCTATGTGATCCTCGACGTGTATGGCAGCGGGGCCATCGAACGCATCTGGATGACCGCCGACGACATCGCCAACGTCGGCAACATCCAGCTATTCTTTGACGAGGCGATCACGCCGACAGTTGACCTGCCCGCCAGCGAGTTCTTCGCCGGTCGCACTGCCCCATTTCTCGCGCCCCTGGTTGGCGGCCCAGAGCTAGCCAGCGGCGGCCACTACAGCTACCTGCGCCTCCCTTTCGCCCAGCGGGTGCGGGTCGCCACCACCAGGCTGCCCTGGTACTACAACATCGAGTACAGCCTGAGCAGCCAGCGGCTGGCCGCCAGCTTCGGCGGCCAGAGCGCAGATCGTAGCCAGCAACTCTGGCAGCAGGTAGCCAGCGGTACCCTGCCGATCCCTTTTGGCGGGGGCAAGGCGGCGGGCGGTAGCAGCCTACACAGCGGCACTCTAACTCTCGCAGGCGGGACAGAGCGCACGCTCGGCAGCTTCGCGGGGCCAGCGGCGATCACTGCGCTCAAGTTGCAGTGGCAAGCAGACCTCAAGCCGCCTGAGCTAAACAACCTGCGGCTGAAGATTTACTGGGATGGGCAGGCAGTGGCGGCGGTGGATGCGCCGCTGGGCTTCTTCTTTGGCAGCGGCATGGGCGAATACGAGGTGCGCGCTCTGCCCCTCGGCCTAAACAGGGAGCGGCACCTCGGCTACAGCTACTTCCCGATGCCCTTTGCCCACCAAGCCCGCCTGACGCTGGTCAACGACGGCCCCCAGCCAGCTAGCCTCAACTACGAGGTAGAGAGCAGCGATAGCCTCTACCAGCAAAGTGAGATCGCCAGCCTCGGCTACTTCTACGCGCACTACAACTCGGCCAGCCCGCCAAAGCGCAAGCTCGACTACCCGCTCTTGCAGGCGACGGGCAGCGGTAAGTACGTCGGCACCACGCTGGTGATCAGCGGCCCCGTCTACCTGCAAGAGGGCAACGAGCGGGTGGATGTGGATGGCAGCCAGACCTCGCAATTGACTGGCACTGGCACAGAGGACTACTTCAACGCGGCATGGGGCTTCCAGCGCGGCAACTTCAGTCTGCCCAGCAGCGGCAATCCTGCGGGCAAGTTCGGCGGCGCGGTGGCGGCCTATCGCTTCTACCTGGCCGACCCCCTGCCCTGGGGCCGCAGCCTCAGCTTCGGCTTCGGTCACGGCGGGCTGGGCCGCAACTACCCCTACGATAACGACACCTACACCTACAGCAGCCTCGCCTACAGCTACCAACGGGCGACCATCAGCCTCTCGCAAACCGACGAAATCAGCTTCGGCGAGAGGGGCAACGCCACCGCCCACGCCTATACCAACACTGGGCAGGTGTGGAGCGGCACGGGGGTCGGCTATTATGAGCGCACCGAGGAGAAGGTGGCGGACGCGGGGCAGGCAATCACCGCTACGGGCGCGCTTACCTTCAGCCTCGCGGTTGACCCGGCCAACAAGGGCGTGCTGCTGCGGCGGCGACTCGACTACCAGAGCGGCTTCCAGCGTGGGCGGGTCAGCATAGATGGGCAGGCGGCAGGCGTGTGGTACTCACCAGGCAATAATACCTTCCGCTCCTGGCGCGACGAGGAGTTTGTGCTGCCCGCCAGCCTGACGCAGGGCAAGAGCCAGCTAACCATCCGCGTTGACGTAGAGCGCGACCACTACCTGCCCGCCACCGCCGCCGCCTGGAACGAGTTCCACTACTGGGTCTACAGCATGAAGTAGGCAGCGGATACCGTGCGCCATCTTGTAGCACTTTGGCAACCAAGCAGGGTAGACCACCCCAGTGCGCCGCACAATCTACTGCAACTTCAGCAAGTCCACCAGTTCCTTGACTGCTGCCGCCGACTTGTGCAGGGCTGCCATCTCGTCCGCAGTCAGCTTGAACTCCATGATCTGCTCTACGCCGCCTGCGCCCAGCTTGATCGGCACGCCGACAAACAGGCCGTTGATACCGTACTCACCCTCTAGCAGGGCGGCGCAGGGGAGGATGCGCTTCTCGTCTAGCATGATCGCGTCAACCATCTCCACCACGCTGGCGGCGGGAGCGTAGAAGGCCGAGCCGGTCTTCAGGTAGCCAACGATCTCCGCTCCACCGTTGGCAGTGCGCTTGACTAGAGCCTCCACCTTGTCTGCTGGCAGCAACTCCGTGATTGGCACCCCCGCCACCGTCGAGTAGCGGGCCAGCGGCACCATCGTGTCACCGTGGCCGCCCATCACAAAGGCGTGGACATCCTTGGGCGACACGCCAAACTCCATAGCGATGAAGGTGCGGAAGCGGGCCGAGTCGAGTACGCCCGCCATGCCAACCACGCGGTGCTTGGGGAACTTGCTCACATGGTAAGCCACCTGGCTCATTGCGTCGAGTGGGTTGGAGACGACGATGATGATCGCGTCGGGCGAGTGCCGGGCCACCTGCTCTGTCACGCTGCGAACAATGCCAGCGTTGGTATTGAGCAGGTCGTCGCGGCTCATGCCTGGCTTGCGGGCGATGCCGCTGGTGATCACCACCACCTCACTACCCGCCGTCTCCTCATAACCAGTGGAGCCAGTCAAGCGGGTGGAGTAGTAGTCGGGCGGGCCAGCCTGCATCATGTCCAGAGCCTTGCCCTGGGCCAGCCCCTCAACCACATCCACGAGGGCGACATCGGCGTAGTTGCGGCGGGCCAGTTCGAGCGCGGTGCTGCCGCCGACATTGCCTGCGCCAACCACAGTTATCTTTCTTCTCATCTTCATCCTCTCTGATGTTGCTGCGGCACAAACCAATCATCGTCCGTGCCAGCAGATTGTAGCATAGTGGACGAAA
Organism: Chloroflexia bacterium; assembly: GCA_038229595.1. Taxonomy (GTDB): domain Bacteria; phylum Chloroflexota; class Chloroflexia; order QHBQ01; family QHBQ01; genus JBBROH01. The sequence continues at coordinate 21,893 of JBBROH010000027.1, read as the reverse complement.
GAGCGTCAACCGGACGCGGAGAGGTAAGATAGACTACCAGGGTCAGGGGTGGCGTTCCTTTAGGCCTGCGACCAGGGCCACCCAGTCGCCCTCCTGCCGCCGCTCGTAGTGGTGGAAGCCAGCCGCAGCAAGGGCGATTGCCACCTCGTCGGCCCGCTCTGCGATGATACCGCTAGCGATCAGCAGGCCATCTGGCTCCAGTGCAGCAGCAAGGGATGCAGCCACTTCGATGATCACGCGGGCGATGATATTGGCTACGATCAGGTCGAAGCTCTCGCCCTTCACGTTGTCAATCGTGCCGGGAGCAGCGGTGATCAGCGGCGCAACGTCGGGGTTGAGGGCCATATTCTCGCGGGTGGCCCGCACCGCCACGTCGTCAATATCCACCGCCAGCACTGCACTCGCCCCCAGGCGGGCTGCCCCGATAGCCAGCACTCCGCTGCCAGTGCCGAGGTCTAGCACGCGCATTCCTCCACGCACGTAATCCTCAAGGGCAGCTAGGCAGAGGCGGGTAGTCTGGTGCAAGCCAGTGCCGAACGCGCTGCCAGGGTCAAGGACGATCACGTGGTCGCCAGGCTCGCTGCTGTGTTCGCGCCAGGAGGGTTGGATCACCATGTGCTGACCGATGCGTAGCACGTGGAAGTGTTCCTTCCAGGCGTTGTTCCAGTCCTCCTCCTCTTTCACTTCCACCTTCAGGGGGCTGACGTAGCGAATCTGGCCGAGGTGCCAGAGGTTGCTCTCCATCGCCACCCGCGCCTGCTCGGCCTTCGGGTCGGCTGGCACCCAGGTACGGATCGTCACCGGCTTGGTCAGATCGATCTCGTACTTATCCTCGTCCACATGGGGCAAGATCGGCTCCTCGATAGCCACCCCCTGGTTCCAGCCGTAGCGGGTGAACAACTCGCTGATAGCCTCCACCGCCTCGCGGTCGGCTTCAACACTGAACTCTAGCCACTGGGTCATCCGTTTCTCCTTACGGGCAAACAAAAGGGGCCGGGGCTTGCAGTACAAAAAGCCCTCCCCCTTATTCTACCCGATCTCACAGCTTGCTAGAGGCACTCAAGGCTGCCCCCCGCTAGCCGCCAGCGATCCAGGCGGTTGAGCAAGAATGGCACCTTGCCGATCAGGTATGCTTTACGCGGCTTGTTGACGAAAGCACGGCGGGAGAAGACGTTGTAGCCGTTGCTCTCGATGCTGTTCAGGATGCGGCTGTAGAGCAGGGCGGAGGCAAGGATAGCGGGGCGGGCCGACTTGTCTAGCATGGCAATGCCGCGCTGAGCCGAGCGGTAGTAGGTGCGGGCGCGGGCGATCTCAAAGTCCAGCAGGGCAGTGAAGTTCTCGTCGATCACCCCAGCCCGCAGCCGCTCCTCGTCGTAGCCAAAGCGGGCGATATCCTCCTGCGGCAGGTAGATGCGGCCCATGCGTGCGTCCTCACCCACATCGCGCAGGATGTTGGTCAGTTGCATGGCAATGCCAAGCTCAATCGCATAGTCCACCGTCTGCTCGCCGCCCTCATAGCCCAGCACTGGGAGCAGCAGCAGCCCGACAACCGAGGCGACCCGATAGCAATAGAGGCGCAGGTCGTCCCAGGTTTCGTAGCGTGACCGCTCCAAATCCATCCGTACCCCAGCGATCAGTTCCTGCGGTATCTTCAGCGGGATGCTGTAGCTGTCGGCCACGTGCTGGTAGACGAGCGCGACCGGGTGGCGCGGGCTGTGGTTGACCAACTGCTCCTCCCAGTCATCGAGCAGGCCAGCGGGGTGTTCGCGGTGCAGGGGGTTGTCCACCAGGTCGTCGGTGTAACGACAGAAGGCGTAGATCGACCAGATCGCATCGCGCTTGGCCGTGGGCAGCAGCAGCGAGGAGAGGTAGAAGGTGCGGGCGTGCCGCTTGATGAAGGCACGGCAGTAGACCTGGGCGGCAGTCAGGTCATTGAGCAGGAAGCGTTCGTCGGCCTCCCTGTTGGTTGAGCCATCAGGCTGGCTATCCTGCAAGAACTTACGCGGGTCCCAATTCGCACACATACGACCTCTTTCTACCAACTCGTACACACCGACGAGCAAGCCCCTGCCATCGCAGGTGGCTCTTTACGAGCGACAGTTGGTAATTACTACAAACAAGGGTAAGCCAATAGGGTAGGTGGTGAGGTAGCAAGCCAACCCCACGCCCTGTTCCCGCTATAGTAGCATCTATAACCTCTGCTTGTCAAGTGACAGTATATACAACAAGGCCGCGCCAGAGACAACAAAACCCGCATAAGCGGGGTTTTGCTGCGCTTATGTGGTTGCTTGCCTAGTAGCTGATTGCATTACCCAGCTTGGTCAGGGCCGAGGCCAGGCTCTTGAGCTTGGTGGCGGTGCCAGCATCGAAGTTTTCGGTAGTCTGCCCAGCCTGCGCTGCTGCGCCGGTCTGCTGGCCGAGTTGCAGCAGCAGCTTGCCAATCTCGCGGCCATCCAGCTTGCCGCTGGTCAGGGTAGCCTTCAACTGGCCGAGGCTGTCGCTAATTTTGGTTAGCTCTGGGCGGCCCTCCTGCTGCAACCTTTGCTGCCACTTCTCGATGCTACCCAGCGCGTTGGCGGGATTGATCGTACCCAGGTCAGCACTCAAGGTCTCAATCGTGCCGTCAAGCTCGTTGCCGAGGTTGTCGTCTGCCATCTTCTTCTCCTCTCAAATTACGGATCAGGTTGGCTGCGCTGCCAGGCGGCCCCGCAAGCCAGATTGTAGTCTTAGAGGAGTAAAGCACGGCGCGTGCCAGCCCCCAAAACAGCCAGCAGCAGCATCAAACCACCAGTCGGGGGTGATTCAGCGGCTCTTGCCCGCCAGGTAGATGTAGGCGCGCTCCAGGTAGTCAGCCCCATGCGCCGCATCACCACGACCAACCAGAGCTTGACCATACTGGAAGTAGGCGCGGGCTAGAGCGTCGGGCTGGGCGGCAGCCTCAAGCTGGCTGATCGCAGCCCGGTGCAAGCAGTCGGACTCGCTGTGTTCGCCCCGCAGGTGATGTAGTTGGGCGCGGCCCAGTTGCGCCAGCGCGGTCAAGGTGGGGTTGGCTGTCGCCTCCGCCTGCGTCTCCGCCTGGGCGATCATAGTGGCTGCCTGCTCAAGTTCGCCGCGCTTCAGGTAGTGGCTTGCCAGGCTGTTGCTGACGGCGGCCAGCGTAGCTGCGTCAGCGGCCAGGGTTGCGTCAGCCAAAGCCTGCTCATAACTGACCGCCGCTTGCTCCGGCTGCTCCTTGCTGCTGAAGATCGCGGCAAAGGTAATCGCTGCTGCCGCACTGCGGCCCAGGTCGCTAGCCCAACGCCGCAGGCTGGTTGCCTCGTAGCTGAGGCGGGCAGCGGCTTCAAGCTCGTTAGCCCCACGTGCGCTCTGCGCCTGCTGCCAGAGAGCCGCCGCCAGCAGGGTCGGGTTGCTCACCTGGGCGCGCAAGCTGCTGGCCCTGGCGTGCAGAGCCAGAGCCTCATCCTGCCGCCCGCTACCGGCGTACTCGCTGCTAAGGGCAGCGATGATCGCCAACTCTTGCGCGGGGTCATCGCAGACTTCGTCCAGGGCTAGCTTGAAGCGTTCGACCGCCGCGAAGCCCTTGTGCTGCTGCTGGCTGATACTGCCTAGCAGGTAGTGCAGGTGGCAACGAAGCGGATTGCCTTCGGCCAGCAAGCTGAGGGCGCGGCCAAGCTGCTGCTCGGCCTGCTCAAGCTGGCCGCGTTGCAAGGCCAGTTCGCCCAGCAGGGCCAGGGCCTTAAGCTGCTCATTGCCGCTCAACTGCTCGGCAGCCAGACCGTCAAGGGCGACGGTTGCGCCGGTCGGATCGTTGCCAGCCAGGTAGTAGGCAGCAGCAGCGAAGCTAGCTCGCCGCAACTCGACCTCATCGCCCAGCCCTTCGTCCAGGAAGTAAGAGACGGGGTAGCCAAGCCGGGTGGCAAGTAGCCGCAGCGACTCGACCGAGGGACGAATCTTGCCAAGTTCAACTGCCGAAACGTAACTCTTGCTGAAGGTCGTAGCCGCTAGGTCGTCCTGCGTGATCCTACGCTCCTTGCGCGCATCACGTACCTTTTGGCCCAGGCTGGTCGTTGGTTTACCTGTCACTTTTCGTTTCCTTTGTCAGTAATATGCTTCTTGTCACAGTGCAGGGTCAGCTTCTACCCACACGCGGCACTAATATCTGCTGCGCCTGCTTCTAAACTATTCAGCCAAAGTGGTAGGGACGGAGAAGCTATGTGTCAACGACCCAGGCTTGTTGGCGAAGAAGTCGCGCCGTTCGCTTGCACTACAGAGTTGTATACGGCACACAATAGTATATCGGCACTGCTCAGGGAAGTCAATTCTGTAAACTCCGCCAGGCTTTGTCCTGGTCGCTGTCAGCGGCGTAGAGTGCGCTCAAGCGCGGAACGATCTGCTGCCAGTCATACTGCAAGGCAAGCTGGCGGGCGGCGGTGGCGTAGCGGCTGCGCTCCCCTGCGTCGTTGAGCAGGCGCAGGGCAGTGGCCGCAAAGTCGGCTGCACTATCGGCCACCGCCACGTCCAGGCCAGGGCTGACCGCTATCCCCTCAGCCCCCAGCGTGGTCGAGAGGATGCACTTACCCATCGCCAGAGCTTGCAGCAACTTGAGCCGCGAGCCGCCGCCGATCCGCATTGGCACCACGAACAGGCTGGCCGCCGCGATGTAGGGTTGTACTTCTGCCACTTCGCCAACCAGCACTACGCCGGGGATCGCAGCCAGAGCCTGCACCGCAGCGTTCGCCCTTGCCCCCACGATGTAGCAGCGGGCGATGGGCATAGCGGCGTAGATGGTAGGCCAGACCCGGCGGCAGAACCAGTCGAGTGCATCCACGTTCGGGCGGTAGTCCAGCACCCCAGTGAAGACCAGGCTGGCGGTGGCCCAGCCCGGCGGTAGGGTGGGCAAGGCGACCGGGGCGTACTCCACAGTATCCACGCCGTTCGCTATAACCGCGATCTTGGCTGCCTGTTGTGGCTCCAGGCTGGCAAGGGCGGCTGCATCGAGGGCAGAGACAGCTAGTACGCGGCGCGCCCGGCGCAGAAGGACGCGCTCGTACCCTTGCAAGCGGCGGGCCTGCACCCACGAGTAGGCAGCCTTAGGCAAGCGGCGCAGGCTGCCTGCGTCGGTGCTGGCGGCCCGCTGCTGGATCACGAACTCAGCATTGTGCGCGTCAAAGTAGAAGGGTTGGCGCAAATTAAGCGCGTAGGAGGCCATCTCCACGCCCTCCACCTGCAAGTAGTCCACTGCTGCCGACATGGTTTGCAGGCGGGCGGCATAGGCGGGCGAGGGCAGGCGGGCGGCCATGTCGGGCTTACCGGCTAGCAGCGTCCGCAGCCGCGTAGGGAGCGAACGAGCGGGCGGCAATGGCACCAGTTCCAGACGGCTACAGAGGTCGGTTAGGGGGTTCTGCTGGCTGGCGGCGATTTGCATCGGGCTGGCGAAGGTGAGCAGATCAACAGTAATGCCCGCCGCGGCTAGCCCACGCAGGAGATAGTAGTTCCGCAGAGCCGACCCCTGCCTGGGAGGGTACGGCAGTTGGGGGGTGAGGAACAGCACCCTCATAGCCGCCAGCCCAACCGGGCCAGCAGGTGTGGCCCGATCACCAGCAGGCCGACCACGGCCGCCCCCACCGCCGCCAGCAGCACAGCCGCCGCCGCCACGTCCTTAGCCACCTTCGCCAGGGGGTGATACTCCTGCGTCACCATGTCTACCACAGCCTCGATCACGGTGTTGATCATCTCGCCAGCCAGCACGATCACGACCATCACCGCGATCACTGCCCACTCTAGCCAGCCGAGGCCAGCAAACAGGCCAAGCGCAACCACCACCGCCGTTACCGCCAGGTGGATGCGGAAGTTGCGCTGGGTTCGCAGCACATAGCGTAGCCCCTGCCAGGCGTAGCCGAAGCTGCGCCAGAGCGTAGCACTGCGGGCTACCCGGCCTGCGCTCTCGTCAGCGGGCGGGTGCAGCTTGCTCATCGTGCAGCCTCGGCGGCCAGGAAGGCGGCCAGGTGGCGATCCTCGTGCTGGTGCATCAGGCGATAGCTCTCCTCGGCGTGGTCGTCGTAGCCCAACAGATGCAGCGTCCCGTGCATCACCAACTCGGTCAACTCTTGCAGCGGCGTGTGGCCGTAGTCAGCAGCCTGTTGCGCGGCGGTCTCGTAGGAGGCGATAATATCGCCCAGGTAAGGGGTCTCCCCCCCACCCAGCAGCACGTCTGCGGCTGGTAGCAAGAAGCGGCCAGCCACCTGCTGCTTCTGCTCAACCAGTTCTAGCGGGATGCGCGCATCCTCGTGCTGCCAGTAAGCGGTGCCGTTCGCGGCCTCCTGCTCCACTGCCCCCTCGTGCGGCCCAGGGTGCGGACTGGCAGCACTGGCTACGTCTTGCTCAGCCATGCCGAAGGCGATCACGTCAGTGGGGCGGTCGTGGCCCAGGTAGTCACGGTTGTACTGCTGGATCGTCGCGTCGGCCACCAGTCGCACACTCACCTCTAGCGGCGGCGGCACCCCCTCGGCGCGCAGCACAAAGGCGACGGCGCGGGCGAAGTAGTCGGCAGCGGCGGCGGTGTAGGCAGCCTCTAGCTCGACGTTGATCGTGTAATCGCTCACTGGCTCACCGTCGTGGTTGGCGGGCTGAGGGTAGTGGGCGCGTTAATTACGAACGCTGCGTCAAAGTCGCTGACCTTGATCGTGGTGCTGTTGGGCAGGCCGTTGCTGTCGCCACTAATCCGTAGCTGACGGATCAGCGGGCGGCTATCCGCCGAGAGCCACAGTTCGACCGTGCCACCGTTGAAGGTGCTACCCGCTTTGGCGACGGTTGGCAAGGCGGCAGCATCGGCGGTCAGGTGCTTACACTGCACGCCGTCAATCGCCACCATCAGCGGGCTAGCGTCTTGCAGGGCTGTCCCCGCCCGGTTGATCTCACTCTGTTGCAGACCCAGCCAGGCAGCGGTCAGGTTGTTGATCACCTCGCCACCGCTCACCTGCGTCTGCCGCCAGGTCTGCCCATCGTCGGGGCTGATGTAGGTAGCAGAGCCGATGCTGATCAGGCGCACAGTCAGGGTGGGCGAATAGGTAATCCGCAGGCTGGTTTTGCTGCCCACTACGTCCACGTCACCATTGAAGGAGCCAGTGCGCCCCTCGCTGACCTCCACCCCCGCGGCCTCGATGCGGTAGCTCTTTAGCTGGCGCATATTGGCGGCGGCCTGGATCAGCAACGCAGTGTTACTAGCCGCTGGGGTCAGGGCGGGCGGCATGGGGGTCGGAGTGGGCGTGCTGTCGCAGGCGGTCAGCAACAGGATGAGCAGGGCACGCAAGGTTAGGCGGTTTGGGCGCAAAGCAATCTCCTCTGGCGGGTGGCTACAAGTCACAGCCCATTTTAGCCAATCTGCCAGGGTAATTACAAGTCAGGGGTTGGGGATCGCTACCGGGGTGTTTGTGCATCGTGTGCCTCCTCGACTGCTTAGTAGAGCAGGACACGTACCAAGCAACACCCTAACCCAGGGGAGGCAGTTGGCCGCCGCTAGAGCCGCTCGAAGACCGCCGCGATGCCCTGCCCGCCGCCAATGCAGAGAGCCACTACGCCATAGCGCAGGTTCTGGCGACGCAGTTCGTAGAGGATGCTCAGGGCCAGGCGTGCGCCGCTTGCGCCAAGCGGGTGGCCGAGAGCAATGCCGCCGCCGTTCACGTTGGTGCGCGCCCGATCCAGGCCCAGTTCACGCTCCACCGCCAGGTATTGGGCCGCAAACGCCTCGTTCACCTCGAACAGGTCGATCTGAGCCAGGGTCAGGCCCGCTCGCTGCAAAGCCTGCTGGATCGCTGGCACTGGGCCAATGCCCATAATATCGGGGTCAACCCCAGCCGTCCCCCAGGCTAGCAGGCGACCGAGCGGCTGCCTGCCCGCCGCCCGCGCCGCCGCTCCATCAGCCACAACCAGAGCCGCTGCGCCATCGTTGATGCCGCTGGCATTGCCTGCTGTCACCGTGCCACCCGCCTTAAAGCTCGGCTTCAACTTCGCCAGCTTCTCCAAGCTGCTGTCGGCACGCGGGTGTTCGTCCTGGGCGAACTCGGTCACGTTGCCCTTCTTGTCCTTGACTGGCACCGCCACGATCTCCTCAGCCAGCCGACCGCCCTGGATCGCAGCAACCGCCCGCTGCTGGCTGCTAAGGGCGAACTCGTCCTGCGCCTCGCGGGTAATCTCGTATTTGGCGGCCAGGTTCTCCGCCGTCATGCCCATCGCCAGCCCGTTGTAGCTGTCGGTCAGGGCCGACCAGAGGTAATCCTCCATGTTGGCCTGACCCAGGGCGAAGCCAAAGCGTGCGCCGCGCACTACATGGGGGGTCAGGCTCATATTCTCGCTGCCGCCCGCCAGCACATAGCGCGCCTCCCCCAACAAGATCGCGTGGGCCGCCTGCACTATCGCCTCCAGGCCGCTGCCACAGAGCCGATTGACGGTCAAGGCAGGAACCTGGCGCGGGATGCCCGCCAGCAAACCAACGTGGCGGGCAAGGTAAGCCGCATCGTTGCTAGACTGCACGACGCTGCCGATCACCACGCTCTCGATCTCCGCCGCAGCTACCCCGCTGCGGCGCATGGCCTCCTGGGCGACGACCACCCCCAAGTCGGTTGCGCTCACCTCGCGCAACGCCCCACCGTAGCTGCCAAACGCCGTGCGCGCCCCCTCAAGGATCACTACTTCACCCTGTCCTGCCATCGCCCTCATCCTTTCTAGTAGCCAGCATCACTAATCACCCTGCGGATACGATCCATGCTCTCTGTCTGCAACTGTGGAGCTTTGGCAACCCAGACTTCGTTCTTGTCAAGGTCGATATAGGCAGTGAAGTACACATCGTCCTGCGCCTCCACCCCATCTAGGGGGATGATCAGGCGGTCGAAGCTACCGATATTGTAGTTACTGTGGACAAAGCCTTTTGACTTGTAGCGCAGTTCGAGTGCAAGGTTCTTCTTGCGGATCGTTCCATCCACCGTTACGTTGCTGGTGCCAATCGGGGGGGCAGCCACGACCTTCGGCAACTGCTCGTGCGTCGTCTTAACGATCTGGTCGAAGCCCCTGCCACCGGGCTTGATCACATACATCCTGCCATGATCGTAGACTATCGCCTCACTTACCTCACCGCTGACCCCGCCCATGAAGAAGAAGGGATCGCCTGCCCCCACCGCGACCGCGCCGTAGACCACAAGCAGCCCGATCACCAGGATTGGTACGATTGCCCGCCAGCAGCCAGCCGGTTTTTGCTCATCAAACATTCCTTCCCCCCTTTCCCTCTATTATACCAGCCCTGCCAAACTGTGGTTCGCTGGGCTGCTGAGCCAAGCCGCTGCCAGATGTTCTTCAACCCTGCCTGACTACCTGGGCTGGCTTTATTGTCAACTGCCGTGAGAAGCTATATAATAAACGCAGAACAACCGCCGTTGTCAGCAAAGGGAGGGACAGCCGATGCGCGAAGCCGCGCTCTACCACCAGGATAAGGATCGCCTATTCTGCGAGTTGTGCGAGTACCGCTGCCGCATCGCTCCCGGCCACAGTGGGGCGTGCCGAGTGCGCGTCAATGAAGACGGCAAGCTCTACACCCTCAATTATGCCCAGGTTGCCACCGCCCAGTTGATCAGCGTCGAGCGCATCCCCTTCTATCACTTCTTCCCCGCTACCCGCAGCCTGGCGGTCGGCAGTTGGGGCGGCAATGGTCACAGCATCCACGGCTTTGCCGACCCAACCATCCCCGCAGAGCGGCTGGGCCGCGAGGTTGCCCCCGACAAGCTGGTAGAGGTGGCGATCCAGCAGCGGGCGCGGGGCATCAGTTGGGTCTACAGCGAGCCGATCATCTGGTTCGAATACCTGCTGCCCTGCGTCAAGCTGGCGAAGTCGCGGGGTCTGTTTACCTCAGTGCGAACCAACGGCTTCCTGACCGATGACCCACTCGATCAACTCGGCCACTACCTGGACGGTTGGCAGGTAGAGATATTGGGCCTCGACGACCACCTCTACCGCATCATGCGCCGCGCCCCACGCTACCAGCAAATCCTGGCTGCGACCGAGCGGGCGCAGAAGCAGTGGAAGGTTCACGTGGAGGTCAGCACCCCCCTCTATGCTGGGGTCAACGATGACTCAGCCAACCTCGGCCAGATTGCAGAGTGGATAAGGATCGCGCTGGGCAAGCGCACCCCCTGGCAACTGCGCCTCGCCCCCGGTCGTGCGCTCGATGCGGATGGGCGCGACGCACTGGAGCGGGCGAAGGAGATGGGGCAGGCGGCTGGCCTCGACTTCATCTACCTCGACACTGGTGACCCGAACGTGCCGATCAACACCCGCTGCCCCAACTGCCACACGCTGGTGATCAGCCGCCAGCCGAACGACGTGCGCGCTAACCTGACCCTCGGCCACTGCGGAGCCTGCGACTACGACATCAACATCCGCAATACGATCTTCAAGGCCGAAGTTACCGCCCGCTGACCTACCCGACCGCCAGAAGGTGAGGCAGCTATGGTACTTCCTGGCTAACGGCGGTGGACAGAAGTACCACTTTATCGTCAAGCTGGAAGTGCTTGTTGCATTAGTAGCACCTATGGCTTATAATGTTGTAAGTCTCAAATGGCACGGCACGGTTAAGGCAACGACAACAAGGCAAAGGCAAGTACGTAGCACAGTGGTCAGGCGGATTATCATATCCTTGAGGCATCTTTCATCTCCTCGTCCCCGCCCCTACTGCCCGCTTATCTTATTTGCCCCCACCCAGAAGCGTTAGCCACCCTTGTTTGCTTGCTGTGGACTGAGAGCGCGGCTTTGTGCCGGGCCGGTGGAGAGTGGACGAGCAGGTGAGCCGAGCCGCATGGTGGCTGTCGGCCCTCTTTGCTTACTTCGCAACAAGGGTTGGGGGCGCGGACAAGGCGGGTACAGCAATGTTGATAAAGAAGATTGGCATACCTGATGCGGGCGGCAACGGCACTGGCCGCCGCGACGAGGAGGCAGGCAACGGTAGCGATGCCGCTGTCGGCGTGGGGTTGGGGGCGGCAGCGGCGATCAACAGCGCGAGCGATCACAGCGGCCAGACTAGCCAGCTGGACGCGATGCGTAACACGATCAGTGGGGTGACAACCCTCACACGTGGCACAGTGCTGATGGATCGCTACGAGATTGAGCAGGTACGCGGCGTGGGCGGGATGAGTACGGTCTACCGCGCCCGCGATCTTCGCTTCGCCAACGTACTGCGCTACACCGCGATCAAGGAGATGTTCGACACCACCACCGATCCCTCGGTGGGGCGTGTTCGCCTTGCCAACTTTGAACGCGAAGCTAGTATCCTCGCCACCCTCAACCATACCTCGATCACCAAGATTTACGACTACTTCAGCCTCGAAGGCAAAGTCTACCTGGTGCTTGAGTATATTGACGGCAAAGACCTGGAGAGTATGCTCGACGACCGGGCCGGGCCAATGCCAGAGGATGAGGTGCTGCGCTGGTCGATCCAAATCTGCGATGTCCTCAACTACTTGCACGGCCACAAGCCCCAACCCATCGTCTTCCGCGACATGAAGCCCAGCAATATTATGTTCGACAACAGTTCTAGCCGCATCATGCTGGTGGACTTTGGTATCGCTAAGGTGTTCCAGAGCGACAAGAAGGGAACGATGATCGGCACCGAGGGCTATTCGCCGCCTGAGCAGTATCGGGGTATCGCCGAGCCACGGGGCGACATCTACGCCCTGGGTGCAACCATGCACCACCTGCTGACCAACAGCGACCCGCGCACTGAGACCCCTTTCACCTTCCACGAACGCCCGCCCCGCCGCCTCAACGCGCGCATCAGCCCTGCCACCGAAACCCTGATCATGAAGGCTTTGGAGTACGATGCTACCCGCCGTTGGGCCAACGCTGAGGAGATGCGGCAGGCTCTGCTGGCGATCCTTGCCCAGCGGTCGCCGAACGAAGCTGCTGCCCTCAATGGTGGGGCAGCGGTAGGCAGCACTACAGCAGCCAGCCCGCCACAGCCTACCATGCAACCACAGCAACCTACCACGCAACCGCAGGAGACTAGCGGCCTGCCCGCCAAGCTTGGCCCCTCGCGCATGGCGATCCCTGGCACTGCCTTCATGGACCCCAGCAACGCCCCCCACCTGATCGGCGATTCCACCGATATGCTATGGGACTTTGCCAGCGAAGATGAGATTCGCTCCTCACCCATCGTCTACAAAGGGGTCGTCTATATCGGCTCCTACGACTCCAACCTCTATGCCCTCAACGCCAAGTCGGGTGAGTTCCTCTGGAAGGCCGCGACCGAGAACGGTATCTCCTCCTCACCCTGCGCCAGCGAGAACATGGTGTTCGTCGGCTCCGAGGATCACATCCTCTACGCCTTCGATACGATCCGTGGGCGCAAGGTCTGGGAGTTCCGCAGCAACGCTCCAATCCGCTCCTCGCCAAAGATCAACAACGGCCTGATCTACTTTGGCTCCGACGACCAGTTCATCTACTGCCTGGATGCCAAGACCGGGCGGCAGGTGTGGAAGTATCGCTGTTGGATGAGCGTGCGCTCGTCTGCCTCGTTTAGCCGCGGTAACGTCTACATCGGCGCGAACGACAATCACCTCTACGCCCTGGACGCGACAACTGGGGCTTTGCGCTGGAAGTTCAACGCGGGGATGTCGATCATCTCTACCCCGGCGATCACCGACGGGCTGGCGATCTTCGGCGCGATGGACAACAACATCTATGCCGTTGACCTGGAGAGCAGCTACGCCGCCTGGAAGTTCCGCACTGACGGCTTCATCTTCTCCTCGCCAGCGGTGCAGGCTGGCCGGGTCTATGTCGGCGGGGTAGACGGCTTCCTCTACTGTGTGGATATGAAGTCGGGGCGGCTGGTCTGGAAGTACAAGACAGGCGGGCAGGTCACATCTTCACCCCGCGTTCATGATAACGCTGTCTACTTCGGCGCGTCCGACAAGATGGTATACTCGCTGGCAACCCGCGATGGAGCCTTGCGCTGGCAGTTCCCCACCCTGGGGCCAGTACCGTCTTCGCCGACGATAGAAGATGGCATCGTCTACATCGGTAGCACCGACAACAAGCTGTATGCGCTGGCGATTTAGAAGGAGGCAGCAGCTGCTGGCACCGCACCCACCCCTGAAGGAACTGCCGTAGCACCAACGCCAGCAACCAAACAGCAATGGTGGCGGGCAAAGCAGCAATTGATCTGCCACCTAAGCCAACCAGGACAGTGATGGTTAGCGTTGCACCTTGAAAGAACATCATGAAAGCAAAGCTCAGGACCGGGACAAGTGAACAGGTGAGCAATGGCTCTGCCAGCAGCTACCTGGCTTACGCGGCCTTGCGCCACGTGGGGGGCAAGCAGGAGAACGAGGACAACGTATTCGCCCTTGCCAGCCAGTTGCCCAACCAGACCGGAGCGGACGGCGATCTCCCCTTTGGCCTGTTCATCGTTGCCGATGGGGTGAGCAGCAGCGGCAGTGGCGCGCTCGCCAGTGCCTACGCCGTCAAGCGGGTGGCAGGGCGGCTGCTCGAACGCCTCTACCTACCGATGCTCGGCGGCCACGAGGCGGGGGTGATGGGCGGCACTGTCGGCGACATCATGGCCGAGGCGGTGCGCGAGGCAAATACCGAATTGTTCGCTATGGCGGGCAACGGCAACAACCCGGCGACGACGCTGACCGTTGCCCTGGTGCTAGGCCGCCGCCTCTACGCCGCCCACGTTGGCGACTCGCGCATCTATCTGCTCGACAAGGCAGGCGAACTGACGCAGGTCACAGCCGACCACTCGATGGTCGCCCGCCTGGTAGAGATGGGCCAGATGAGCGAGGCGGACGCGGCAAGTTCGCAGCAGCGCAGCAGCCTCTACCGCGCAGTTGGTATCGCCATCGAGGTGGAGGTTGAGGTCTACAGCAACACGCTTGTTGATCAGCAACGGCTGCTGCTCTGCTCCGACGGACTTTGGAGCGCGGTGGAGGGGGAGGAGATCGCAGCCTACCTGCAAGCTCCCCCCGCCGAGGCTGCCGCTGCGCTGGTCGCTGCTGCCCTGGCCGCCCACGTAGAAGATAACGTCAGCACTATAGTGGTTGCGCTCGATTGAGCCGCGCAGTAAAGCAGCGTGGTATGCCACAACAGCCCACAGCGGGCGGGAGAAGGGAGGCAGGGGGGTTTTATGGATGAAACTAAAAGTAGCAGCACGGCAGGCCGCGACAGGGTGCTGAACATGAGCCATATGTTTAGTACCAACACCGTGCGCCCCACCGCCAACCGCCAGTTGCTCTATATGCTGGTGCAGGTCGCCCCCAACCAGACGCAGGCCGTGACCAAAATCCCACTCAACATCTGCCTGGTGCTGGATCGCAGTTCCTCTATGCGTGGAGAGAAGATGGCCCGCGTCAAGGAGGCCGCCCGCTACATCGTAGACCAGCTATCGCCAACCGACACCTTCTCGGTAGTCAGCTTCAACGACCGCGCCTCGGTGGTTGTCCGTTCGCAGCGTGTACAGGCCCGTGACCAGATCAAGAACATGATCGACTCGATTGAAGCACGCGGTGGCACGGAGATGGCTTCAGGGATCAGCATGGGGCTGGACGAGATCAACTCGGCCTACGCGCCCAACCTGATCAACTATATGCTGCTGCTAACCGATGGGCAGACTTACGGTGACGAGGATGAGTGCGTGCGCCTGGCCCGCCTCGCAGCAGAGAAGAAGATAATAATCTCGCCGCTGGGCCTGGGCGACGAGTGGAACGAGGACTTGCTGGAGACGATAGCCGCCCGCACCGGCAGCAGTTCGGAGTACATAGACACGCCAGAGAAGATCAGCGCGGCCTTCAAGAACAAGGTGGAGGGCTTCCGCTCGATCTACGCCCGCAACGCCACTGTCGCTCTCTACCTGGAACAGGGAACGCAGTTGCAGAAGCTCTACCGCGTGACACCGCTGATCAGCGAGTTGAAGTTCAGCGAACCGAAGGCGGTGGCCCAGGTTCTTGGTCAGGCCGCCCTCGAAGCGGGAGCCGCCGAGGAAGTGCGCCTGGAACGCGAGCGCGACGAGCAGGCTGAACGCGACCGCCAGATCGTCCTTGCCCGCCAACAGGCCGAGCAGACCGCGCAGGCGGCCAGCGACCCAGGGGCCAGCAGCGCGCAGCGGGCTGGGCGCAGCCTCCTGGGGGTGAGGATCAGCAACGTAGTCAACCAACCAGAGGCGCAGCAAGCAGGCAACAACACAGGGGGCGACCTCCACAATCTGTTCAACCAGCCGCTGCCCCCCGCCCTGCCGCGGGCAGTTAGCGGCCCGACAGAGCCGGGCGAGCGGCCCACAATGATCGGTGAAGGGGAGGCGCGCGCAGGCAAGGAGCAAGAGCAGCAGCGGATGATAGTGCAGGAGCAGGAGCGCGATGTAGAGCGCAGCAACACCCTTGCCCGCCTCACCCCCAACCGCGAGGCTCTACTCACCTCGATCAGCCTCGGCCACCTGCGCGCCGACGAGGAGCAGTTCTTCCTTGCCGAAGTGCTGATCGCACCGCAGGCACCGGGGCAGCGCAGGTTGGGCCGCCTCTGCCTGGTCTACGACCTACCGAGCATGGAGGGGGAGCCGCAGGCGGTGGCCGACGAGATGACCCTCACCTACAGCCTCGAAGTGAAGCCGCCTTACCCGGTTAGTGCGGTGATCAAGTCGGTGGTGGAGCGGCTGATCGCCTTCAAGTTGCAGGGCCGGGCCTGGCAGGACCTCAAGGCGGGCGATGTGCGTCAGGCGACGATGAAGTTGAAGATGGTCGCTACCCACCTGCTCAACGCAGGCGATAAGGATTTGGCCGAGACAGTGCAGCGCGAGATCGAACACCTGGAAGGGTTTGGTCAGGCTTCGCGCAGCGGCACCAAGAAGATCAAGTATGGCACGCGTGGCCTGGTCGCCAGTGCTGGTACCGCCAAGCTGTTCCAGGGTATGAAGCTGAACACCACCAATATCTCACGCTAAAACCGAAGCCGTAATCGGGGGCAAAAGAGGAAAAAGATGATCAAGTGTCCAACGTGCGCTACTGAATGGGTTGAAGGTACGCTCTACTGCGAGAACTGCGGCACCTACCTGGCCGCCGCAGCAGAGGTCGACTCGTCGGCAGCGGCCAACCCGCTGGCGATCAACCTGCCGCCCCCCACCACCAATGGTGCGCCAACTGACACCCTGCGCCCTAGTGAGGGTAGCGGTGGCGGCGGTGGCGGTGGTGGCGGTGGCGGTGGTGGCGGTGGCGGTGGCGAGAAGATCGGCACCCTACCGCTGCCTGCTGGCGGGCAAGGCGGCATCTCGCTACCCACCCGCGCCCGCCGCCTACGCCTGCTGATCCTCAATACGGGCCGCCTGAGCAACTGGCTACCCGACACAGAGATACAGATTGGCCGCAGCGACCGCGCCAATGGCATCTTCCCCCAGGTTGACCTCGACCCCGACGGCGGCTACGAAGCGGGCGTGTCGCGCAAGCACGCCCAGATCAGCCGCAACGACGACACCTACTATGTGATGGACCTTGGCTCGGTCAACGGTTCCTTCCTCAACAAGCAGCGGCTCCCCCCCCACACTGCCACTGCCCTCAAGGATGGCGACGAACTGCGCCTGGGCAATGTGGTGATGAAGGTGGTAATGGAGACGGTCAACTAGCAAGCAGCAGGAGAAAACCCGACTTGGCTATCACTATCATCCTCCACATCTCCAACGAAGACCCGATCCTGGCAGAGATCGAAGCCCTGCCAGAGGCGACCGACACTACGGTGACGATCCTCAACCCCCGACGCAAGGACGGCAAGGCTGTTGCCTACCTGGCGAACGGGGTGCGGAGCGTCACCTTCCCCTGGTGGCGGGTCAGCTTCCTTGAAGTGATGAGCAGCGACAGCGAGCAGCGCGAGATCATCGGCTTCTACCGCGAAAGCAAGTAGCCGGGTGGCGCATCCCCGCCGCATCGCTGCCTTCGTCTTGCTGCCTATTGGTGACACCCTGTTCTGCACCCCTGCCCTACACGCCCTGCGCCTGGCTTACCCGCAGGCGACCATCCACGCCCTCGTCTTCCCCAACAACCGGGCAGTACTGGAGAGTAGCCCCGATGTGGATGGGCTGATCGGCTATCCCACCCGCCAAAGCTGGGCGCAGTGGGGGTTGGGGCGGCTGGCGGGCCTCTACCGCTGGCTGCATCAGCAGAAGTACGATCTGGTGGTCGAGTTTTGCCCGGCCATCGGCTGGCTAACCCTGCTCTCTACCCCGCAACGGCGGGCCTGGGCGCACTACCCACCCCTCTGGTGGCTGCTGCCCGACTCGCCCAGGGCGCGACTGTGGCGCAGCCTACACGCCGTGCAAATCTTCAACCGCGCCCTTGAGCTAGACCTCGGCATTGCAGTGCCAGCCGCCAGCCGCCCACGCCTGCATCTGCGTCCGGCCCACCATGCGGCGGCAGAGCAACTACTGCACCGCTTGCAGATTGTGCCAGAACGCGAGTTGGTGATCACAGTACACCCAGGCGGCGAGGGGGTGAAGGGCCAGAAGCGGTGGCCCAGCCAGCACTTCGCGGCCCTGGCCGACCTGTTGATCGAGCGGCATGGGGCGCGGGTGCTGCTGGTGGGCGGGGCGGAGGACAGCGGCATTGCGGCAGCGGTGATCGGCCAAAGCCGCCTGCCCCGCCGCACCGTCAGCCGCCACCTGATCAGCCTGGTGGGGCAGGCAAAGCTGTTGGAGAGCGCGGCGGTGCTGGAACGCAGCCGCCTGTTTATCGGCAACGACTCCGGCCCTTTGCACATGGCCGCCGCCCTCGGCACCAGCGTGCTGGGCATCTACGGCCCAACCAGCCTACACAACTATCGCCCCTATCTGCCAGAAGCAGAGCAGGGCCACACCTGGCAGGTGCTGACCCCCGCTGACTACCAGCCGCAAGCCTTCTTCATCGCGGGCGTGCCGCTCTGGAAGCGGGCAATGGAAACCTCCGCTGGGATAGAGAGCATCAGTCCCACAACTGCTCTTGCCGCTGCCGCGCAGTTGCTCGCCGCAAGGAGAGAGTGGCTGCCCTAGCGTTTTACCCCACCCGCTAGCTCCTGTGATTGCAGCGGACGGGAGGAGGTGGCTTATAGGGGGAGGCTGAAGGCGAACTGGCTGCCCCGGCCCTCCTCGCTGTTCATCCAAATGCGCCCGCCGTGCTGCTCTATGATCCGCTTGCTGACATAGAGGCCGAGACCAAAGCCGCTGATCTTGGTTGCGCCACTGCCTACGTTGCTGGCGCGATAGAAGCGTTGGAAAAGACGCTCCTGTTCTGCCGCTGGGACACCCAGCCCGGCATCGCTGACGGTGCAGACGACATCCTGCCGCATCCGCCGAAGGCTAAGTGTCACCTTACCGCCGTCGGGCGAGTACTTGATCGCGTTGCCCACCAGGTTGTACAGCACCCTCTCCATCCGGTTCGCGTCCAGCATGGCAGTCACGCCCTCCCCACTCTCCAACTCCAACTGGTGGTTGGGCGAGAGCGGGCGCAACTCGTCCAGCACGTGTTGGCAGAGGCGCACCAAATCGGTAGCAGTACGTTGCAGATTGTCGTCGCGGTCTAGCATTCGGTTTACATCGAGCAACTCCTCCACCATACGCTCTAGCCTGCCGCTCTGCTGGTCAATAGTATCAAGATGGCTGGTGATCTTGTCCCAGTCGTCGCGCTTGAGGGTCACGGTGTTGCCTTCGGCAATCTGCCGCCGCAGCCGTCGCATTACCATCTGGCTGTAGCCCTTGATCGAGGTGATTGGGGTGCGTAGCTCGTGGCGGGCGACCGAGAGCAGGTCGTCACGGGCGCGGGTCGCTTCGGCCAGCCGCACTGTCTCCACCAGGTATTGGCGCGAGATGTTGTTGATGTAGTAGAGCAGGCCAACCGCCAGCAAGCCGATTATACCAAGAAAGATGATGCTGATCTCCTGGGCAAGAACCCAATTGTTGCGCTCGGCTATCATCTGGGTACGTAGCTCAGCCAGGTGGTTGCCAAACGCAATATTGCTGGCGCGGAAGCGGTCGAAGGCAACCTTGCCCGCCCCCGAACCCACTTCCGCCTCCGCCTGATCCGCCTTGCCTGCCTTGACCAGTTGCAAGTCGCGTTCACCAAACTGCGCCTGCCAGGCAGTAGCGTCGCTCTTGACCTGCGCGAGCAGGGTGGGAGCCTGCCCGCCAATTACAAGAGCTTGCTCCTCGGCGGCCAGCCAGAGCTTTGCCAGGTCGCTCCGCCCTGCGTTGTACGGTTCGAGAAACTGCTCCTTGCTGGTCAGGATGTAGCCGCGCTGCCCTGTCTCCTGGTCGCTCATCAACGTGCCAAAGCGGTTACTGCTATCGATCAGTGGGCGTATTTTGGTGATCAGGTCGTCGCCAATGCTCAGGGCGCGGAGCGAGATCAGGGTGGGGACGACACTGAGTAGCACAATGATCAGCACCAGGAACCCACTAGCGAGCCGGGTGCGCTTATCCCTGATCTGGTACTGTGGGTCGGGGCTGCTCTCTTGCTGCATTGCTTCCCACCTCAACGTTGATTTTGCTTGCACCTTCCCTTACACCTTCTATAGCAAGAACTGTGCTTAGGCCAGGGTTTGGGGCCAAACAAAACAGGCACTTTATGTTTAGCTACCGCCATTTCTATTGGGTGGCTCGCCACTGCCTGGCTGACGCTTGCCGCTTTGCTCAGCCGTAGACAGGGTAGATGTGGAAGCCGTAGCTGGAGGAGGAGCCATCCCCTCTGCACTGTGCGCTAGCTACTGTCCACCGCTGCAACGGTGCAGCGGGCAATGCAGACCAGCTTGCCGTCCTCGTCTCGTACCTCCACCTGCCAGACCTGCGTGCTACGCCCGACGTGCAGGGGGGTGGCGGTGGCGGTTAGCAACCCCTCACGCTTGGGCCGCAAGTGGTTGGCGTTGATCTCCAGCCCGAAGGCTGACTTACCGGCTGGGCAATTAAGTTGGCCGCCGATGCTGGCGACGGTCTCGGCCAGGGCCAAGCTCGCGCCGCCGTGCAGGTAGCCGAACGGCTGGTGGTGGGCTGTAGTGACTGGCATGGTCGCCACCACGCGCTGGGCGGTCATCTCGGTGATCGTCATGCCCAGCGTGGTCGCCAGCCCCGCCTGCACATCCAGTTCAGGTTGGTTGCTCATCAAACCCCCTACTTGAAGGCGGCCAGGATTTGGCTGGTGGCGGGGATACCGCGCTCGTAGAAGGCGATCCTGCCGTCGGCTGCGATGCCTACTACCGTGCGGTTGACGGAGGGCTGGCCCTGCCAGGTCGTCAGCGCGTCGTAATCGCCCGCCACCTTCAGCCCCTCGTCTACCAGCAACGGGGTGGTCAGGCTATGGTTGGCGATGAAGCTCTGGTGCGACTCGGCACTGCCAGGGTTGACCCCGAACACGGCCACGCCTGCCTGCTCGTACAGCGCGTTGTCGTCGCGGGCAGCACACATCTGTTTGGTGCAACCGGGAGTTTCGTCGGCGGGGTAGAAGATGAGGACGACCGGCTGTTTGCCGCGATAGCTAGCGAGGTCGATAGCCTTGCCAGCCTGATCCTTGAGCGTAAAGGTTGGGGCTTCTTTGCCAACTTGCATGAGGGACATATGGGGCTTCTCCTATGCGAAACTATGTTGTATGCGACGAGGCTATTATAACCGATGTGCGGCTCTTGGAGCGGTGGGCAGCCGCAGGATTGTTGCCAAAGCTGCCCACAGCCCCACCTTCTCCTTCAAGCAAGGCGCATCTGCCTACGTCCCCAGGTATGCCTTCGCTACCTGCTCGTCGGCCAGCAACTGTGCGCCAGTGCCACTGAGGGTGATGCGGCCCCGCTCCAACACATGGGCGTAGTCGGCCAGGCGCAGGGCTTTGAGCGCGTTCTGCTCGACGAGTAGGATAGTGCTACCCGCCGCCTTCAATGCAGCGACAATCTCGAACACCTGCTTGACCAGCAGTGGAGCCAGCCCCATGCTAGGTTCGTCCAGCAAAAGCAGGCGCGGATGGGCCAGGAGGGCGCGGGCAATAGCCAACATCTGCTGCTCGCCACCCGACAACTGACCGGCGGGCAGACTGCGCCGCTGGGCAAGGATGGGGAAGCGGTCGTACATCGCAGCGACGGTTGGCCCGCCAGTGCGTGAGCCAGCGGCAGTCAGCCCCATCGTCAGGTTTTCGGCCACGCTCATCTGACCGAGGATCGCGCGCCCCTCGGCCACCTGCACCAGCCCGCGAGCAACGATCTGGTGCGCGGGCTGGCGGGCAATCTCTGCGCCAGCAAAGCGGATGCTGCCTCGCTGCGGCTTCAGCAGGCCAGAGAGAGCGTGCATTGTCGTGGTCTTGCCTGCGCCGTTTGCGCCCACGATAGCCACCACCTGCCCCTCGGCCACCGCGAAGCTGATGCCCTTGACCGCCTCAATGCCACCGTAGCTAACCACCAAGTCTTCTACTATTAGCAGGTCGCTCATCCCTCGGCGTGCCAGAGTGGTGTACCCGCGATCCCCCGCCGCCTTTGGTACTGCGTCCAGAGCGGGCGAAAGCCCAGGTGCGGCCAGAACTTGCTAGAGAGCGGGTTGGAGTAGGTAAACCAGAGGGCGTAGCCTAGCGGTTCATAAGCCGCCAGTTGCTCGAACACCCCCTGCACCAGCAGGCGACCAATGCCTAGCCCACGCAGGTCGGAGCGCACACCCACGCTGTTGAGGTAGCCGTAATTGCCATCAGGCAGGCGGTAGTTGCTCAACCAGCCCGGCAGCGTCTCCACATAGCATTCGGCCATCGCTAGCACCTCACCCGCACGCTCGGCCACCACGATCACGGGCGGCCTGTCCACATCCTCGTCCGCCCAGAGGTAGAGCAGACGCTGGCGAAACTCACGCTCCAACGCTGGCACCATGCGGGCGAAGGGCGAGT
>JBBROH010000026.1:0-29213 GCA_038229595.1 Chloroflexia bacterium | reverse complement strand
GGGTGCAGACTCTGGGCGGCATTGCCGTGGCCGACCCGCGCCACGTGGCCGAGATCACCAAGATCAAGCGGCCACCCAACGGCGCAGAAGAAGTACCTGCTATGCTTGCTCGCCTGCTAGAAGCCCATGAACTGATCATCGGCGAGGTTCATCAGGCGATCAAGGAGACTGCCGAGAGCGGCGACGATGGCACTAACGACTTGCTGATGAGCGAGGTGCTACGCACCAACGAGAAGCAGGTTTGGTTTATCGTCGAACATCTGGTGGACACCCCCGCCGTGCGCGGCTAGTCCGATGCAGGCTGGTAGATAGCAGGAGGGCCGTGCAAATCGCTGCATGGCCTCTCTTGTTGCTGCTGGCTAGCGTAGCTCCCCTTGCCAGGCAGCCAGCAGCAAACCGTCGGCGGCGTAGTAGTCCAGGCTGTAGGAGCCGGGGCTAGCCGGAGTTTCGGCGATCAGCGGCTTGTCGGGGGCAACATCGGCGCGACCCTCCTGCGTGCTGCCCGTAGTCAGGTTGCGTAGCACCAGCCTGCCGCCGAGGTTGGGGTGGCTGGCAGCAATGGCAATCCGCAGGCGATTGCCGTCCAACAGGCTGAGGTTGAGGCTAGCAGCGGCGGTGGCGATGCGCGGCGCACCAGTGCCAAGTAGGGGATACCAGCTTTCGTCCCAGGCTAGCTTCACGCCCGCCGCCAGCCGATTGCTGTCCCAGAAGGTCGCCTGCACCCCACCCCACAACTCAAGGTACTGCGAACCGTCGTCGGTGTAGATTTTGGGGTCGAAGCGCGGGCCGAAGGCGAACAACTTGAGGCCAGGAGCGGTCTGGTGGGGGAAGACGCGCACCACCCCCTCCTGTCGGTCGTGGTTGTAGACAGCAGCCCAGTCCGCCGTCGTCTCCGCCGCGAAGAAGCCGAGGTAGTCGCGCCAGTTGGCATAGCGGCTGAGGTCGCGCCCGCCGTAGTTGGGCCAGCTAAAGCGGCTGTGCGCGGGGGGCAGGCTGCTATCGGCGGTGCTGTGGGTGACGGCCAAGCTGATCGGCAGGGCAAACTCGGTGTTCGGCGAGACGGTATTGCTGCCACCGGGGGCCAGCATCGCGTTTAGCCAGAACTGGTAGCTGGCGGGGGTGGGGCCAGGGTTGGCGAGTTCCAGGTGCAGGCGCAGAGCGGCTTCCAGTGGGCGCAGGCTGATCGTGATCGCCGGTTGCAGGCCGCTAGTACGCTCGGTCGTCGTTACCCGCACGCTAGCCGAGCCGTCGGCAGTAGTCTGCACCGCATAGTCCCAGGCCACGTTCTCCAGGTAGCCATGCTCCTCTGTGGGCAAGGCCCATTCGATGCCACCCACCCCCAGCCACCAGCCGCGCTGTCCAAAGTTGCTGGGCTTGACCACCGCGTTCTGGTAGAATTGCTGGTGGCCGGTCGGCTTGAACAGCAAGCCGTAGACGCGCCCGCCAAGCTCTGGCAGCACGCTAACCTTGAGGTAGCGGTTCTCCAGGGTGAGCAGCCTGTAGCCCTGCGGCTGCGGTGGGCCAACCTGGTCGAAGTGCAGCCGCTGGTAGGGAGCGATGCTGTCGCCCGGCTGGTCGTAGAGGGCTTGCTGGTACTGGTAGGTGGACAGGGTCAGCAACTCCTCCTTCACTGTCACCCGCTCTTGCAGCAGATCGCGGCCCAGCAGACCAAGTAGTACGTCGTAGGGCGGTTTGTTCTCTGGGTGGTACTCGAAGCGGTTGCGCTCAAAGTACTGCACGCTGTAGGGCTTGCCGTCCGCCGCACTAACCTCCACAAACTCCTCGCTGAGAGGGAAGCCAAACTGGGTCAGGCCCCCATACGCCTGCCAGTAGTCGCGGAACTTGCCGCGCAGGGTGTGGCCGCTTTCGGCGAAGTAGCTAGTTGCCCGTGGGTCGGTGATTGCACTGGCAGGGCGGGCGAACTCGCGCCCAGCAGTGAGGGCCACACCCAGCAAACCAAGCTGCACGTCGTAGGGCGGTTTGGCCTCCGGGTGGTATTCTAGCCGCGCCCGCTCCGTGTACTGGGTGAGCAGGCCGTTCTCGTTCGCTGCCTCGCTGAGCGGGAGGCCGAGGATCGGCAAGCCGCCGTGCGCGTCAAAGTAGGCGACGAACTGGGCGGCCAGCGTCTTACCACTCTCGCGGTAGAGCCGCCCGCCCGCCTGCGCCTGCCCGCCGCCCGGCAAGGCCAACATGGTGAGCAGGAGCAGGCCGATCAGCAGCAGATTAGTTCGCTTCAAAGGGGAGCCTTTCTCTCGATCAGAGGGCGGCGGTGGGATGATGGGCAGCAACCCCGCTCATTATACCAACTCAAGGCCACCTGCTCCCACTTTAGCTGCGTCGCCAAGCCGCATCTTTAGCTGCGCTGTCCATTCGCGTCCAGACGATCCAACACCTGCTGCAATGCCGGTGGCAAGGGGCTGACGAACTCGCGGTAGTCGCCAGAGGGGAGGTTGAAGCCCAGCTTGTGGGCATGGAGGAACTGGCGGCTGAGGCTGGCAACCGGGGGGTCTTTGCGCCACTCCTGGTTGCCGTAGATCGCATCGCCAACAACCGGGTGGTTGAGGTGGGCGAAGTGGACACGAATCTGGTGGGTGCGGCCCGTCTCCAGCCGCACGCGCACGTAGGTGTAGCGGCTATAGTAGGCGATGGTTTCGTAATGAGTGCGGGCTTCGCGGCCACTGTTGACTACCGCCATGCGCTTGCGCTCGCGGGGGTCGCGGCCAATCGGCCCGTCAATGATCCCCTGCGCGTGCTTCAACCGTCCCTGCACCAGCGCGAGATACTCCTTGTGCATGGTGCGCGCCTGCATCTGGGCCACGAGGCTCTCCCGCGCATGGTCGTTGCGGGCGACGACCAGCAGGCCGCTGGTGTCCTTGTCCAGGCGGTGAACGATACCAGGGCGGTTTGTGCCATTCATGGTCAACCCTGGGTCGTAGCCAAGCAGGGCGTTGACCAGCGTGCCACGGGCATGGCCGGGAGCGGGGTGAACGACAAGGCCCGCCGCTTTGTCCACCACGATCACGTCAGCATCTTCATAGACGATGGTGAGCGGAATCTGCTCGGCCACCAAGTCGCTGGCTTCGGCGGCTGGCAGGCTGAGGTTGATTTCGTCACCGGGGCGCAGCTTGTAGCTAGCCTTCTCCAACTTGCCAGCGACGATCACATTGCCCTCGTCGATCAACTTCTGGGCGAGGGAGCGCGAAATCGCCGCCTCTGGCAGGCTGGCAAGGTAGACATCCAGCCGCCTACCCCCATCCTCTGCACCAACGACGAAGGTCAGTTGGTGGCCGTCTTCTTCAAGATCAAGGTCAAGTTCGAGTTCATCTTCCAGCGTCTTGCTCCTCTAGCAGGCGAATGATCGCCTGACGCATCTGTTCTACGGCGGTGCGGCTCTCGCTCGTACCCTCGGCGTAGTCGCGCAAGGCGACGGGCAGTTGCAGGTTGAGGCAGCTAGCGTGCAGCACCGGGAAGCCAGGGGCAGCAGCGATCACCACTTGCAGATAGTCCTCGTCCTGCCGCTGCGGGTCGAGCAGGTTGGCCCAGTACACCGCCCGCACTACTTCGCCTGCCCTAGCCCAGCGCGCCCGCCAACTGGCTGCCTCCGCCGCCCCGACGCGGGTTAGTAGCTGCGAGTTGGTCTGGGCATTGGCCTCGCGCAGGATAGCGCCGGGGACGTTCACGCGCCCGCCGCCGTCGCCGCCAGCCCCACCGCCGAGGACGCTGATGTAGCCGTAGGCCGCCTTCGTCGCGGCGAACAGGTCGCTGGCAAGCTGGCTGAGGTGGGGCGATTGCACAAAGTCGAACAACGCCTGCACCTCAAAGGCGCGTTGCAACACAGCGGCGGTGTACTGGTCGTCGAAGATGCTGGGGTACTCAACCAGCACCACGTCCAGCGGCACCTCATCGCTTGCCCGCTGGATCGTCAGGTTGCAGCCAGGATAGTAGCGCAGGTTGAGCCGCTCGCCCGCCGTCAACTCCTCGTGCAGCAGCCCATCAATCAACTCGCTCTCATCCTTGTAGTAAGTTCCCAATAGCTCCAGTTCGTGCCAACCGCTACCCCCCGCTGGCAGGCTCTGGGTGAGCAGCAGGATCGTGTCTACCATCTGGCGGTAGCTAAGCGGCTGGCGGCAGTAGAGGGTGAGGCCGACGCTGTAGGCGGGCTGGTGTTGGGCGGGACGGCGCATGGTGAGCGGCTGCCAGCCAACCAGCGCGCCGTTCTGCTCGGCGCGCACCAGGTCGAGGTAGGTGATGGTCGGCTCGGTGATAGCCAGGCTCGCTGCTAGCTGCTTCGCCCACGAGTCGGCGTAAATCTCCCCTTCGCCGCTGATCAGCGCGTCCATGTAGTCATTCTCGTTATCCAAAGTGCGCCGAAAGAAGGCTCTATAGCTGTTGATCGCATTGTCAGCCACAACCGCGGGCTGCGCTGCCGCCACAGCAGCGAGGAAGCCCGCCAGGGCTGCAACGTCGCCCCGATAGCGTGGCCCCTGCTGCTCTACCGTCAGGTCGGGGCGGTGCAGCAGATAGGGGCTGTACGCCTCAAGCTCGATCCAGTCTTCGGTATAGCGATCCACAACCGCCCCGGCCTGGGCGATGGTGTAGCCCCAGACATACTGATCGATGCTCCAAAGCAGGATAGCAGGGCCGTGCGCGGAGAGGGCGGCCAGCAGCCCCTCGGCGGTCGCCTCATCCAGACGGAAGCCGTCTTCGTCCACAATAGTCAGCCAGCCAGCGGTTGGTTGACCCAGGTAGAGGCTGCGGGTGGCCTGCCCCAGGTTGAGGGCGGGGCGGTAGGGGTTGAGGTCGGCCTCGGCCACCGGCTCGTAGCCACCCACTTGCAGGTGGTGGCTGAGGGTCGCCCGCAGGTCGGCTTGCGCTCCCTCTGGGCCAAGATGAACGTGTATCGCTACGAAGTCGTAGGCCATTACTCTCCTCTAATTACAGGCTGTTGACCTTGACCCAGCGATGCTCCTTGCTGGACAGGCGCACCGCATCAAGTAGCTGCTGCACGGCCACACCGTCAGCAAAGCTAGCAACATCCACCGCTGCTGCTTCACCAGCCCGGATCGCGGCAGCCACACGGCGGATCAACTCCATGAAGGGGGCTTGCAGGTGATGCTCGCCAACCTGCGCCAGCTTGAGGTCATCAGGGATATGCAGCAGGCGCAACTTCTCCGCTTGGCCTGGCTCCACGCCGTAGATCGCCTCGTCGCGGCTGGTGTCCAGGCTGAGGGAGCCATCGCTGCCGAACGCTTCGATCTGCCGCCGCCCAGCCAGGCTCATGCCACTAAGGTGCATGGTCAACTCTGCGCCATTCGCCAGCCGACCGAGGATCGCTACCGCATCGTCGCTCGTCACCTTGCGCTGCTCGTTCGGCTGGTCGCGCAGGGGGCGGCTGCTGGTATAGGTGTCTACCGTCGCGCAAACCTCGTCTACCTCGCCGAAGAACCAGCGGATGGTGTCCAGGTAATGGCTGCCAATTGCGCCGAGCAAGCCACCCCCCTGGGTCTCGTCCATCCACCAGTCCCAGGGTCTTTTAGCCGGGTCATGCAGCCAGCCACCCATCTCCGCCTGTTGTACAGCATAGACGGTGCCGAGGTAGCCGTCGTCGAGCAGTTGCTTCATGTAGTGGCGGGCGGGCAGGAAGCGAAACTCGTGGTTGATCGCGGTAGTCAGGCCATGCGCCGCCGCCGCTGCCTGCATCTCGCGGGCTTCGGCGACGTTGAGCGCAAACGGCTTCTCGCAGAGGACGTGCGCCCTCGCTGCGACCGCGGCCAGTACCGTCTCACGGTGGAGGAAGGGGGGCGTAGTGATGTCCAGCAGGTCAACGCCCGCCGCCAATAGATCGCCGTAGCTGGCGAAGGCTGGTACGCCATGTTGGGCAGTGATCGCCGCTGCCTTCTCTGGCGAGGAGGTTGCCACGCCCACGAACTCGATCTGCTCGCTGAGGGCCAGCAGGCCGGGCAGGTGAACCTTGAGGCCGAAGCCGCTACCGACCAGCCCAACGCGCAGTTTCTTTGTCATTTCGCTCATCTTAATCCTGCCTGCTACTGATTTTGTTGGGGTCTAGCAATTCGGTGACGGCGTGCTTGATCGGCAAGAAGTAACCGTTGCAATAGTCATAGAACTCGTCCACCGTGAAGCAACGCATCCGATAACGCGCCTCGATACTAGCCTGGCGCAAGACCTGGAAGCGTTCAACTACCTGGCGGTTCTGCATCTCCGGGTCGGCGGCGATGTTAGCATCCTGGGCCTCATGGCTGGGGCTGCTGACGGCACGCACCCCTTCCAGATAGGCATCTATGTAGTGCAGAGCCGAGTAAAAGAGCATGATGATCGCCCAGCTAGCCGCCCGCTCCGGCTCACGCGAAGCGAGCCACATCGCCAGTTGCTCGTTGAGCATAGCCTGTTCAAGGTGTTGCGTACCTGTTGTTGTTTCCACCAAACCTACTCCCAGCACAAGGTTTTTCCATGCTTCTATTATAACACAAGCCAGGGACAAAAGTACCAGTGCCAGAGTGGTACTTGTGGCACAACTACGTAGCTCTAGCTACCCACAGCCGTGGCGGCCCGGCTTCGAGCGAAAGAAAGCGGCCACCCCTGGACATGGGATGGCCGCTTGACCGGGCTGGGCTGACTCAGGGCTTGCCGCCGCCGTGCTTGCTAATGTTGGTGTTGTCGGGGTTTGTGCCGTTGGAGCTAGGCGGTTCGGGGGCGGCATCCTCGTCGGGGCCGTTGGCCGAGATCAGCATCCCCTCAAAGTCGTCGCACTCCTGCACCAGCGAGAGAGTCAGGCGGCTAAACTGGTCAGGGTCAAGGTCTTCTATTTCCAGGTTGTGCATCACAGAGTAAACCTGCTTCTCACCAATCTCCTCAACCGCCCAGAAGCCCATCTTGCGGCGGGCGTTGCGCTGGAGCAAGACAGTAGAGAGGCCACCAGGGATTTCTTCCTCGCTGTCGAAGGCCGCCATGCTAGGCACGGAGAACTCCAGGGTCTCATCATAGCGGATGATGAACAAGGTTTGGGGCCGTCCAGAGTCCATGGTGAAGGTGATCACGGCCTTGCGCTCGTCGGCCTCGGCAAGGGTGAAGCCAGCATCCTGGCTGTACTGCTCGAAGGTGGCTTTGAAATCAAAACTAGCACCGTCAAAAGGGGTGGTCAAGGTAAGAACTCCTCTCTGCTTGGTAGCGCGGCCCACTTTTCGGGCTGCGTCAGTTGGGGCTTGGCGGCGGTCGCCAGCCAGCCAGGGCATTATAGCAGCGTGATTGGGGCGTGTCAATCAAAGAAGCGGCGGAAATGTAGAAGGAGCGTCCACCCTTGCAGGTAGTCGCTCCAGCCTTGTTGCTGCTCGTTGTTTGTAGTACGCCAGGGTTGCTGCCAGCCCACGCAGGGCCGCAATCAACGCTTGGTGTACTGCGGAGCGCGCCTGGCCTTCTTCAAGCCAACGTGCTTGCGCTCCTTAACGCGGGGGTCGCGGGTGAGATAGCCAGCCCGCTTGAGGGTCGGACGCAGGGCCGCATCGAAGACGAGCAGGGCGCGGGCGATGCCGTGCCGCACGGCTCCAGCCTGACCGCTGACCCCGCCGCCAACAACCTTGATCGACACACCGAAGCGGCCAGCCATGTTGGTGACGCGGAAGGGGTCGTTGATCACGATCTGGTTCATGCCACGACCGCCGAAGTAGTCCTCAGCCGTCTTGCCATTAACGATGAACTGGCTGGCACCGGGGGTAATCCGCACGCGGGCGATGGCCGACTTGCGGCGGCCCGTGCCGTAGAAGTAGCGGCTACTGGCAGCCGGGCTGCTCTGGGTAGGGGTTGTCAACTCTTAGCTCTCCTTCTGACCAGCCTGGCGGTTGCCATGCTGCCGCTCGTTGAAGACGTAGGGGACGGGGGTTTGGCCGCCGTGCGGGTGGCTGGGGCCAGCGTAGACGTGCAGCTTGCCCAACTGCGCGTTGCCGAGGCGGTTGCGTGGCACCATGCCCTTGACTGCATTCTCGATGATCCGCTCTGGGTGGGTCGCCATCAAGTCCTTGTAGACTACCTCGCGGAAGCCGCCGGGGTAGTTGGAGTGGCGGCGGTACATCTTTTGGTTGGCACGGTCGCCAGTGACCACGATCTGCTCGGCGTTGATCACTACTACGTGGTCGCCGCTATCGAGGTGGGGAACGAAGGTTGGCTTGTGCTTGCCACGGATGAGGTTAGCGACCTCGCTGCTCAGGCGGCCCAGGGTCATACCAGCGGCATCAACCAGGTGCCAGGCGTGGGCGATCTCGCTCAACTTCGGCTGGTAAGTCTTGACGTTGATACTCTTCATTGCTCACAGTTTCCTTTGTCATCAGTGTTTGCCCCGCCAGCAGCGGTGGCACGACCAGATATAACCCGCTCCCCAGGGAGGTCGGGGGACTAATACTCCACCTGCACAAGGCAGAGACCCTGCGGTGGGGCGGTCGGCCCTGCGGCCTTGCGCTCCCTGGCCGCCAGCACAGCCGCGAAGCCTGCCGGGTCTAGCCTACCGCTGCCTACCAGCAGGAGGGTGCCAACTATATTGCGAACCATGTGCGGCAAGAAGGCGTTACCCGCCAACCTGACCAGCACCAGTCTGCCCGTCACTGCCACCTCACGCACGAAGCAGCTTGCCTCGTAGAGCAGGCGGACGGTTGAGGGGC
The DNA here is from genome assembly GCA_038229595.1 of Chloroflexia bacterium. Lineage (GTDB taxonomy): Bacteria > Chloroflexota > Chloroflexia > QHBQ01 > QHBQ01 > JBBROH01. The sequence goes on along the minus strand of JBBROH010000026.1, from coordinate 20,547 downwards.
TACCCTCTTGCCCGCTGCGGCTGCCCCAACCGTCACCGGCGAAGCTAGCGAAGTTGTGTTCGCCGACGAGGCTGGCAGCGGCTGCGTCCATCGCGCTCGCGTCCAACGGACTAGCAACGTGATAGCTGTAAAACCGTCGCAGGGGAGAGGGCGCAGGCCCATTCCAGATAGCATATTCGTATGTGCGCCGCTTCGCGTCAAAGCGGGGGTGGAAGCTGTCTGCGGCTTCCGCCACCTGCCAGATGCGAAGATCGGGCGGCAGGTAGGCATTGAGGGCGCGCTGCCAGTCATTCAGTTTGAGGCGGGCTGCCGTCCCCTCCGTAGGGGGTTGGAAGGCGGCCACCTGACCTTCAGCGTGTACGCCGCTGTCGGTGCGGCCAGCCAGGGTCACACGGATCGGTTGCCCGACCAGGCTGCTGATCGCCCCCTCCAGTTCGCCCTGCACTGTGCGCTGCTGCTGCCCCTGCTTGCTCTGGTACTGCGAACCGTAGAAGGCGGTGCCATCGTAGGCGAGGGTCAGCTTCAACATCATACCCTCTCTTGCGCTCAAGAAGCGGAGGCTTCTATCCCGCTACCAAAGGGGCGGGTGGCGGTTAGCTCTCCAGGATTTCGAGCAGGCAGATGTGCGCGTGGTCGCCCAGGCGGTAGCCAAGTTGGTAGATGCGGCTGTAGCCACCGTTGCGGTTGATAAAGCGCGGGGCGATGTATTCGAACAGCTTGGCGGTGAGCAGCTTGTTGTTCAAGGCGGACATTATCTGAGCGCGGTTGTGTGGGGTGTCCACACGAGCGGTGGTGATCAGCTTCTCCAACATCGGCTGAATCTCCTTCGCCTTCGCCTCGGTGGTCTTGATCCGCTCGTGTTCTACCGCTGAAACCAGCAGGTTGCGGTAGAGGGCGTGACGCTCGGCCCCGGTACGGCCAAGATAGCGTCCCTTGCGATTGTGCTTCATGCCCATTAGGGTCTAACTCCTTGTCGCCCTCACCCGAAGACCGGGGAGGATCGGCTACTTGCTTTCTTCTTCTTCGTCCAGGTCGTCGGTCAGGCTTGCGCCCTCGGCCTGTTGGGCCGCGCGCGCCTTGTCCAGGTCAACGGCCAGGTCACTGTCGGGGGGTAGGAAGCCGCGTTCGGCTAGGCGTACCCGCAGTTCGTCGTAAGACTTGTCGCCGAAGTTGCGGACGGCCATCAAGTCCTTGCGATCCATCTGCAAGATTTGGCCCACTTTGGTGATCGAGCTACGCTTGAGGCAGTTGTAGGTTCGCACCGACAGGTTTAGCTGCTCAATCGTGGTCTCGGCCACGTGCGAGGGGATGGAGGCGATGATACCATGCGCGATTTCACGCTCGCCGCCCAGGCCACGCTTGAAGTTGGCGATCAACGAGGTATGCTGCACCATCACCTGGGCGGCCTGCGAAAGTGCATCCGCCGGTTCGATAGTGCCGTCAGTCCAGACTTCCAACAGCAAGCTCTCGTTCTGCTGCTGCGGGTCGTCTGCGTCGGCCTCGAACTCAACCATGTAGTTGACGCGCGGGACTGGCGAAAAGATCGCATCCACCGGTATCAGGCCGATGGTTGGATTTTCGCGCCCGTCGGACGAGTAGTAGCCCCGCCCGCGCTCGACAGTCAGTTCCATCTCCAGGTGTCCATTGTCGCCGTCCAGGTGGGCAAGAACGAGTTCGGGGTTGACGATCTCGACCTGGCTGCTGGTCTCGATGTCGCCCGCCGTGACCTCACCGCCTTCGCTCACGCTGAGGCGTACCTGTACCGCCCGCTCGGAGAAGCTACGCAGCCGAATCTTCTTCACGTTCAGCACGATCTCGGTCACGTCCTCCTTGACGGAGGGCAGCGACGAAAACTCGTGGTAGATGTTGTTGATGCGGATGTGGGTAACGGCACTGCCTGGCAGCGAGGAAAGCAGGATGCGGCGGAGCGAATTACCCAGCGTTTGTCCGTAACCTGGCTCCAACGGCGCAAAGCGAAAGCGGGTGTAGTTGGTGCCGACCGCCATTACTTCTACCTTCGGCCACTTACTTTCTACCACGCGGTCAACCTCCTTGAACCCACTAGCTGTCAGAACTTGTGTCACTAGCGGCTGTAGAACTCAACGATCAGTTGGTCGTTGATCGTCAGGTCAATATCGGCTTTGGTCGGCTGGCTGATCACGTTGCCTTCCATGCTGCGAGCATCAAGCGAGAGCCAGCTAGCGGTGCTATGCTTGCCGAGGCTCTGACTGACCGCCTTGAAGTAGTCCAACTCGCGGCTCTTGTCGCGCAGCACGATCTTGTCGGCCTGCTTGACGATGAAGGAGGGGATGTTGGTCTTGGTGCCATTGACATCGAAGTGGCCGTGGCGCACCAGTTGGCGAGCCTGCGCCCGCGAGTCGGCAAAGCCGAGGCGGTACACCACGTTGTCCAGCCGCATCTCCAGAATGCGGAGCAGGTTTTCGCCCGTCACGCCCTGGATGCGGTTGGCCGCGTCAAAGTGGCGGCGGAACTGACGCTCCAACACGCCGTAGATGCGCTTGGCCTTCTGCTTCTCGCGCAATTGCAGGCCAAACTCACTCGACTTGCGGGGTCGCTTCTGGCTGACCGGCCCTGGGGGGCTGTTGCGCCGCTCAATGGCGCACTTGGGGGTTAGACAGCGATCCCCCTTGAGGAGGAGCTTCATCCCCTCCCGACGGCACAGTTTGCAGACTGGCCCAATATACCTTGCCAAAGATAGTCCTCCGTTATCACACTGCGAGGGGCAACATTGCACCCCTGATTGATGCTGATCAGCTAAAACGAGCGCACTCACGCCCAGGATTAGACGCGCCGACGCTTGGGTGGGCGGCAACCGTTGTGCGGGATCGGGGTCACGTCGGTGATGCTGATCACCTGGATGCCGCTGGCTTGCAGGGCGCGGATCGCCGACTCGCGGCCACTACCCGGCCCCTTGACGAAGACCTCGACCTGGCGCAGGCCGTGTTCCATCGCCTTACGCACCGCATTCTCCGCCGTCACCTGGGCGGCGTAGGGGGTGGACTTGCGCGAACCCTTGAAGTTGTTCGCCCCTGCGCTGCTCCACGACAGGACGTTACCGTTCGGGTCAGCGAGGGTGACGATGGTATTGTTGAAGCTAGACTGGATATGGGCCGTGCCACGCGGTACATTCTTGCGCTCACGCCGCTTGGCACGGGCCTGGCGGGCCTGCTTGGTGCTTACTGGGCGTTCTTGCTTCTTATCTGCCATGCTTGCTAAAACTCCTGTCAGTTTACTTAACGTTGTGTATGGATGCTGGTTCGCGGGGCCAGCGGGCCATCAAGCAGGGCGGGTGCCTTAGCTTGCAGAGGACGCAGCGGCTATCGCTGCAACAAGCTGGTTCACCGGAGCAAACTTGGTGGCTTTGGCCGCCAGCCCACTTCTCCTCCGCTGATGAGACGGTGAAGAAAGGCGTAGCTGAGCGGTTGCTGGCTGGCGGGGTCTCGATAAGGAGACCGAGTTGCTTACTTCTTGCGCTTAGAACCGACGATACGACGTGGGCCGCGCCGGGTGCGCGCATTGGTGCGCGTGCGCTGCCCATGTACTGGCAGCCCCTTGCGGTGGCGGATGCCGCGATAGCACTGAATATCAACCAACCGCTTGATGTTCATGCTCACTTCGCGGCGCAGGTCGCCCTCTACGCGCACTTCGCGGTCGATGATCTCGCGCAGGCGCGTAACATCTTCCTCGCTCAGCAGGCGGGTGCGGGTGTCGGGATTGATGTTGGCCTGGGCCAGCACACGCTTGCTGGTGGTCGGGCCGATACCGAAGATATAGGTGAGGGAAATCTCGATCCGCTTATCGCGGGGGATGTCTACACCGGCGATTCTTGCCAACGCCTAAACTCCTTCTTGAACGCTGGGGCAGGATCGCGCCTGCCCCCTACTTCCCTTGCGGGATGGGGGTCTAACCCTGCCGCTGCTTGTGCTTGAGCTTGCTGCTGCAAATGACCATCACTACGCCCTTGCGCTTGATGATCTTGCAACTCTCGCAACGGGGCTTGACCGATGCACGTACCTTCATGTTACTGCTCCTTCGTTCGCCCACCTTGCGGCAGACTGCACTTGAATATGGCTCGTTTATCTGTAGCGGTAGGTGATCCTGCCACGAGACAGATCGTAGGGCGAAAGCTCAACTAGCACGCGGTCGCCAGGTAGGATGCGGATGAAGTTGAGGCGGATTTTGCCAGACACATGAGCCAGCACCTTGTGGCCGTTGTCCAATTCCACCTGGAACATCGCATTCGGCAACGACTCCAGTATCTTCCCTTCGACCTCGATTACGTCTTTCTTCTTTGCCAAAAACTAACTACCTCCCCTGGTTCGCCGCCCGAAAAGGGCGCAAGACATTGCGATGCGGCCTTGTGGCGCACTAACCCTTATTATACTGGATTAGCCCCGCCTACGTCAAATCAGAGGACGGTGAAGATGACCGGGCCGTTGGCAGTGAAGCCAAGGGTATGCTCGAAGTGCGAGGCCCATGCGCCGTCACTCGTTCGCAGCGTCCAGCCGTCACGGTCAAGCGTCATGCTGGGGCTGCCTGCCGACAGCATTGGCTCGATTGCCAGGGCCATCCCTTCGCGGATCAACATCCCGTCGTGGGGGCGGCCATAGTTCGGCACGTGCGGGTCTTCGTGCATGGCAGTACCAATGCCATGTCCACCATAATCGAAGACGAGGCGGAAGCCCTCAGCCTCGGCGTAGGTCTGGATCGCGTTGCTGATCGCCCCGATGTGCGCCCCCACCTTCGCAGCAGCGATGCCTCGGCGCAGCGACTCCTCGCCTGCGACCAGCAGATGCTGGGCCACTTCGCTGACCGAGCCAATGGCGAGACTGATCGCCGCGTCCCCATGATAGCCCCGGTAGATCGCCCCACAGTCGAGGCTGAGGAGATCGCCTGGCTTGAGCGGCACGTCGTTGGGGATGCCATGTACTACTTCGTCGTTGACCGAGGCACAGATGGTGGCAGGGTACTTCGGCTGGTCGGTACCCTGGCCGCCGTAGCCCTTAAAGCTGGGAATCGCCCCCGACTTGCGGATGTGCTGGTAGGCCAGCTCGTCTAGCTGGCGCGTAGTCGCCCCCGCCACTGCCGCCTCGCGCATCAGTTGCAGGGCTTCGGCCACGATCTGGCCCGCCCGCCGCATCAGCTTGAACTGCTCCTCGTTCTTGGTCGTAATTCGGATGCCCATGACCCCTCACCCTGACTTTCCCCCTCACCGTGGCGGGGACTGGAAGTGTCCTGTCAGTCCACCCGCTCTTGCTTTGCTGCGTGCAAGGGAGGATGCTGCTGACCCAGCACTAGTTTGTGGGCTGCTCCAGGCCGAGCAGTTGGACTAGGCGGTGGCTGACTTCTTCGATGTCGGCCTCGCCATTGATCTCCTGCAATGCACCGCGGCTGCGATAGTAGTCAACCACGGGGATGGTCTTCTCAAAGACTACCAACCGCTTCTCCGCCGTCTCGCGGCTGTCGTCGGGCCGCTGGTAGAGTTCGCTACCGTCAATATCGCAGATGCCAGCGACCCGTGGCGGGTTGTAGATGATGTGGTAGCTGTGGCTAGCGGCCTTACAGATGTAGCGACCGCCAAGCCTGTCCAGCAATGCTTCACGCTCTACTTTGATGTAGGGGGCTGCGTCGATGCGCTGGTCCTTCGCTGCCAAAGCCGCGTCCAACGCTTCGGCCTGGGCAACGGTGCGCGGGAAGCCGTCAAGGATGATCGAGCGGTCGCTGTTGGCAGCTACCCGGCTAAGGATCATGTCGATCATCACGCTGTCGGGGACGTACTCTCCGCGATCCATGTAAGCGGCGGCCAGCACGCCCAACTCCGTGCCGAGCCTGCGCTCCTCGTTCAAGAGGTTGCCGCTCGACAGGTGTACCATGCCATACTGTTTGACGAGCATCTGAGCCTGTGTACCTTTGCCCGCCCCTGGTGCGCCTAGCAACACTACGATCATCGTTGATCCCTTTTACCTGGGGTAACCAGCGGATTGCCAGCGCGGGTGCCTGCTTCGTAAGCCGCATCCGTCAGACTGCCCGCTGGCTGCCGCGCCGCTAGTTCTTGATGAAGCCTTCATACTGACGCATTAGTAGTTGTGCCTCAAGCTGCTTCATCGTGTCAATTGCTACACCGACGACGATCAGCAGGCTGGTGCTGGTGATCAGGTTCTGCGTGCCAGCCGAGCCAGTGGCTATCGCGCCGAGGTAAGGTAGTACCGCGACGAGGCCGAGGAACAGCGCACCGAGTAGGGTGATGCGGAACAGCACCCGCTGGAGGTAACGGTCGGTTGCTGCACCTGGCCGCACACCGGGGATACTACCGCCGCTCTTTTGCAGGTTCTCGGCGATCTGCTGCTGCTGGAACTGCACCAGCGTGTAGAAGAAGGCGAAGGCAACAACCATCACGAAGTAGAGAATCTGGTACTGCAAGGTCTGGGGTGAGAAGAAGTCGCGTACCCCGGTGGCGAAGTCGCGGATGCCCTGCGATTGCGCGCCGAGGAAGAAGCCCGCGATGGTCGAGGGGAACAGCATGATCGCAATGGCAAAGATCAGCGGGATCATGCCTGCCGAGTTGACGCGCATGGGGATGAAGCTGCTCCCGCTCTGGCGGGTGATCCGCCCACCGCGCATCATAGTTCGGGCGTAGTTGACGGGGATGCGTCGTTGCCCCTCCTGGATCAGCACGATACCGATGATAGTAGCGATGCCAATCAGGATGAAGATAATGAAGCCGATGAAGTTGCCCACCCCAGCGGTGGAGTTGAACAACTGACCGATCTTGTTCGGTAGGCCCGCGACGATGCCACCGAAGATGATGATGCTGACCCCCTGGCCGATGCCATATTCGGTGATCAGTTCGCCCATCCAGACGAGCAGGATAGTGCCAGCGACCATAGCAACCAACACCGCCCAGCTAAACAGGCGGTCGGCATTGCCATCGAGCAGGCCGAACTTGAAGTTGAGCAGGCTGGTGCTGGCACCGAGGGCTGCCCCATTGCTGAACTGGCGCAGGAGGCCATAGGCTTCGAGGGCAGCCAGTGGTACGCTGACGTAGTGGGTGATGCGGTTGATTTGGGCGCGACCCGACTCGCCTTCTTTCGAGAGTTCGGTCAGGCGTGGGATAATGCCGATCAGCAACTGCATCACGATGGAGGCGGTGATGTAGGGGTAAACCCCCATGGCGATCACCGAGAATTGGCTGAGGGTGCCGCCAGAGAAGACGTTGAGGATGCCAAGAGCCTGGTTGCCCTCGATCACCTTCGCCAGTTCGCTGAGGTTGATACCCGGTACTGGCACGTGGGCGATGAAGCGCACGAGGATCAGGATGCCGATAGTAAACAGTATCTTGCGTCGCAAGTCGGCGATGCGGAAGGCGTTGAGCGTAGCCTGGAGCATGGAGTGAGGGCTACCTTTCTAAGTTGACCGGGGGCGAGTCTGCGCCCCTGGCGACTGCTGGTTGCCAGATCGGGGAAGCAGCGCGGGCTAATTGGCCTACGCTGCTTCCTGCTACTTACTTGCTGCTGCTGCTGCGAACGCTATCACAACCTTCGACGATCTGATAGCTGCCATCCTGCTGGCGGGCGATGTTGTGCGCCTTGCCAGAGGTTGGGGCGGGGGCAAGCTGACCCTCGCGCAGGTAAGGATGGTCGCTAGCGACGGCGTTGCTGCCGTCGTGCTTGCCCCAAACCACGCTGTCAACCACGCCGCCGCTAGCATCGAGTAGGCCCACGCCACCTCCTTCGAGGCGCATCTGGCCGCCACCCTGTTCGCCCATGCGGGCATCGGGGGTAGCAGGGCAGTCGTAGTCGTTGCCCGTCAGCAGGTAGTGACCTCCAGCCGGGATGATCGTGTCGCTGGCCCACTTGTGCAGGGTCGGGCGCACGGAGGGCTTACCACTGGCCGCCCGATAGTAGAGTTGGTAGCCGTTGAGGTTAACTTCGTTGTCGGTGCCGTTATAGAGTTCGATGAACTCGTCGTCCTTGCCGTTCGGCCCATCCACGCGGATTTGGCTGATGAACAGGCCGCCAGTCAGCTTCGGCATGGCCGCTGCGCCGCTAGTGCTGCTCAGTTCGGCGGCGGGGCCGGCCTGGATGAAGCTAGCCACGTCGGGGTCGAGGTCGGCAGCCATCGTCGGCACTTCAGCCGCCACAGCCGGGGCTTCTACTTCAGCCGCAGCCTCAGCAGCCGCAGCCTCAGCAGCCGGGGCTTCTACTTCAGCCACAGCCTCAGTAGCCGTAGCCGCCACAGCCGGGGCTTCTACTTCAGCCACAGCCACCGTCGGCACTTCAGCCACCACAGCTGGGGCTTCTACTTCAGCCGCAGCCATCGTCGGCACTTCAGCCGCCGAGGCTTCAACAGCCGGAGCTTCCACTTCAGCCGCAGCCGGGGTTGCAGTTACCTGCGTCTCAGCGGCGGGGGTAGGACGGGCCTTCTTTGGCTTGTCGGGGGCAGCATTCTGCTCCTTCTTGGGGCTAGCCTGCTCCTTCTTGCCAGTGGCAGCCTGCTGACCCTTCTTGCTGGTGGGGGCAGGGGTTGCCTCTTGGACGGGGGCATTGGCAGCCGCCTCAGCATCTGCTGCGGCCTTCGCTGCTGCCTCTACCGCTGCCTCCTCCCGCTTCTGGCGGCGCAGGCGGCGGTTCTCAGTATCGGCGTGTTCCAGTTCGGTAGCAGTGCCACCAGCAGCCTGGATTTTCTGCATCGCGCCCGCCGTGAAGGCGTGCGCGCTGATGTTCATGGGGCGGGTCAGTTCGCCGCTACCCAGTACCTTGAGCGGGCGATCTGCGTGCTGCGCCCAGCCCAGGTCGTGCAACAGAGTCGGGGTAATCTCGTCGGTATCCAGTTCGCTCAGGCGATCCAGGTCTACCGTGTCATAGCGGGTAGTAAACAGACTGTTGGTGAAGCCTACGCCGCGCTTGTAGGGCAGCGACTTGATCAGCTTGTTCTGTCCACCCTCAAACCAGGGCTGGATGTTGCCGCCGGTTCTGGCCTTCTGGCCCTTTTGACCGCGTCCCGAAGTCTTACCTCTGCCGCTGCCGTCGCCGCGACCAACCCGCTTGCGCGTCTTACCTGCCCCATAAGGGGCGGTTAGCTCGTGTAGCTTCACTGCATTGCCTCCTCAGTGCCGATCTCCTCGACATGGACGAGGTGAGCCACCGTCGCTACCATACCACGCACCATCGGAGAATCTTGCTTGACCACAGTCTGATGAATCTTGCGGATGCCGAGGGCCACCAGGGTGCGCCGCTGGTTCTCCAGCCGCCCCGCAGAGCTACGCACCTGGGTGATCCGTAGCTGCTTGCCACTACTCTGCTTTTCGTTGTTAGCGTCCACGATTACCTCCACCACCACCAGCAGCACCGCCAGGGCGACCGCCACGCGCACCACCACCGGGGCCGCCACGACCGCCGCCAGGGCCGCCACGACCGCCGCCAGGGCCGCCACGACCGCCAAAGCCCGTGCCAGTGCCACCAGTGCCAGTACCGCCAGTGCCAGTACCACCCTGGGTATCTTCACCTTCGCCACGCCGACCGCCGCGACCGCCGCGACCACCGCCGCGCTGGTCATTGCGCCCATTGCGGGGCCGCTCCAACCGCTCGTCGCCAACCGCCGGGGCAGTAGCAATCGGGGCGTTGGGGTCGACCTTGACCCGTGACCGCCGCGCCATCTCCTCAGCCGGGAGGCCACGCAGTTGCGCGATCTCGTCGGAGGTGCGGAGGGTTTGCAGGGCGTTGAGGGTAGCTCGCACCACGTTGACCGGGTTGTTGTTGCCGAGCGACTTGGTTAGCACATCCTTGATCCCAGCAGCTTCGAGGACAGCGCGCACCGCACCGCCCGCGATCACGCCCGTACCAGGCGAGGCGGGGCGGAGCATCACCTTGCTTGCGCCAAAGCTGACGATCACATCGTGAGGGATCGTCGTACCGACCATTGGCACCTGGATCAGGTTCTTCTTCGCGTCCTCTACACCCTTGCGGATCGCATCGGTCACTTCAGCCGCCTTGCCCATGCCCGCGCCGACGATGCCACGACCGTCGCCCACGACAATCACCGAGCTAAAGCTGAAGCGGCGACCGCCCTTGACCACTTTGGAGACGCGGTTGAGTTGTACCATACGCTCTTCCAGTTCAAGCCTGGTTGCGTCAATTCTTGCCATGTTGTACCTTTCGTCATGCTTGGCGCGGGCCATCTGGCTGGCGCGCCAAAGCCTGGTTGGAGCCAGCATCCTTTCTGCCGTCGGACGAACAACAGAGCAGAGGTAGTGCTGGCAGATCGTCACCCCTTGACTGCCACCTCCACAAGGGAAGCGGGCTGGGGTTTAGAAGTCGAGGCCGCCTTCGCGTGCGCCGTCGGCCAGAGCCTGGACGCGCCCGTGGTAGAGGTAGCCACCACGGTCGAAGGCGATCTTGCTGATGCCCTGGGCGACAGCCCGCTCGGCGAGCGTGCGCCCGACGAGGGTAGCAGCTTCGGTCTTCTTCATGCTAGCGGTCTGCCCACGCAGAGCCGGTTCGAGCGAGTTGGCGGCCACGATGGTGTGGCCCTGCACGTCGTCAATAATCTGCGCGTAGATGTGTTCGAGGCTGCGGAACACATTGAGGCGTGGACGCTCTGCTGTGCCGCTCACCTTCGAGCGCACGCGGTCGTGGCGCATCTTGCGCGGTGACTTGAGGTAGTGGTTACGCTTCACTTCTTGCTCCTTGCGCGGCTGGGTGGGCCAGGATAGTCACTGCTTAACCAGCGCGTCTTGTTGTTGGCAGTAAGTAGAGCAACAGGCTTTGGCCCACTACGCTACTTACTGCCAGTTGCCAGTTACTTCTTGGCGGCCTTGCCAGCCTTGCCAGCCTTGCGCCGAATCTTCTCGCCACTGTAGGCGATACCCTTGCCCTTATAGGGTTCGGGTGGGCGGATGCCGCGCAGCTTGCTGGCGATCTCGCCAACCTGCACCTTATCGATGCCCTCAACCCGCAGTCGGGTGGGGGTATCAACCACGAAGCTGATGCCGTCGGGCGGCTCAACCAGGGTCGGGTGGGAGAAGCCGGTAAAGAGGATCAGGTTGTTACCTTGCTTGACGACGCGGTAGCCCACGCCCGTGATCTCCAACCCACGGCTGTAGCCGGTGGTAACGCCGATCACCATGTTGCTGATCAGGGTGCGGGTGAGGCCGTGCAACGAGCGGTGCTTGGTGCTTTCGCTGGGCCGCTCGACCACGATCTGGCCGTCCTGCTGGGTGATCAACAGATCACTATTAAAGGTAGCGGCTAGCGTCCCCTTCGGCCCCTTGACCGTCAGCGCGTTGCCCTCGGCGATGGTGACAGCCACCTCTTTCGCCACCGGGATCGGCTTGCGACCAATACGAGACATAATTCTTTCTCCTTATCCAGCTACGGCTTAGTAGACGTAGCAGAGGACTTCGCCGCCGACGTGCTTACGCCAGGCATCGTGGCCGGTCATGATCCCTTGCGGGGTCGAGAGGATGGCAATACCGAGACCGCCGAGGACGATAGGGATATCCTTGTGGCGGGTGTAGACGCGCAGACCCGGCTTGCTGATGCGGCGCAGGCCGCTCATTACCGGCTTCTTGTCGGGGCCATACTTCAGCCAGACGCGGATGGTGGGGTGTTCGGCATCAGGTGGGAAATCGAAATCCTGGACGTAACCCTCGCGCTTGAGGATTTGGGCGATGGACTCCTTCATCTTGGAGGCCGGGATCAGCACGCTCTGGTGGCGGGCCATACCAGCGTTACGGATGCGGGTCAGCATATCTGCGATGGGGTCGGTAACGTTCATGTGTAACCGAGTCTCCTTAATCTTCTCTGGGGAACAAAGGTTGCCCCCCGACAAATCGTAGCTACTGGCACTGCCGGAGCGGTCAGTGCTGTTCAGCCCCCTCGCTCCTGCGCTCCCTACCACGGGCGGTGGCGGGTAGGATGGGGGTACGAGGGTTAGTTTACCAACTGGACTTGACCACGCCGGGCAGTTGACCCTTGAGGGCCATCTCGCGGAAGCAGATGCGGCAGAGGCCAAACTTGCGGATGTAAGCGCGGGGGCGGCCACAGATGTTGCAGCGGTTGTAGCCACGCACAGCAAACTTGGGAGTGCGCTGCTGCTTGACGATCATTGACTTCTTAGCCATGTGTCTCTCCTCTGGGTTCAGCGGCGGAACGGCATACCGAGCAGTTGCAGCAGGCGGCGGCCTTCTTCGTCGTTGCGGGCGGTGGTGACGATGCTCACTTCCATGCCGCGCAGCTTGTCGATCTTATCGTACTCAACTTCGGGGAAGATGAGTTGCTCCTTGAGGCCGAGGGTGTAGTTGCCGCGCCCGTCAAACGCCTTGGGCGACACGCCGCCGAAGTCGCGGATACGGGGTAGGCTGGCATTGAACAGGCGGTCGAGGAACTCGTACATCCGCGCCCCGCGCAGCGTAACCATTGCCCCAATCGGGTTATTCTCGCGCAGCTTGAAGGTAGCGATGCTCTTTTTGGCGCGGGTGACGACGGGACGCTGGCCGGTGATCATCTGCAAGTCGCCGACGGCAGCATCAATCGCCTTCGAGTTCTGCAAGGCCTCACCAATGCCGATGTTGACCACTACTTTGGTGATGCGCGGCACCTGCATGACGCTGCTGAAGCCAAACTCCTTCTTCAAGGTGGCAACAACCTCGTTGTCAAACTTTTCTTTCATCCGTGGAGGCATTATGTTCTCCTTCTGCGTGTAGGCTATCCACCCCGGTTGGTGGTGGAGCTATACACTCGGTCAGGAACGCGGCGGCAGGCGGGTTGCGCTTGCCCTGTGCGTTACTGGCGGTCGTTCAACTGTTCATCTTCGAGAAGCAGGCCGTTGGCATCATGCCCGCCGTGCAGCATACGCACTTTGGTGCCATCAGTGAGGAAGGTGTAGCCGACCCGTCGGGGACGGTTGTACTTGGGCGAAACGATCATTACGTTGGAGCAATCTAGCGCGGCTTCCAGTTCGATAATCCCGACCTGGCGGGCGTTGCGGATACCCTGGCGGCGGTGCCGCTTGACGATGTTCAGACCTTCGACGATCACCTTGCTCTTGGCAGGCAGGGCTTGCTTGACCTTACCGCGCTTGCCCTTGTCCTTGCCAGCGATGATCTCGACCTGATCACCCGTGTGGATTTTCATCCTGTAGTTCCTCCGGGGTCGCCTGCGAAGCTAAAGAACTTCGGGGGCGAGCGAAATAATCTTCATGAACTGCTTGTCGCGCAACTCACGGGCGACGGGGCCAAAGATGCGCGTCCCCATCGGGTTGTCGGTGGTAGAGTTGAGGATCACGGCGGCGTTCTCGTCGAAGCGGATGCGGCTGCCATCGGGCCGGGCGTATTCCTTGCTGACGCGCACGATCACCGCCCGCACCACGTCGCCCTTCTTGACCTGACCGCCAGGGGTAGCCTGCTTGACAGCGGCCATGATCACGTCACCGACGGTACCATAGCGGCGGTAGCTGCCGCCCTTGACTCGGATGCACATGATCACCTTCGCACCGGTGTTGTCGGCTACGCGTAGCCGGGTTGTCTGCTGGATCATTGTTATTTACCTCTTCTTCGCCTTCGCCTTCGCCTTGGGGCGGGCGGGGGTGGCAGCGGTGGCGGCCTTCGCGGGGTTGGCGATGATGTCACGCGACTGCTGGAGGATGGCGGCCAACCGCCAGCTTTTCTCCTTGCTGATCGGGCGGCATTCTTCGATCCGCACGATATCACCAGCGTTGGCCTGGTTGTGTTCGTCGTGCGCCTTAAACTTGCGGGTCAGGCGCATGGTCTTCTTATAAATACGGTGCTTCTTCAAGTGTTCGACAGCAACCACGATGGTCTTGTCCATCTTGTTGCTAAGGACGCGGCCAACCTTGACCTTGCCACTCTCCCGCTCCTGTACGCTGACGCGGTGGGCGTGGGGGGTGGCGGCCACTACCTCGGCGGCAATAGCGGGGGCGGCCTCGGTCATCGCCTGCTCGGGCGACGGCACGCTGCTCTCGTCAAGCGGCAAAACCGCTGGGGTTTGCACGTCACCGCCTACGCCCACATTCGGGTCAGCCTCGATGAAGTCCTGGTTCACATTCTCGTCTGCCATGTTACTCCTCGTGTGATGGGCGCGAGCCTCGCGCCCCGACCGTACCGCCCAGCAGGGACTAGCTGTTCTCGTCCAGGCTGCTGGCGTGCTGCGCCATCAGTTCGCTCTCGCGCAGAATAGTCTTCATCCGGGCAATATCGCGGCGCACCTCCAGGATGCGACCGTGGTTCTTCAGCTTGCGGGTGGCAAGCTGGAAGCGCAGGTTAAAGAGTTCCTGGTGCGCGTCATTGATATTCTGCGTCAGTTCCTCGTTGGTCATTCCGCGCATCGTCTCGCGCTTCTGAGCATTGGTCTTCTCGGCCATTGTTCGTTACCTCTCTAGCCACCCCCCTTGCGCCCCCAACCGGGAGCAAGCAAGGAGATTTAGGCGTTGTCCTCGCTCGTCCCTTCAGCATCCTCGCTGCCAGGAAGTGGTGGGCGGCCAGTAGCCCGCTTGGTACCCATGAAGCGGGGATCAAAGGGGGTATCATTACCGGACTCGACGCGGCTAACGATCTTGGTCTTGATCGGCAGCTTGTGACCAGCCAACCGCATCGCCTCGCGCGCCTCAACCTCTGGCACGCCCGCGATCTCAAAGAGGATACGCCCCTCCTTGACCACGGCCACCCAGTGGTCAGGTGCGCCCTTGCCCGAACCCATGCGGGTCTCGGCGGGCTTGGCGGTCATCGGCTTGTCGGGGAAGATACGAATCCAGACCTTACCGCCACGCTTGGTGTAGCCGACGATAGCGCGGCGGGCAGCCTCGATCTGGCGACCGTCCATCCAGATCGTCTGCAAGGCTTGCAGGCCGAACTCACCGAAGGCCACCGTGGTGCCGCTGTAAGCACGGCCACGCGACTCGCCGCGATGCGTCTTGCGGAACTTGGTGCGCTTGGGCATCAACATGGTAGAACACTCCTAATCATCGTATGGGCCAGAGCTACGCTCCGGCTGGGCTGCTTGCCTTTAGGCGGTAGCGGGGTCTGTGGTAGCCTCGATCAGGTCGGCAGCACGGCCAGTACCCTCACGACGCGGCTCCGGACGGAAGCTCTCGCGGGCGGGCAGGACATCGCCCTTGTAAATCCAGACCTTCACGCCAATCCGCCCGTAGGTGGTGCCAGCGTGGTAGATCGCGTAGTCAATGTCGGCGCGGATGGTTTGGGCTGGGATGCGGCCATCCTTCTCCAGGGCGGTGCGGGCGATCTCGGCCCCAGCCAGACGGCCACTGCACTTGACCTTGATCCCCTTGGCTCCCAGGCGCATGGCGCGGGTAACGGCCTGCTTCATCGCCCGCTTGTAGCTGATCCGCTTGCTTATCTGATCGCCGATGCTCTCAGCAACCAGGTAGGCATCCATTTCGGGCTGGCGGATTTCGTTGATGTTGAGGCGAACCTTCTTGCCGCTCATCGTCTCCAAATCCTTGCGGAGTTGGTCAACAGCCTGGCCGCCCTTGCCGATCACTATGCCCGGCTTGGCGGTATGTAGGGTTACGTCAACCTGGTTGGCCGAACGCTGAATCTCAACCTTGCTCACGCTGGCGTTGGCGAGCAAGCGCAATACCATGCGCCGAATCTTGTTGTCTTCCAGTACCAGTTGCGCGTAGTTCTTCTCAGCATACCAGCGCGACTGGAAGTCCTTGTTGATGCCGAGGCGGAAACCGATGGGGTTAACTTTGCGGCCCAAACTATACCTCCCTCTCTGCTACCACGACGGTGATGTGGCTCATGTACTTCATGATGCGGTCGGCCTTACCACGAGCGCGGGGCATAAACCGCTTGAGGGCTGGCCCCTTGTCGGCGTAAATCTCGGCTATGTAGAGGTCGGCGGGGTCGAGTTGGTGGTTGTTCTCGGCATTGGCGATTGCCGAAGCGAGGCAGGCGCGCACATCGCGGGCTGCATACTTCGGCAGGAACTTGAGGATGTCCATCGCCAGCAACACGGGCTTGCCGCGTACTACGTCCACTACCAGCCCGACCTTCTGCGGCGAACTGCGGACGTATTTGGATACAGCACGTACTCTCATTAAAAGAAACTCCTCGTAGGCGTATCGCCTTCACCGGCCCTTGCTCCCCTAAACGGAGAGCAAGCACCAGCTAGCGACGTAACTACTTCTTGGTAACGCGGTCGGTGTGGCCGCCATGACCCTTGAAGAAGCGGGTCAGGGCGAACTCGCCGAGCTTGTGGCCGACCATGTTCTCGGTCACGTAAACCGGCACGTGGCGGCGGCCATCATATACGCCGATGGTGTGACCGAGCATCTGCGGGAAGATAGTAGAGGCCCGCGACCAGGTTTTCAGCACCTTCTTGGTGCCAGTGCGGTTCATGTCCTCGATCTTCTTCAGCAGCCGCTCCTGAACGAACGGCCCCTTCTTGCTTGAACGACTCATCTTGGCTCCTCATGCTAAACCCCCGCCATCCTCCGGCTGCATAGGGGAGGTTGGTGGGGGTGCGAGACTCCACCATCTCCCTCCTGGCTTGCGGACAAGCTGGTTAGGGGTATGGGGGCAGGACACAGCACGATATTATACCGTATCCAGCCACCATATTGCCAGTTTTTGCGACTAAAGGGCGGGAGTTGGCCGCCCCGCTGCCAGTATGCTACTTCTTGGTGCGCTTGCGAACGATCATGTTGTCGGTGCGCTTGTTGTTGCGGGTGCGGAGACCCATAGCGGGCTTGCCCCACTTGGTCTGAGACACACCACCAGCGGGGGCGCGGCCCTCACCACCACCGTGCGGGTGATCGCGGGGGTTCATGACTGTACCACGCACTTCAGGGCGCAGACCCATGTGGCGGGCGCGACCGGCCTTACCGATGCTCTCGTTCTCGTGGTCAAGGTTGCCGACCTGCCCAATCGTCGCCATGCAGTTGACGTGAATCAGCCGCACTTCGCCAGAGGGCATCCGCACCTGGGCGTAGACATCTTCGCGGGCGATCAACTGTGCGCTGGTGCCTGCGCTGCGGACAAGCTGGCCGCCGCGACCGGGCTGCATCTCGATGTTGTGGATCACAGAGCCGAGCGGCACATTGCGGAGCGGCATACAGTTGCCCACCCGAATCTCGCTGCCAGCCCCACTCTGGATCGTGTCGCCGACCTTGAGGCCGCTGGGAGCGAGGATGTACCGCTTCTCGCCGTCGGGGTAAAAGATGAGGGCAATACGGGCCGAGCGGTTCGGGTCGTACTCGATGGTCGTCACCTTGCCGGGGATGCCGATCTTGTTGCGCTTGAAGTCAATGATGCGGTAGAACCGCTTCTCGCCGCCACCGCGGTGACGAGTGGTGATCTTACCCTGGTTATTGCGGCCCGCAGTGCTTTTCTTGATAACGAGCAGCGACTTCTCTGGCTTGGAGGTGGTTATCTCCTCGAAGTTGCTGACCGTCATCGTCCGCACACCGGGCGAAGTGGGCTTAAAACTCTTGAGTGCCATTGCTATCTCCTGTTACGCCGCAGCCAGCGGGGGATGTTGCCTGCTGGGTGCAGAGTGGTTAGCGGGCGGACAGGTTTCCGCCCATAAGTTGAGTAGTTAGTCGGCAGCCCGCAAGCTGCGGCTGGCTAGACTTCCTCGAAGGCTTCGATGCGCTGCCCTGGGAGCAGAGTGACGATTGCCTTCTTGATCGGGCTGCTGAAGCCAGCCCGACGGCTGGTGCGGCGGGTGCCGCGTGGCTTGGCTGGTAGGCGCACAATATTGACCTTAGTCACATTAACGCCGAAGATGGTCTGCACTGCTTCTTTGACCATCGCCTTGTTCGCGTCCATAGCGATCTGGAAGACGTACTTGCCCTGGGCCATCAGTTGCGAGTTCTTCTCGGTCAGTACTGGACGGCGGATAACTTCGTAGATGTTCATGGCTGGCTATGCACCCTTCTGCGTCGCGTCTGCGTCGTCTTCGTCAATCATCTCAGCAGTGCTGGCACTGACTGCTTCGGCCAGACCGCGCGGGGTGAGCGGGTCAATCATCTCAGCAGTGCTAGTGCTAACCGCTTCGGCCAGGCCGAGGCTGTGGTCGGTAAGCGGGTCGAGCATCTCGGCGGTGCTAGTGCTGACTGCTTCGGCGAGACCGCGGCTGTGGTCGGTAAGCGGTAGGTCAACGGTAGTGGTTGGCAGGTCGCTGCTGGACAGTTGAACCTTCAGTTCACCCTTCGCAGCATCGTCAGCGAACGCATCCATGCCGTCACCGAGGATGCTACCAATCAGTTCGAGCGACTCTGGGGTGAGCAGCAGGTACTCGTACTTGAGCATATCGACCAGGCTAAGGTACCGGGCGAAGGCAAGTTCGCACTGTTCGATGTTGTGAGCGGCGCGGTAAACGTTCTCCTCGCGGCTAGCCAACATGATCAGGGCGCGACCCTTGCCCTGGGTGAGGTTGAGCTTGGCAAGCAGGGCGATCATCGTCTTGGTACGCGGCTCAATGTTGTGTAGACCTTCGATCAGGATAATCTGACCATCGGCTGCCTTGATCGAAAGGACGCTGCGGGCGGCCAGACGGCGCATCTTACGCGGCAAATCCTTCTCATAACTGCGCGGATGTGGGCCAAAGACCACTGCGCCACCACGCCACTGGGGGGAGCGGTTGCTACCCTGGCGGGCGCGGCCCGTACCCTTCTGGCGGTATGGCTTGCGGCCACCACCACGAACAGCAGTGCGGTCTTTGGTGCTGTGGGTACCCTGGCGGGCATTGGCCTGCTGGCGCACAACCGCCTGGTGGACGACGGCAAGGTTCGGCTCGATGCCGAAGATGTAGTCGTTCAGTTCCAGGGTGCGGCTGACTTCACCATTCAGGTTGTAAACTTGCACTTGCATCTGAAGATTAGCTCCTCTATGCCTCGCGGCATATGCCCTGTCGGGAGTGCTGTACGCACGAAAGCCCCGTTCTGGGCGTGGTGGGGGCGGCAGAGAGCCAGCCCCTTCGCTTACTGCTCGCCTGGCTGGCCCTTGACGGCGCGGCGCACCATCACTAGACCGTTGTTCGCGCCGGGGATCGCTCCCTTGATCAGCAGGAGGTTGCGGTCAGCGTCTACCCGCACGATCTTGAGGTTCTGCACCGTCACCCGGTCGTTACCCATCCGCCCTGCCATCCGCAGGTTCTTGAGGACGCGCCCAGGGGTGGTGCCAGAGCCGATTGAACCAGGGCGGCGGTGGCGGTCGGACTGGCCGTGCGTCTTGGGGCCGCCACTAAAGTGGTGCCGCTTGACTACGCCTGCGAAGCCTTTACCCTTGCTGATGCCAGTTATGTCCACCAGGTCGCCGTCATTAAACTGCTCGACGGTCAGTACGTCGCCGACATTGTGGCCGCTCACATCGCTGCTGCGAACCTCGCGCAGGTAGTGCAGGTTGGGCAGGTTGGCAGCCTTCTTCTTCAGGTGGCCGCGCTCCGGCTGGTTCAGCCGCTTCTCCTCAATCTGCTCGAAGCCGAGTTGCACGGCGGTATAGCCGTCCTGCCCCTCCGCCGTCTTAATCTGGGTGATATAGTTCGGGCCGAGTTCGATTACGGTGACACCAGTCGCCGTGCCGGTAGCATCGAAGATTTGGGTCATGCCCAGCTTCTTACCGATCAGTTGGTCAATCATCTGTTTCCTCTCTAGCATCTCAGTTGGCTAAACCCGCTCATCGTATAGCGGCCAGCACTGGCGGATGCTTCCCTCAAGAGACGAGGGACGAGCGGCAAGTAATGCGCGGTCGCTGGTTGAAAGTAACCTGCCGCGACCTGATCACCTGCGCCCTGCTTGTAATCACAGGCAGCCATGCCCGCTAAGTAGCCTGCTGGCTAAGTGCGGACGAGTGGCAACCTGCTCAGAGCTTGATTTCGATGTCCACGCCAGCGGGAAGGTTGAGGCGCATCAGCGCGCTAATCGTCTTGGGGCTGGGGTCAACCACATCGATCAGCCGCTTGTGGGTACGAACCTCGAACTGCTCCTGCGAGTCCTTGTCAATGAAGGCCGAGCGGATCACGCTGAACTTCTCGATGCGGGTAGGAAGCGGCACGGGGCCAGCAACCTTCGCCCCAGTACGTTCGGCGGTCTCCACGATCTGCAAGGCCGACTGATCCAGGATGCGGTGGTCGTATGCCTTCAGGCGGATACGAATCCTCTGCTTTGCCATCTGTTCTCCTTAATGAGTGGTTACGGATACCAGTGGGTAGCACCGGGCGCGCTACCCACTACGCTGCTTGCTTGCTGCCAGCCCGCTCCTAGCAAGGGAGGGGGCGGCTTCGACGGTAACGCCTCTGCAATCAGAGGCAGGTCAAGCGGTTAGGCGATAATCTTGGTCACAACCCCTGCACCAACCGTGCGTCCACCCTCGCGGATGGCGAAGTGCAACCCTTCTTCCATTGCCACTGGCACGATCAACGTCACATCCATCTGCACGTTGTCTCCTGGCACGACCATCTCCATCCCATCCGGCAGCTTGATCGCCCCGGTCACGTCGGTGGTGCGGATGTAGAACTGCGGGCGGTAGCCGTTGAAGAACGGCGT
>JBBROH010000025.1:0-30056 GCA_038229595.1 Chloroflexia bacterium | reverse complement strand
GCGGCTGGCTAAGGATTATGAGCGATTGGTAGCAAGTAGCGTAGGCATGGTGCAGTTGGCAATGAGCCGGTTGATGCTGCGGCGACTGAGCAACAACCTGTCTACGTGGCAGTAACTATAATGAGTTCCCCAACAGGCTCTAATCAATGACCTGGCTAGACTCGTTGCTAGACTTGTTTTTGATATCCATAGGCGCAACAGTATCAAAGCCCAAGAATCAAAAACCAAAAGAAAGTGGCGAAAGCATCAAGCTTCATAAGCGCGATTTTCCTGATACGCTCACTGCTATTCTCCTTTATCTTGTACTCCTTGCTGTTATCTTTATTATCTTTACCAAGTAACCACATTTATCATCGCATCTTCGCCGATGTCAGCAGGCAAGCCCCCAACTTCGCCGACTACCAGAAGGATAACCCCCGCATCATGCCCGTACTCCTGCTAGCCCGCGTCCCCTAGCCGCCCACCCCAAGCAACCACCACCCGCGTCCAGCTATCGGCTGGGCGTTCGTTTTGTTATAATCAGCATGGTCACAGCACACAGTAAGGAGGAAGCACCCAGCTTGAGCAGCGAACTGGCAAGTAGCACCGCCACGATAATGGATGGCCGCGCCGTAGCGAAGGTAATCAGCAGTGAAGTGGCCGCCGACTTGGTGCGCGTCGAGGCCGAGTGGCGCAAGCGGTTCGGCTACTATCTCCCCCAGCCACCACCGCCCACCCCGCTAGGCGCAGCCGCCAGCCCCGCCCCGCCCCTGCTAGCCATCGGCGTAGTTGTCGTCGGCGAAGACCAGACCTCCGCCAGCTACATCCGCATCCTCACCAGAAGTTGCGCGAACGTCGGCCTGCGCTGCCTCCTGCGCTCGCTCCCCGCCAACGCCGAGCAGCCCCAGCTTGAAGCCGAGATACGCGCCCTCAACGCCGCCCCCGACGTAATCGGCACCATCCTGCAAACCCCCCTGCCCTCCCACCTCAATACCGCCCGCGCCGTCGCCCTGCTGCGCCCCGACAAGGATATAGACGGCCTCCACCCTCTCAATGCCGGTCGGCTCGCCTGGGGGCTACCCTGCCTCACCCCCGCTACCCCCAGCGGTGGCCTGGAGATGCTGCGCCGCCACCACATAACCCTGGAAGGCAAGCACGCAGTCGTAGTAGGCCGCAGCAATGTCGTAGGCCGCCCCATGTCCCTCCTGCTACTCGCCGCCAACGCAACCGTCACCACCTGCCACTCGCACACCCCCGCCATCGCCAGCTACACCCGCCAGGCCGACATCCTGATTGCCGCAGCGGGCCGCACTGGGCTGATTAAGGGCGACATGGTCAAGCCAGGAGCAGCAGTAGTAGACTTCGGCACCAACGTGCAGGCCGACGGCAGTCTGCTCGGCGACGTAGACTTCGCCACCGTCAGCCAGGTGGCGGGCTACCTCAGCCCCGTTCCCGGCGGCACCGGCCCGCTCACCAACATGGCCCTCATCCGCAACGCCCTCACCGCTGCCCGCTTGCAGATGGGCATCGCCAACTTCGTCCTCTACGACAGCAGCCTGTAGCCAGCCATCAGCAAGCCAGCCGCAATTGTACGCTGACTGGACAAACCTCGTGAAAATTGGTACAATACAGCTAGCGAATTAGAGAAATCACCAAGCCAACCGTGATTGCAAATCGCCTTGACCCAGCTTGCTTGCGGTCGAGGCTGTTTTATGAAATGAAGGTATTAGATGACGCAGGCTACCCTGAGCAGAGAAGAAAGCAGCAACAGCGGCGAAATGGTTCGTCGCAATGACATCCGCAATATCGCCATCATCGCCCACGTAGACCACGGCAAGACCACCCTGGTAGACGCACTGCTCAAGCAGAGCCACATCTTCCGCGACAACCAGCAGGTCGCCGAGCGGGTGATGGACTCCAACGCCCTGGAGCGCGAGCGCGGCATCACCATCCTCTCCAAGAACACAGCCGTAGTCTACAAGGGAACCAAGATTAACATCGTAGACACCCCCGGCCACGCCGACTTTGGCGGCGAGGTAGAGCGGGTGATGAACATGGTCGACGGCGTGCTGCTGCTGGTCGATGCGGTCGAGGGGCCAATGCCCCAGACCAAGTTCGTGCTGCGCCAGGCCTTGCAGCGCGGCCACCAGGCCATCGTCGTCGTCAACAAGATTGACCGCGCCAACGCCCGCCCCAACCACGTCGTCAACGAGACCTTCGACCTCTTTGTTGACCTCGGTGCCAACGAACACCAGTCCGAGTTCCCCGTCATCTACACCAACGCCATCACCGGGCAGGCTGGCACCGACCACAACCACATGGAGCCGACTCTTGAGAAGCTCTTTGACGCTATCGTAGAGTACCTGCCCGCCCCCCTGGTCGAGGTCGATGGAGCCACCCAGATGCTCGTCACCAATATGAGCTATGACGAGTACAAAGGGCGCACCCTGGTCGGTCGCATCCACCGGGGCAGCCTGAAGAAGGGCCAGTCCATCGTCCGCATCAACGCCGCTGGCGAGCAAATCACCGGGCGCGTCAACCAACTCTACACCTACCAGGGCTTGCAGAAGCAAGAAGTCGAGTCGGCAGCCGCAGGCGAAATCGTGGCCGTAACCGGCATCAGCGACGTGACTATTGGCGACACCATCACCGACGCACAGAACCCAGAGGCCCTACCGACGATTAAGGTAGAGGAGCCAACCCTCCGCATGACCTTCGGCATCAACACCGGCCCGCTCTCAGGCCGCGAAGGTACCTTCGTCACCAGCCGCAAGATACGCGAGCGGCTGTTCGGCGAGCTAGACCACGACGTGGCCCTGCGCGTCAGCGAGACCGATAGCGCAGACACCTTCCTGGTCAGTGGGCGCGGCGAACTGCACCTGACCATCCTGATCGAGAATATGCGGCGCGAGGGCTACGAGTTCCAGGTTAGCAAGCCAGAGGTAATCTACCACGAGGAGGACGGCCACAAGGTCGAACCCTACGAGCAAGTAGAAATCGAGGTTGCTGCCGAAGTAATGGGCGTAGTCGTCGAGATGATGGGCCAGCGGCGCGGCCAGATGCTAGATATGCGGCTGCGCGACGATGGCAGTGTCCAGTACGTCTACAAGGTGCCAACCCGTGGACTGCTCGGCTTCCGCCAGGCCTTCATGAGCGCAAGCCGGGGGCAAGGTATCGTCAACAGCCTGTTCGCGGGCTACGGCCCCATGGCAGGCCCGATAGCCACCCGCCAGTTCGGTTCGCTAATCGCCTGGGAGAGCGGCATCGCCAACAGCTTCGGCCTCAACTCTGCCCAAGAACGCGGCCAGCTTTTCATCATCCCCCAGACCGAGGTCTACGAGGGCATGGTAGTTGGTCAGCACATCCGCGACAAGGATTTGGAAGTCAACGTCTGCAAGAAGAAGCACCTCAGCAATATGCGGGCTTCGCAAGGTGACGAGGGGTTGGTACTCAACTCAGTACGCACCCTCTCGCTCGACGACGCGATTGAGTACTTGGCCGACGACGAACTGTTGGAAGTCACCCCCAAGTCGTTCCGCATCCGCAAGCGCGTCCTCGACCACAGCGAGCGGCAGCGGTTGGCGAAGTACAAGGAGTAACCAGCTAGCCCACCATAGCCAGCAAAGAGCGGCACTGCCCTAAGCGGTGCCGCTCTCTTGCGCCCAGGCTAGCCGTTCAACTCGGCCAGGAACCTCTGCACCAGCCCAACCATCTTGCCCACATACTCCTCGTTCCAGGCGTGGCCGCCCTCCTCCACCTCCAGCGTGCGTTCCTGGGGGTACATGGCCGCCACCTCTTGCAGCCAGCCAACTGGGGCAGCGAAGTCATGCGCCGTCGCCAGCATCAGCATCGGGCTACGCACCCGCAGCAGCTTGGGCCGCGCCCTGTTGAGCATCACCGCGCTGAGGAACTCACCAACCGCCCGCAAGCTAGCCTCCTGCTTGTGCTGGATATCGCGCATAGCAGTCTCGTAAATCGCCTGAGGCGGTTCGTGGGCAATCAGCTTGAGCATGAACTGCTGGTCATGGCGGTAGTGGTCAGCCAACCGCTGCACCACGTCCCGCTGCACCAGCCCAGCCACCAGCCGCCGCGCCAGTGGGTGGAAGGCACTGCCGTCGAACATCGGCAGGTGCAAGCACAGGCCTGCCACCCGCTGCGGGTAGAGCAGTGCGTATTCTAGCGCAATCGCCGCCCCCGTCGCAACCGTCTGCAAGACCACCGGGCGGTTGGGGCTGAAGCGAGCAAGGAACTGGTCAAGCCACGCCACATAGCCCTGTAGATCATGACGGGTGGGCAGCAGCCCGCTCTTGCCGCCCCCCGGCAGGTCGGGCATAATCGCCCTCCAGCCTGGCCGTAGCTCAGCCAGCAGCGTCCAGAAGCTGTCCCCCCCACCCGCCAGCCCGTTAAGGCCCACGATAGTATTGACGGCCAGCGGGCCAGTCCCCGCCGCCTGCTGCTCCGTGTACCAGGTCTGGGTGCGGCCAATCTGCACGTACTTGCCCGCCAGATGCGGGATGTTCAGGGTCATCAGTTGCCCTCCTCGGCTTGCGTCTAGCCTGATTATAGCACGTCGCGTTCCAAGCACGCTGCTGGGCTGGACATCCTGCCCCCGCTTGCTCTATAATCGCAGCATAGCCTCAAGCAAAGGAGCTTCCAGATGGGTAAGATTATCGTCTTCGTCATGGGCCTGTTCGCGGGCATCGTGGCCGCCGTGCTGCTACTCAACGACACCGAAACCTATGAGGGCGAGCTTGTCAGCGACGACCTCGACCTCGGTGCTACCGAAGTGCGCCTCGACCACTAACTAGGCTAGGCCACAACATTGTAGGCCTCTCCAGGCGATAAGGGAGCAAGTCACACTTGCGCCCCGTTCGCGCTTGACAGGCTCTTGACCGCCCGCTAAAATGGGGCGGTGTTCGGGCTACACTGACCCAGCAAGGTTGCAAGCAAAAGAGGAGGCTGCGATGAAAGCAGTAGTAATGGCGGGCGGCGAGGGTAGCCGCCTGCGACCCCTAACCCTGGGCCGCCCCAAGCCAATGGTGCCAGTGGTAGATAAGCCGATGATTACCCACATCATCAACCTGCTCAAACGCTACGAAATCACCGATGTAATCGCTACCTTGCAGTACATGGCCGACTCTATCCAGAGTTACTTTAGCGACGGCTCAGCCTTTGGCGTGAATATGCAGTACAGCATTGAGGAGTCGCCGCTCGGCACCGCAGGCAGCGTCAAGCAGGCCCAGGCCATGCTGGGCGACGAGCCGTTCGTGATCATCAGCGGCGACGCTCTGACCGACATCGACCTCTCCGCTGCCGTCGCCTTCCACAAGCAGAAGAAAGCTCTCGCCACCCTGATCCTCAAGCGCGTGCCGAACCCGCTAGAATACGGGGTAATCATCACCGACGAGCAGGGGCGCATCAAGCAGTTCCTGGAGAAGCCCAGTTGGAGCGAGGTCTTCAGCGATACCATCAATACTGGCATCTACGTGCTTGACCCGAAGGTGCTGGACTACTTCCCCGCTGGCAAGCAATTCGACTTCAGCCAGGACTTGTTTCCCCTGATGTTGCAGCAGGGCGACCCCCTCTACGGCTACGTCGCCGAGGGCTACTGGTGCGACATTGGCAACCTGCCAGACTACCTGCGCTCCACTGGTGACCTCCTCAGCGGCCAATGCAATCTCCCGCTCAGCGGCACCCAGATTCGGCCCGGCCTCTGGGTCGAGGAGGATGTGACCATCGCCCCCGACGCACGGATAGATGGCCCAGTCTTCCTCGGTCGCGGGGTACGCATCAACGCTGGCGTAACCATCCACGGCCCGACTGTCATCCGTGACGACACCATCGTGGACACGCGGGCGACGATTGACCGCAGCATCATCTGGCGCAACTGCTACATTGGTGAGCGTGCCGAGTTGCGTGGGGCAATCCTCAGCAAGCAGTGCAGCGTCAAGGCGCGGGCGATGCTCTTTGAGGGAACGGTCATCGGCGACGACACCACCATCGGCGAGGGTTCGGTCATCCAGCCCAACGTCAAGATTTGGCCGAGCAAGGAGATTGAGGCTGGCTCTACCGTCGCCACCAGCATGGTCTGGGGCAGCCAGAGCCGCAAGGTGCTGTTTGGTCGCTTTGGCGTAACCGGCCTGGTCAACGTGGACATCACCCCAGAGTTTGCCGCCAAACTGGGTGGGGCTTACGGCGCAACCCTGGCGAAGGGGGCGACGGTGATGGTCAACCGCGACGCGCACTTTACCCCGCGCATGATCAAGCGGGCAATCATCAGCGGCCTGCCCTCGGCGGGCGTGAACGTGGCCGACCTTGCCAGCGTGCCAATCCCCGTCGCTCGCTACAACGTGCAGGCCACCAACGCAGTGGGTGGCATCCACGTTCGCCTCTCACCCTTCGACAGCCGCACCCTGGATATCAAGTTCTTTGACCGCAACGGCCTCGACCTGGACAAGAACACCGAGCGCAAGATTGAGAACGTCTTCTTCCGCGAGGACTTCCGCCGCGTCTACCTGGACGACATTGGCCGCATCAGCTACGCCAACAACGTAGTTGAACGCTACCTGGAAGGCTACCTGAAGAACATCAACGCCGATGCGCTGAAGGCAAAGAGCGGCGAGCTGCACATCGTGGTAGACTACGCCAACACCAGTTCAGCCCAGGTGCTGCCCCGTGTGTTCGGCAGTCTCGGCATCGACGCGGTGGAGTTGAACGCCCACGTGGAAGAAGGCCTCTACTCGCGGGCGCAGGAGCAGTTGCAGGACGGCCTCAACCGCCTCTCCGCCATCACTCCCGTGCTGAAGGCTAACCTGGCTGCCCGCCTGGACACCGGTGGCGAGCGCGTCTACTTCGTGGACGACAAGGGGCAGCAGGTGCATGGCATGGCGGCCCTGGCTGCGGTGGTCGCCCTCCACCTGAAGGCGAATGGCGGCGGCATCGTGGCGGTGCCAGTGACCGCGCCGAGCGTAATCGAGACGATTGCCAAACAGTATGGGGCCGAGGTAATCCGCACAAAGGCGAACAACCAGGCGATGAGCATCACCGCCCTGCGGAACAGCGTGACGGTGGCGGGCGATGGCGCGGGTAGTTTCTTCTTCCCGGCTTTCCACCCTACCCCCGACGGCCTGTTCACAATTACCAAGCTAATCGAGATGCTGGCGGCGCAGAATGTGCGCTTCAGTGAGGTGCTGGCGAGCCTGCCCACCTTTGCGATGGCACGAGGCCGTGTCCCCTGCCGCTGGGAGGACAAGGGGCGCGTGATGCGCCTGCTCAACGAGCAGTATGGCAACACTGGTAACGGCCAGATTGACGGTATCAAGATCGACCTGGGCCGCGAGTGGGCCTTGATCCTGCCCGACCCCGACTTCCCCTTCTTCCACATCTACGCCGAAGCGGAGGAGGACGGTGAAGCGAAAGCACTGGTCGAGAAGTACACCGGCCTGGTTAACGGCTTGCAGTAGCCAGCCAGCCCACAGAAGGAGAGCAATGTCGCTAGAGAGCTTCGTTCGCGCTATGCCGAAGGCCGAGCTGCACGTCCACCTGGAGGGTAGCATCCGCCCGCACACTCTGCTGCTGCTAGCCGAGCGCAACGGAGTGCAGCTACCCTTCCGCGACGAGGCGGGCCTGCGCGAATACTACCGCTTCACCGACTTCCCCCACTTCATCGAGGTCTGGTACACGATCAACCAGGCTCTCAAGACGTTGGACGACTTCCGCCTGATCACCTACGAACTGGGCAAGGAAGCGGGGCAGCAAAACACCCGCTACCTGGAAGTGACCTTCACCCCAACCACCACGGTGCGCCGCCTGCAAGTCAGCTACGACGATCTGCTGGCAGCAATCAACGAAGGGGCGGCCCAGGCCGAGGCTGAGTTTGGGGTAAAGATGCGCTGGATCAACGATGTTGACCGCGAACTGAGTGCCGACCTTGCCCTGCAAACCCTGGCCTGGGCAGTAGCGGCCCAGGATCGAGGCGTGGTCGCCCTGGGCCTGGGCGGTAATGAGCAGCGGGGGGAGCCAGAGAAGTTCGTCGCTGCGTTCTACGGCGCGTACCAGGCTGGCCTGCACCGCACCCCCCACCAGGGCGAGTACGAGGGGCCAGACAGCGTGTGGGCTGCCCTGCGCCTGCTGCAAGCCGAGCGGGTTGGTCACGGCATCAACGCGGCGCAAGACCCAGAGTTGCTGGCCTACCTGGCGCAGGAGCAGATCGCGCTGGAAGTCTGCCCCACCTCTAACGTCTGCACTCGCGTGGTCGCCGACTTGCAGCAGCACCCAATCCGCACGCTCTACGCAGCGGGCGTGCCGCTTACCCTCAACTCCGACGACCCGGCGATGTTCAACACGACCCTCACCGACGAGTACCTGCTCGCCGCCCGCGAGTTCGGCTTTGGCGCAAAGGAGCTAGCCGAGTTCAGCCTCAACGCGGTGCGCTACAGCTTTCAGCCAGCAGACGAGCGCGACCGGATGCTAGCTAGCTTCACTGGCGAGATCGCACGGCTAATGGAGCAGCATCTGTAGCCAGTAGCCAGTAGCTATAGCCCGTCCACGCGTCCACCTGCACCAGCTTAAGCAGCCCACTTGCGTCATACCCAAGTGGTTGGTTATGCGCGCAAGAGTATTGTAAGCCCTCCCCCTATCGAAGAGTCAAGGGCTTTAGTGAGCCATTTGTAGCTTGTCGTCTCAGTACACGATCTCTGCACTGCTTACGTAGAGGAACAGAGCGGGTGTACAATGGAGCATGTGGCTACATTTAGGCGGCCCATTACGTGAGGAGCTTAGGATGCAAAGAGGAGTGAAGATAGTTGACCTGCTGACCGAGGACACGCAGGCGGCGGCGCAGACTGCCGCCGTCTTGCTGGCAGCCTTCGTGGGCGACCCAACTGGCTGGCCTGATCTTGCCAGCTCGCTGGCTGAGGTGGAGGAGTCGCTTGCTCCCGACCGGATCAGTCGGGCTGCGCTGGATGCTGAGGGCAAGGTGCTAGGCTGGATCGCTGGGCGCAGCGATTATGATGGCAACGTTTGGGAACTGCACCCCCTTGCGGTGTGGCCTGACGTGCAAGGGCAAGGGATCGGCAGCTTGCTGGTGGCCGACTTCGAGCAGCAGGTAAGGCAACGCGGCGGCCTTACCGTCTGGCTCGGCACTGATGACTTGAACAGCAGCACCGAGGCTGGCGGTATTGACCTCTACCCCGATGTACTGGGCCACGCCCGCGCTCTCGGCAACGAGGCTAATCACCCCTCGGCCTTCTACCTGAAGCTGGGCTACGTGGTCGCTGGCCTGCTGCCCGATGCTAATGGCTACGGCAAGCCGGACATCTTCATGGCGAAGCGGGTTGGAAGCAAACTAACGTTCTAAACTCTAACGCAATTCCTGGCAGATTCTGGCAGATCGTGTGGTATAATAACAGTTGCAGATGGTGGATTAGCGGGCGCAGCTTGTTCATTTGCGCCCCTTATTTATGTCAAGCAGGTACTCCGGGAGGGCAGATGCAGGATAAGATCATCGTGCGCGGCGCACGCGCCAACAACCTCAAGAATGTGGATGTGGACATCCCCCGCGACCGCCTGGTGGTCGTCACCGGGCTGAGTGGCAGCGGCAAGTCTAGCCTCGCCTTCGATACGATCTACGCCGAGGGCCAACGCCGCTATGTCGAGTCGCTCTCTGCTTACGCCCGCCAGTTCCTCGGCCAGATGGACAAGCCGGACGTGGACTACATCGAGGGTCTCTCCCCAGCGATTTCGATTGACCAGAAGGGTGGTAGCCGCAACCCGCGCTCAACCGTTGGTACGATCACCGAAATCTACGACTATATGCGCCTGCTCTACGCCCGCATCGGCCACCCGCATTGCCCCAACTGTGGCCGCGAGATTACCCAGCAGACAGTGCAGGAGATCGTAGACGCGGTGGCGGCCTACCCCGACGGCAGCAGGGTGCTGATCCTGGCTGCGCTGATCAAGGATCGCAAGGGCGAACACCAAAAGGTCTTCGAGGACATCCGCAAGGCTGGCTATGTGCGCGCCCGCGTGGACGGTGATATCGTTGAGGTGGACAGTGCGCCAGAGCTTGAGAAGTACAAGAAGCACACGATTGAGGTAGTTGTTGACCGCATTGTGATCCACCACGCGGTTGAGGATGACATCATGGCGGGGGTGGTAAGCGGCGCGGTAGCGGGCAGCGGCCAAGCCCTACGCAGCGTCGAGGCTGGTGCGCTCGGCGGCAGCAGCATTGGTGGCACTGACCTTGGTCGCCTCTCCGACTCGGTGGAGGCTGCCCTGAAGCTGGGTGAGGGGGTGATCACCGTGGCGGTGCAGGGTGGTGAGGAGCGGATGTTCAGCGAACACTTCGCCTGCGTCTACTGCGGCATCAGTCTCGGCGAACTTGAGCCGCGCAGCTTCAGCTTCAACAGCCCCCACGGTGCCTGCCCTGCTTGTGCTGGCCTCGGCACCACCCTGGAACCAGACCCCGAACTGCTAATCCCCGACCCTGGCTTGAGCCTGCGCGAGGGGGCGGTTGCCGCTAATGGTATGCCCACCGCCAGCGACAGCTACTATGGCGAACTGTTCGAGGGCATCGCCCGCACCTACGGCTTCAGCATGGACACACCCATCCGCGACCTGCGCGAGGAGCAGCTAAATGCCATCCTCTACGGCAGCGACCGCCCAATCACCGTGCAGCACAGTGTGGCTGGGCGGGTGCGCGAGTACCAAACCAACTTTGAGGGGGTCGCCAACAATATCAAGCGGCGTTACAGCGATGCTAACACCAGCGAGAGCGTGCGCGAGGAGTTCGGCCAGTACATGGCAGCCAACCCCTGCCCCGTCTGCAACGGCAGCCGCCTCAAGCCCGAAGCCCTCAGCGTGACGATAGCGGGCCGCAACATCGTAGAGGTGTCGCGTTCGACCATCGCCGACGCACAGGCTTTCTTCGACTCGCTGGGCGAAGAAGCGAATGGGCATCCTTCCGCCTCTGGCTCTGCTCTCGGCCTGGACAGCCTGCCGCACACTGACACTGAGAGCGACGCACACGCTGGTGGCGATGCTGAAATTGACCTGCTGGCTCGCACCCCGGCTGGCATCTACGCCCTGAATGGTAGCAACGGCCATGGCAGCCACAATGGTACGAACGGCAGTAATGGCACTCACCCCCAGCCAACCGCCTCGGTGGGAGGCCTGGCAAACATAGCCCTTAACACACAAACACGGTTGGCTAAGCTGAACGAGCGCGAGGCGATGATCGCCCAGCAGATTCTCAAGGAGATTCGCGCTCGCCTGGGCTTCCTGGTGGACGTGGGTCTGGACTACCTGACGCTCAACCGTTCGGCGGCGACGCTAGCGGGTGGCGAGGGCCAGCGCATCCGTCTGGCGACCCAGATCGGTAGCGGCCTGATGGGAGTTGTCTACATCCTGGACGAACCAAGTATCGGTCTGCACCAGCGCGATAATGCGCGGCTGATCAGCACTCTCGTGCGCCTGCGCGACCTCGGCAACACCCTGCTGGTCGTCGAACACGACGAAGATACGATGCGGGTGGCAGACCACATCATTGATGTTGGCCCCGGCGCGGGTGTGCATGGCGGGCGGATCATCGCCGAAGGTACCCTAGCAGAGATCATGGCGAACCCAGAGTCGATCACCGGCCAGTACCTCAGCGGCAAGCGGGCGATCAAGGTGCCAGAGACGCGGCGCAGCGGCAACGGCAAGAAGCTGACGATCCGCAACGCCCGCGAGAACAACTTGCAGAACGTAGATGTAGACATACCGCTCGGCAAGCTGGTTTGCGTCACCGGGGTGAGCGGCAGCGGCAAGTCCAGCCTGATTAACGACATCCTCTACAAGCGGCTAGCGCAGGCTATCTACCGCTCTAAGGCGCGGCCTGGCGCACACGACGCAGTGGAGGGCATGGAGCAACTTGACAAGGTGATTGACGTAAACCAGTCGCCGATTGGTCGCACCCCACGCAGCAACCCCGCTACCTACATCGGCGTGTTCAATATCATCCGCGACCTGTTCGCTGGGATGCCAGAGGCTAAGGCGCGCGGCTATGCTCCTGGTCGTTTCAGCTTCAACGTCAAGGGTGGCCGCTGCGAAGCCTGTCAGGGCGAAGGGATCATCAAGATCGAGATGCAGTTCCTGCCCGACATCTACGTACCCTGTGAGGTCTGCCACGGCGCACGCTACAACCGCGAGGCTCTGGAAATCAAGTACAAGAACAAGAACATCGCTGAGGTGCTGGATATGACCATCGCCGAGGCCGCTGTCTTCTTTGAGAACCTGGCCCCCATCGCCAACAAGCTGACCACCCTGACCCAGGTTGGCCTGGGCTACATGAAGGTGGGCCAGCCTGCTACTACCCTGAGTGGCGGCGAAGCCCAGCGTGTCAAGCTGGCTGCCGAGCTATCCAAGCGGGCGACGGGCCGCACCATGTACATCCTCGACGAGCCAACTACCGGCCTGCACTTTGAGGACGTAGCCCGCTTGCTCGATGTGCTGCAGCGGCTGGTGGACACGGGCAACACCGTGCTGGTGATCGAACACAACCTCGACGTGATCAAGACCGCCGACTGGCTGATCGACCTCGGCCCGGAGGGGGGCAGCAAGGGTGGCAAGATCGTGGGGGTTGGTACGCCAGAGCAGATCGCCCAAGTCGCGGAGAGCTACACTGGCCTGTTCCTCCAACCGCTGCTGGATCGGGCGCAGTATGAGGCGGCGCACCTGGAGTTCGATCACGCCGCCGCTGATGCGCGACTGGCTGCCAGCTTGCCGCAGAAGAAGGAGAAGAAGGGAACGAGTAAGCCGCGTGGCAAGCGGTTGGCAAGACCACGCTGATTTAGGTGTGGAACAAGGGCGCGTGGCTGCTGGCTACGCGCCCTCTTTGTTTCAGCGGCGGATGCCCGGCATCACCACGAAGATAAAGAAGAGTAGGATAGGAACGAGTACGAGCATCAACCCTGCGAACGTCTGATTCCTCACCCGCTGTGGCTGCTGGGCGTGAGCGGCGCGCGCCAGGGCGATGAAGTTGATCGGCAAGGTGATAGCCGCTAGCAACCCACTGATCACTGGCACACCGAAGATTAGAACGAAGGGCATTCCCGACGCTCCACTGTACCTAAAGAAGGTAGCGATTATACCTGCTAGAATGGTTAGCAGCGGTATTGACCAGGCTAGCAGCACGATATTGAGACCGAAACGAGCCTGTCGGTCTATGCGGCGGTCGCCTAGGTTGACTGCCAGCTTCTTCGCCTGCTCCTTCAGCGTAGCAAGTGGCGCAACCGGGTAAGGGGCGAACTTCGCCTGCTCCGACTCCTCCTTAAGGGCGTGCGGCGGCAGTGGCACGGTCTGGTCGTGTTGTGGGTAATTGCTCATCGTTTGCCTCCTTCTCGGTACTTGATGTACAACCTTTTAGATGATGGGGAACAGCAGGAAGCAGAAGTATGCTGCCAATCCACTCAGCCACAAAGCGACGATGGCGGTGATGGTTGTTGCATCCATGCGGTTTTGGCGACGTAGATAGGAGAGGACTTGTACTCCCTCAACCATTGCAGCCATGAACAGCAGCCCGCTAGCTAGGCGGAAGATGAAGGCGGTGGGCAGGAGCGTGGGTTGTAGCGCGCCAGCGATCAGGTGCAGGATCATGCCGACCACGAAGATGGCAACAGCGGTCAGCAGCAAGGGGAGCCAGTATGCACCCCGTTGCGTCTTGTGATGTAGCGTCTCCTGCCTGGTTGTTTGCTCAAGCCGTGTGTTGCGGATCATCTGTAGCCTCCTTAGCGGATGATTGTTACGTTGTTCACAATCTTATTATAGCACTACCGCCGCTGGGAGTCAATAGTTTTGTGCGCGAGTTTGTGTAAATCCTCACAATCTTTGCCTGGTTGACAGCACCGTGTCTAATAGCAAGTTTGTGGGTGCAAGCTACCCCCGCTGCTGGATCGGGCGCAGTATGAGGCGGCGCGCCTGGAGTTCGATCACGCCGCCGCTGATGCGCGACTGGCTGCCAGCTTGCCGCAGAAGAAGGAGAAGAAGGGAACGAGTAAGCCACGCAGCAAGCGGCTTGCTCGTCCCAAGTAGGCAGCCACCGCTATCAATTCCACCGCTATCAATTACGGTAGAATGGCCGCCATGCGCCGCCCTCAAAACGGAGCAGATTGCCATAACGAGCGGTGGCCCAACCGTCGCTAGCCGCGATGATGGTTGCACTGGTTACATCTGCGGTTGGGCTGGTGATCATGCCCTTCGTCTTCTGCCCACTGGTGATCATGCCCTTCGTCCACTGCCCGCTGCTGTAGCTTAGCAGGATGCCATCGCTGCCCAACGCAAAACCCTCGCTGGCCGACAGCAGGCAAATAGCGGTCAGGTTCTTTTCGGTATAGGGGAGGTCGGCCTTGCGCCAATGACCATCTTTGTAGTGCAGCACCGTTCCGCTCTTGCCGACCGCCCAGCCCTCCGCTGGCCCACTGAAGGCTAGCGCATCAAGCTCGTTGTTGGTGATCGCCTCAACCTGGTGCCAGCCCTTGCCGTCGTACTCAAGGATAGTACCACCATTGCCAACCGCCCAGCCGTGCTTGCGGCTGTCCATCTGCACGGCGCGTAGGATGCTGAGGAAGCTGTTGCCCACAACGGTGTCGGCCTGCCATACTCCCTGCTGGTAGTGCAGGATCGTACCCCAACCGACCGCCCAACCCTCGTCTGGGCCGACCATCGCCAGACCGTAGAGGATGCCACTGGCAGCCAGGTTCTGCTTGCTCCAGCTGCCGCCTTTGTAGTGCAAGATTAGACCGCGCGTACTGTCAGCCCCCTGTTCGCTGCCAACCGCCCAACCCTCATCCGCCGAGACCATCTGCACGGCATTGAGGTCGCCGTTGATGCGGTCGGCTGCCCGCAGCCAATCGCTGCCGTTCCAGCGCAACAGCAGCGCGACAGTCGGCTCATCCTGGCGGTAGGTGCTGCCCACCAGCCAGCCATCTTGTGCCGAAACCATGCTGACCGCTGTGAGTG
Source organism: Chloroflexia bacterium (assembly GCA_038229595.1). GTDB lineage: Bacteria > Chloroflexota > Chloroflexia > QHBQ01 > QHBQ01 > JBBROH01. The sequence continues at coordinate 15,080 of JBBROH010000025.1, read as the reverse complement.
AGTCGGAGCGGTTGACCGGTTGGTTGAGGCGTAGCGGCCCGAACATAGTGTAGGCATAGTAGCCAACCCCAGCCACGATCAGCAGGGGGATCAGGCAGCCGAGCAGCCTGGCGACCCCGCTCTGTTGGCGTGGCTGGCTCTGGGTAAGCATAGCCCCTGGCCCACTACTGTTCAGATTAGGATTGACGCTAGCGATCCTCGTGGTGCGCTGGTCTACCTCAGGCAGCGTTGCGGAGGACTGCTTCGCCATCTCCTGATAGAAAGCGTCTACTTTATAGAAAGCGTCTACTTTGCTGGAGTCGTTGACCCCAGGGGGGAGCGGTGGCTCTACACTGCCCCCCTTGAGATCGCGCAGGGCGGCAGGATAGCCCTGCTGCAAGCCTCGGTAGAGGGTGAGCAGCGCGTCGTGGCTCTCGCAATAGTCTACGATCTGGCGGGCAGCGGTTGGCCCTTCGCCGAAGTTGAAGGCAGTCAGGCCTGCCAGCTTGCGGTCTGCACCAGCAAGGTAGATGCAGAGCCGAGCGCGGTCGCTACCGCTCAGGCTGGCAACGGCGTTGGCGAGGGTGCTGCTGGCGTAGTTCTTCACGAGAGTGGCTCCTGGTCGGTGGTTGTCCCCCACCACAATGATAGCACGGTAAGCAAGGGCGACTTCGACGTACTGCCAGTGCGAGCCAGCATCCCCAATAGGGGCTGGCTCGCACTGGCTGGGCTGCTAGCTCTACCAGTGGTCAGACCACCAGCGTGCCTTTTTACTTGAGCGTAACCATCACTGGCAGGGTGCCGGTGCCGCTGGCGAGGTTGCCCAGAGCCTTGCCGATTACTGCGCCACTGGTCTGCGACTTGTCGCTGGCCTTCATCGCGTAGCCGGGGTTGCTGCTGGCAACCAGCAGGTCGCCAGACTTGATTGGGCCGAAGCTGGCATCCACCTTGACTGCCTTGTAGCTGCCGAGGGTGACGACGTTGATGTAGCCGCCTGGCTGCACGCTGGTGGCGTTGGTGTTCGCCTCTGGGAAGGCATCCTTCTCGTTCATGCTGAAGGAGGGGATGACTATTGCGCTGGCTGCATTGCTCTTGTTCTTGCCGTCAGTGCTTACCTGCATCATCAGGCTGTCGCGCTGAGAGATAGCAGCTTCACGAGCGGCCTTCTCCTTTGCGTACTGGGCGCGCACTGCCTTGCTGGGGACGTTCATTACTTTGTCAACTACGCCAACCACGCCAGTGTCGTAGGCAGTAGTCGCCTTCTTCACCGTGATAACTGGGATTTGGCCGTAGATTGCTTCGCTGCTACCAGCATCGGCGATCACTACCACGTCGCCCACTGCCAAAGGCTGGTCGTCGGCGTTCTGCATCATGTCAATGACATAGCCGCCTTTTGAGCCTCCCACCGAGAGGTCGCCCTCAATGAATGCACCACCCTCGATGTGTGCTGAAGTGGTGGTGTGGTTGCCGCCCGCTGCCTCCGAGTAGAGCGACCAGGAGCCAACATTGCCGGTCTTGGCGTTAACACCCCGATTAGAGGTGCTGAGGCCATACACGCCGTAACTGCCGCTGCCGCTGGCGTTGCCTTGCAGCCCATAGGTGTTGGTGTCCGCGCTAGAAGCGTAGACACCCTTACCACCAGTAAAGTAGCCAGCGTACTCGCCAGCCAGGGCAGTACCGTGGATGGCATCGCACCCATTGTTTGCTGTCTTGCACGCGCCATAAACCCCGAAAGCAGTGCCGTAGGTGAGACCATAGACACCGTAGCAAGCACTGCTGGGGTTGAGGCACTCGCCGCGCAACCCTTCGCCATTGCTGGTGGTGCGGGCCAGGATTGGGTTATCCACTGTCGAACTGATCGTCAGCGAGTTGCCGATTGCGTCAGCAATGTTGCGGCGGCCATTGTCCACGAACTTGCTTAGTTCGTTGCGCTTGACCGGATCGCCGGGCCGGAAGTAGGGTAGGTTGGCTGGGGCGACGCACTGGTAGGGGCCAGCGGCGACAGTGCAGGGGGTACCGGCCACGATGCCGTCGCTATAAAGGTTGTGGATGAAGCCGTAGAACAGGTTGTTAGTTGCCACGTCCTGAAAATCTTGTACGAGGTTCGGTTGATTGCCGTTGCTCGACCCTTGTGCCGAGGCGTTCCAACTGCCGCCAGTTAGTAGCAGGACGGCCAAGAGAGCGAATACTGCTAGCAGCTTACCGCTGCGCTTGCCCAATTGAGTAATGATACCCTTCACTATGTTGCTCTTTCTGTGCTTGAGTAGAGATGATGGTCGTGGTAGACAGGCAGCGGGTGCTAGTTACACCCGCTGGGTGGGTTGCCGCTGCTCAGGTCGTCTTGCGCGATCAACCAGATCGCTCAGGTGTAACAATGCTATTGTAACCGCCAGGGGTAGGCCATTTTGTTGGATTTTGTTGGATGTTTGGCCCAATCCTTGGGTCGTGCCGTCTGCTTAGGCTACCAGAGCCTTGCTAGCGGCTTCTGCTGCTCCAGCCTTCATCTGGTCGGCCAGCAAGGTGTAGACTGCAACCCAGGCGGTCTCAGTTTCGCTGGTGAAGACGGAGCTAAGAGCCTGCTTCAGCGTCCAGAGCAGGGCAGCGGCAACGGTGGCGTAGTGTTCATCCCGCACGCCGTAGTTAGCGTGATGTGCGCCCATCCGGCGCACCGGCGCGATGATCGTGTCCAGGTGGTCGAGGCTGGCAACGGCCAGGGCGATCATGCTCATCAGCTTGCGGCCCTGCTCCTTCATATCACCCTTGAACAGCGGGCGCAGGCGGGGGTCAAGCTCAAAGAGGCGGCCATAAAACAGGGTGGCGGCGGCATTGGTATCGGTGATCAGGGCGAACGATTTGCGGACGAGGGTCTTCTGGGTGGGGGTCATGCTGGTTGCTCCTTGTGTGGTAAAAAGTACGGTCGGGCTGGCTGCTGTTGGTTGTGGGTCAGCAGTAACGCGCTGATAAGTACATTGTAGCGTAGGGGGGTGGGCAATCCTGTTGGATTTTGTTGGGAACAATGTACGATTTTCGCTCGGTTCATGCGACTGCTGCTGGGCAAACAAAAACAAGCCCCTGGGAGGCTTGCTGGTTGCATGACGTGGGTTGGCTTGCGCGATTTAGTCAGCAGTCCTTTTGTAGCTGGCAACAATAGCATCAGGCTCATTGTCCCGCCCTGCCAGAGCCTCCTCAACCGCAGCGGCGCGCGATAGATCGGAGCCAGCCGCCCAGTGCTGATCGAAGCTAGCCTGCCCGATCTGGGCCACCGCCGCCGCCACTGCCAGCAGTCGCGGCTGCTCATCTGCCGCCAGCCGCACCAGCTTGTGCTTACGGTATAGGCTGTCAGCAGCCGCACCCAGGCGGGCGGCCTGTCGTCCATGCCCCTGCATTGCCTCGGCGTTGGCTACTGCCTCCAGGCTCTCAAAGGTGCCAGGCAGATTGCCCATCTCTTGCCGCAGGCGCAAGCTCTGGCGGTAGAGGCTAGTGGCGAGTGGGTAGTCGCACTGGCTGTAAGCAATCTCGCCCAGCAGTTGGAGAGCTACCCCGATCCGCTCGCGGAAGTTGATGGTGCGGGCGATAGCCAGGGCTTCGCTGGCGAGTTGGTGCGCCTCATCGTGGCGACCTTGTTGCAACAACACTCCGCCCAGCACGGTCATCGAGGAGGCCACCCAACGTGGCTCGTTCAGTTGCTGGCGGATCCGCAGGCTCTCGCGGCTCAGGCTTTCGGCCTCGGCGTAGTTGCCGCGCTGTAGGGCTACAACGCCAAGTCGTTGGATAGTATTGGAGAGTACCAGCGGATCGCCGAGCTTGCGGGCTATCGCCAGCGACTCTTGCAAGTAGACTTCTGCCAGTTCGTAGTCAGCATGATCCATAGCGATCATCGCCAGGTTGCTGCAGCCTCTGGCAATGGCAGACTGCTCGCCCAACTGACGGTAGATGGTCAAGCTCAGATGGTAGAGGCTGATCGCTTGTTCGTGATAGCCGCGCACCCCGCTGAACAAGGCGTTGGCGTGCAAAGCCTTGGCGCGTAGTAGCGTAGGCTCGTTTGGCCCATTGGCTACTACTGTATCGAACACGCGCTGGCCCTCCTCCCAATAGCCGCGCATGAACCAGAAGCCAGAGGCAGCCACAGCTAGCCGTGTGGCTTTATGATCTGGTTCAGCCCGGTCTAGCAGGTAGGTCAGGGCGGTTCGCAGACTAGTATGCTCTGTCTCCAACTGATCCATCCAACGTTGCCGCCGCTGAGGGTTCTGCTCATCATCTTTGCTCGTCTCGGCTACTTGCAGGAAGTAGTCGGCGTGGTGGCGGCGGTTCGCCTCGCTCTCACTACTGCTGGTCAGTTCAAGAGCGTACTCGCGGATCGACTCCAGCATAGCAAAGCGGGGTTGCTCATCCTGCCCATCCTGCTCGTTGCTCCCCACCAGGCGGCGCAGCAGGCTCTTGTCTAGCAGCGAACCAAGCTCGGCAAACTGTGCATTGCCCTCCACCAGGCTCTCAGCAGCCTCCAGGCTGAAGTCTTGGGGGAAGACTCCTACCCGCCGGAAACAGGATTGCTCCTCCTCACTAAGCAGGCGGTAGCTCCAATCAATCATTGCCCGTAGTGTCTGGTGGCGGGGGTCGCCCCGTCTCCCCTCGCTCAAGAGGGCAAAGCGGTTAGTAAGTTGGGCGCGGATTTGCTCGACCGAGAGCAGCCGCACCCGCGCCGCCGCCAACTCAATCGCCAGCGGCAGCCCGTCAAGCTGCACGCAAATATCGTACACGGCTGCGACTCTGCTCTCACTCAAACGGAAGCCGCCAGCCGCCGCCGCCGCCCGCTCACAGAACAACTGAATCGCCTCATAGCGTAGGGCAGCGTCAGGGGTAAGGGCGTGGTTGCTTTGGGGCAGGGTAAGGGTTGGCACCTCCCAGGGGGTTTCACCGCCTATCCGCAGCCGCTCGCGGCTGGTAGCCAGCAGGTGTAGGTTGGGGACGGCGGCCAAAAGGTGGATGACCACCCCGGCTACCTCGTCGATCAGGTGTTCGCAGCAATCCAGAACCAGCAACAGGTTGGTGTCGGCCAGCGCAGTCAGTAGGCTGTCAAGGGCGGTTTGCTCGGCCTGCAAGGTCACGCCGATGGCCCGGCAGATGGCTGGGGCAATCTGACTGCCCTCAATCAGGGTGGCAAGCTCTACCAAGTAGGCACCATCGGCAAAGAGGCTGCTGAGATTATGGGCTACCGCCAGGGCCAGACTTGACTTGCCGACCCCCCCCGGCCCGATCAGAGTAACCAGCCGGTTGTCTGTCAGTAGCTGGCCGACCGTAGTTTGCACCTCCGTCCGACCGATCAGGCTCGCCAGCGACTGTGGCAGGTTGCCACGCCGCTTCCTGCTTCCACCGCTGATCGGCTCCATGCCAGGCGGTGACGAGAGCATATCCAACGGTGGCAACTGCCAATCGCTGCTGGTGAAGGGCGGGAAGCCAGCCAGGGCGATTAGCTCTTGAGCCTCGGCCTGGGAGGTAATTGCGCTCCACTCGCAGAGGGTTTTGATGATCGCCTTCGCGTCGCGCTCGGTCAGGCGCGTTTTGGTCGAACCGTTGAGGCGGCTACTCAACTCAGGCCGGGTCAGGCCAACCGCCTCCGCCAGGTCGCCCTGGGTAGCCCGCCGCCCATCATCGTAGGGGGCAGCCAGCCGATAGAGGGCGCGTACCCGCTCGCGGAACACCTTCAAGTCTACCATCGCCGACTCCCTTGCCTGTTCTGCTACGCCCAGGCGGTTGACCCGCCGCCCGTCTGCTATTCTGTGATCGTACCATAAGGGGCGGTTTGCGTCAACCTTGCTGCCCTGGGTTAGGGTGCAAACCTGGCGCGTAGCGAGAAGGGTGTAGCAAACTTTGTCTCCGCTATACCCTCCTTGCGTCCAGCCCGGCCTTTAGCTGCTGCCTAACTCCGAAAGAACCATCTGGGGGCGGCCACTGCTGGCCTGGGCTGCTTCCTGGGCCTTCGCCGCCGCCTCGTTCTGCTTGCTCAGGCTGGGCAAGAACAGGGTGGCAACCAGCATCACACCGAGGGCGATGGTGAGGTAGAGGAAGACCTGGTTCATTGCTGGCACCCCCGCCTGGGCTGCAATCTGTTCGCGGGCCTGGGCAGCCAGTGCCTTTGCCTGGGGGCTGTTGGGGTCGAACGTCACCCCGGCGGGGATGCGGGCAAGGGCAGCATCCTGCAACGGCTTGGCCCGGCTGCTAAACTCTTGCACGTAGAGGGTGGTGATGATCGCAATGCCAATCGAACTGAAGATTTGGCGGGTGATGTTGAACAGGCTACTCGCCTTTGGCAGGGCGCGCCCGGTGAAGGATTGCAGGGCCAGCGTCTGCACTGGCACAAAGGTGAGGCCGAAGCCGAGACCACGCACCACGAAGGCAGGCAGCAGCGAAACCCAGTCGCTGCTGGCCGTCAGGTTGGTGAGCATGAACGAACTGATCGCCAGCAGAACTACACCGACGAAGGCCATCAAGCGCGTCCCCACCTTGCTGTACAGCACCCGCCCTGCCAGGGCTGTGGTTACAATCGAGGCGAGGCCAACTGGCATCAAGGCCAGACCAACGTCAGTCGGCTTGAGATTGGGCTGCCGTATTTGCTCAAGGAAGATGGGCAGCAGGATCAGGCTGCCGAAGACGACCATCGCGTTGAACCAAATCACGATACTGGCGATGGTGAAGTTGTAGTTCTTGAACAGGTTGAGGTCAAGTACCGGGTCTTTGCTGTAGCGCAGTTCATAGACGGCGAAGGCGACCATCAGCAGTAGCCCCACCCCGATCAGTATCCATACTCCCGGTTCACCCCAGCCGTTGATGTTGCCACGGGGGTTGAAGATGGTCTCTGTGCCGGGCTTACTCTGGGTGACCAGGTTGAAGCCGTAGATTACGCTAAGTACACCGATGGTGACGAGGCTGAGACCCACGTAGTCGAAGCGGGCGGTGGTGTCAATAGCGGAGGGCTTGCCAGTCGGGAAGATGCGCCAGGCGAGGAAGGCAGCGGCGATGCCCACGGGGATGTTGACGAAGAAGATAGAAGACCAGGTGAAGCTATCGGTCAGGATGCCACCGATGGTTGGGCCGAAGACTGGCGCGAGCAGGATTGGCACGCTGATTAGTGCGCTGGCGTTGGCGCGCTCCTGCGGAGGGAAGGCTCCGAGGGCAATGGCCTGGCAGACAGGAAAGAGGCCGCCGCCGCCGAGACCCTGGATTACGCGGAAGAAGATCAGCCAACCCTCATCCTGGGCGAGGCCACAGAGTAGCGAACCGACGGTGAACAGGCTGAGGACGACGAGGAAGACCAGCTTCGAGCCGAAGCGGTTGCTGAAGTAGCCTGCTACTGGGATGGCGGCGGCCTGGGCCAGGAAGTAGCCAGTGATTACCCACTGGATGCTGCTCAAGCTGGCACCAAGAGCTATCTGGATGGGAGTAAGGGCGACATTGATGATCGTATTGTCTAGGATTGCCATGAACAGGCCGATGGATGCGGTTAGGGCAATGGCGTATTTTGGTTGAATCTTCAAGAATACTCTCCTTGTAGGCTGTGGCTACTAGAGCCGAAGGTTGACTGCTGCCAATAACACAGTGCCTGGTGGTCGCTGTACACTCCACGCTGTCAACAGGTCGTAAATCGCCTTGCGGGCCAGCTTGCGGGCGCGCTCTCGCCCCCCTGCGATGCGCCCTTGCATCGTAATGTGGATCAAGCCCTCCTGCATCCCCCAGATAGTATCTACTGCGTCGTCTACATCGACAAGTTGTGCGCCACGAGCCTCAACCAGCGATTGGATTAGCTTGTGGAATATGGCTCGCAGTGGTACCGCATCTTGCCCTATCTTTGTGGGGTCGCAGATGCTCACCCCCAGCCCCTGCATCAACTGGAAGTAGGCCAACTTCTTCCAGGCGAAGTCCCAATAGATGTCGCCCATCAGTACCAGCCTCAATTCGGGGTCGTTGGTTGAGGCAGATGCCTGCTCCAAAGCTGCCTGCACGTAGCGATAGCCTTCACGACGCAGTTCGAGCAGCAACTCCTCCTTGCTGGCGAAATGTTCGTAGATTATTGGCGGGCTGTACTCTACTCGTTCCGCCACCTTGCGGATCGTCACTGCTTGCCAGCCCTCCTGCTCCGCAATGGCGTAGGCAGCATCCAGGATGTGCTGTCGTAGCTCTTGCTTCTCTCGTTCACGTCGTTCGCCTGGCACGGTTGCTCCTCATCTATTATCTGCCACAGTTAGACAACTTAACATCTCTCAAGCAATCTAACGGTGTTAGCGACATTGTACGCGATCAGGTGAGTAGCTGTCAAGGGGTTGCAATGGGTAAATCTACAATTTGGCAGTGGTAAGTTTAAGGCATTCGCTCAGCATACTGGGCGATTGTCCCGCCAATGCAGATAAGGACTGTCGAGTGACAATCCTGCTTGAGCTTACGCGCATAGGGACGGGCAAGCGCAGGGGGCGAGCCACTGCGCTCGCCCCCACAGACCGGTTACCGGTTATAAGCAGCGGGGTCACGCAGCAAGCACGCTGCTTGTTGGCCCTTGCTGCGTTCTCCACGCCCCTGCCACGGCTAAACCTACGAGCGGCGGTTGACCAACACGCGGACTAGCAGGCCGCTACCAGTCAGCAGCAGCATGGCCGCGACCAGCAGCCAGATCAGGAGACTATCGGTTGGTTGGCCGGTGCGCGGCAGACCGGGCCTGCTTGCTTTGGTTGGTGCGGTCGGTCGCATCATCATCGCGGTTGCACTCGGCTTCATCATCATCGTGGTGGCGGTGGAAGCCATCATCATCGTGGTAGCACCAGGCTCCATCATCATCGCGGTTGCACTCGGCTCCACCATCATCGTGGCAGCAGGCACGCTGGTGGCTGGTACGTTGGTGGCAGGCACGCTAGTGGTGGTCGCTGGTACTCTGGTGGCCGTGGCAGGCGCGCTGGTGGCGGTCGCTGGTACGGTGGTGGGGTCAACCTGGGCTGTCACCTCGATGTTGCCCTCCATGTTCTCATGGATGGTGCAACGATAGCCGAAGCCGCCTACATTGCTGAAGGTGTAGCTGAAGCTCTCACCAGTACGCAGCACTGGCGACTCGAAGCTGCCATTGCGGGCAACGACGTTGTGCGGCGCGCGTCCGCTGTTAGCCCAGGTGACGGTGGTACCCGCCGAGACCGTTACGTTGTCGGGGCCAAAGCCGTTGTCGAAGATGCGGATGCGGATTGCTCGTTGAGCAAGCGGGGCCGACTGTGGGGCAGCACTGGCGGGCAGGTAGATGCCCAGCAACATAGCTAGCAGGCCGATAGCACAGAGGCCGCGCAGGATGGTAGTTCTCATCATGTTCTCCTTCAAGATGGTTAAGTAGCAAGCCCACTGGTTTGACAAAGCCCTACCCGAATGGTATAGCCGCCAGCGGTGCTACGCTATTATACAACAAAAATGATGAGGAGCTTCAGTGATCATGGCAGATAGCCGCAGAATCGGAGGCGGAGCCACCAGGGTGGCCGTCTTCCCTCGCTGCCCACCTTACCTGTGGCGGGTGCCAGTGGCGGATAGCGGCGGCTCAGTTTAGTTTAATCGCTACGCACCCTGTGGCTGGTGCGTAAGCTGTAGACTAAACTGAGCCGTGCAGGGCGTGGCTGTGCTACATACCCTTGCTGATAACAAATAACGACGAAGTTGTAGGCTGGCTAGCGACCTTGTGCGCTAGAGACGTGGGTCTACCGGCTCGCTCTCCAACGCCAGCACCGCGAACGCGCACTCGTGGGTGCGGCGCAGCGGCTCGTGGCGCACGAAGCGTTCCAGACCCTCTACCCCCAGCGCGAACTCGCCCACCGCCAGCCCGCGCTTAGCGGCCAATCGCCGGGGCCGCAGCCGCTCGATGTTGGCGGGCGCAGTGTACTCTGGCCCATAAATCAGGCGCAGGTACTCGCGCCCCCGCACCTTGACCGCCGGTTGCGCCAGTCCCTTCGGCCCGCGCACGATGAAGTCGAACGGCTTAACCACCATGCCCTCACCGCCACGCCCGGTTAGCTCTGTCCACCACTCTACTCCTGCCTGCTGGCTGGCCGCGTCGGTCAACTCTACCAGCTTGTACGGCGTGGCAAGCAGCATCTGCTCGTCTGCCTGGCAAACCTTTGCAAGTTGCTCCATGTGCCAGACGTGGTCCTTGTCCGTATGAACCTTGCCCTCGGTCGCCAACAAGTGGAAGGGGGCTAGCTTGAGGTCGTTAACCGACTCGACCGGCCAGCAGTAGCGGCGATAGGCGGCCACGTAGTCGCTGACCATCGTCTCGCGCTCGGCATAGCTGGCTAGCAGTTCGCCCACTTCGGCCCCGCCGCCAGCCGCTAGTCCCAGTTGGGCTACCGCCTCGTGCAATGCTGCCCGCCCAGCAGCCCCGACCGCGGCGTACTGTCCCCGCAATAGTTCCTGCGCCTTTGCCGACCAGGGCAGCAGTTCGCAGTCCAGGGCGGCCCAGTCGCTCTGGAACTCGGCCCAGAAGTCGGTGGCAGTCATTGCAGCCCGCAGGCGGCTGAGGAACTCGCGCTCAAGCTCTGGCTGGAAGAAGGGCCGCCCCGTGCGCGTGTAGACTACCCCCGCGCCTTCCGCCACCCCAAAGCGGCGGCGGGCGGCCTCCTCGTCGCGGCAAATTACTACCACCGCCCGCGACCCCATGTGCTTCTCCTCGCAGACTACCTGGGCCACCCCCTCGCGCTGGTAGTAGCTGAACGCCTCGGCGGGATGCTCCAGTAGCTGCGGCTGCTTGCTGGTCTCCACTGGCGACATGGTGGGCGGCAGGTAAATCAGCCAGTGGGGATTGACCGCGAAGCGCGATATTACTTCCAGGGCGGCAATCGCGTTCTCCTCGCGCACCGCCACGCTCCGTTGCAGCCGTGTGGTGACGTACCGCTTGCCCACCACATCGGCCAGGTCAAGCACATCGTCGTTCTGCTGCTGGGCGGTCAGGGGTGGGGCCGCAACCTCGGCGGGTAGGAAGGGGCGTGCTGGTTCGTAGTACATCTGCGCCGCGGCTACGCTGACAATCTCGCGTTCTGGGTAGCGCAAAGCAGTCAGCTTGCCGCCGAACACACAGCCGGTGTCCACACATATCGTGTTGTTCAGCCAGTCGGCCTCTGGCACCGGCGTGTGGCCGTAGACAACCATCGCCTTGCCTCGATACTCCGCTGCCCAGTTGTAGCGCACCGGCAAGCCGTACTCATCGGTCTCCCCTGTGGTCTCGCCGTAGAGGGCGAAGTCGCGCACCGCCGCCGAAGCCCGCCCCTGCATCTCCGCCTTCAGTCCAGCATGGGCGACCACTAGTTTGCCGTCGTCGAGGACGTAGTGGCTGACCAGGCCATCGAGGAAGGTCGTCACCTGCGCCTTGAACTCCGCTGGCTGCTGCTCAAGCTGGGCCAGCGACTCGGCCAGGCCGTGCGTAATCTGCACATCGCGACCCTTGAGTTTACGTAGTAGCTTGTTCTCATGGTTGCCAGGGACGCAGATTGCGCTCTCGTCAGCGACCATCTGCATTGCTGTCCGCAATACAGCGGGCGTGTCCGGCCCCCTATCCACCAGGTCGCCGAGGAAGACCGCCTTGCGTCCCTCAGGGTGGCGGTAGCCAGCCTCACCGTTTGGCTCATAACCCAGCTTGAGCAAAAGAGCCTGCATCTCGGCGTGGCAGCCATGAATGTCGCCAATCAGGTCGAAGGGGCCATGAGCCTGCTGGCGGTTCGTCCAAAGTGGCTGCCGCTCAAACTCCACGCTGTCCACATCCGCGACCGACTTCAGTACGTAGACATACCGCCAACCCTCACGCTTGAGGTTAGCGATGGCCCGACGCAGCATCTGCACCTGGCGGCGTACCACATGGGGGCCAAACTGCCGGTCGGGGCGCGACTTGTTGCGCGCCTGCGCCAGCGACTCTGGGAGGTCGAACACGATAGCGACGGTCATGGCGTGGTACTGCTTTGCCAGTTCAAGCAGCGGCTTGCGGGCATCCGCGCCAACGTTGGTCGCATCTACCACCGTCAGCCGCCCGGCAGCCAGCCGCTTGGCAGCAACGTAGTGCAGCACGTCGAAGGCATCGCTGGTGGCCGACTGGTCGTTCTCGTCGTCGGCCACCAGCCCTCGGCAGAAGTCGGAGGAGATTACCTCGGTAGGCTTGAAGTGTTGGCGGGCGAAGGTGGACTTGCCGCTGCCACTTGCGCCAACCAGTGCAACGACGGCTAGTTCAGGTACGATCAACTTCATACTGCGCCTCCCAGGCTAAAAATCGCCATCTGTGTCGGTGGGCCGACCGCCGCATCCTCCGGGCCGACCGGTAGGTAGCGAACGACATAGCCAAAGCGCGCCGCTACGGTGTCGGCCCAACTCTGGAACTCGGCCCTTGTCCACTCGAAGCGGTGATCCTTGTGGCGGAACTTGCCAGCGGGCAGGCTCTCCCACATCACGTTGTACTCAGCGTTCGGGGTAGTCAGCACCACCATGCCAGGGCGGGCGAACTCAAACAAGACGCGCTCAAAGGCGGTCAGGCGTGGCAGGTCAAGATGCTCAATCACCTCGACCACCGCCGCTGCGTCATAGCCAGCCAATCGCTCGTCGCGGTAAGTTAGCGAACCTTGCAGCAGCTTGATGCGTGCCTTCTGGCGTTCGGGTAGGCGATCAAGTTGCAACTTGTTTTTGGCCCGTTCTAGCACCTGGTAAGACACATCCAGGCCAACAATCTCACCAAACTGGGTTTCTGCCAGCAGCAGGGGCAGCAGATGACCCTCGCCGCAGCCCAGGTCAAGCACGCGCCGTGCGCCGCTAGCCTTGAGGGCGGCCAACACTGCGCCAAGCCGCTGCTGGTTGAGGCTGATCTTCTCCTCGGCCTCGGCCTCCTCTGCGTCGTGGCTGGCCGCCACCTCGTCGGGGTCGCTCTGGTCTTCGCTCAAGCGGCTGAGGACTTCACGGGCCAGCTTCGGCTTGTGGCGCAGGTAGCGGTTGGCAATTAGTTCACGCTCTGGGTGGCTAGACAGCCAGCCTTCGCCCTTCTTCAGCAGCTTATCCATCTCATCCGCGCCGATGTAGTAGTGCTTCACGTCGTCCAGCACTGGCACCAGCACATAGAGGTGGGTGAGGAGGTCGCTGAGGCGCACTGTAGCGGCAAGCTCAACCGTGTAGTAGCGGCTCTCGCCCCAGGTCGGGAACTGCTCATCCAGCGGGTAGTTGGTAACGCCGACGCTATAGCCTAGCGGCTCAAACAGGCGGCGCAGCAAAGCCTCGCCACCCCGCACTGGCAGCACGCTGAGCCGGGCAGTCAGGGGTAGCTTTGCTTCAACCAGGTCAGCCCGCGCCGCGCTCCTGCCATTGAGGGCCGAGCCGTAGACCTGGGCGATTGCCACGCTGAGGAAGGAGGAGGCGACGTAGGGGCGGTCGTTGACGTATTGGGCTAGCATCCCAGCCTCGCCGACTGGCCCTTTGCGGTCGCGCACCAGGCCAACTGGATCGAGATCGAGCAGGAGAGCAGCGGTACAGCGATCTTCGCCCACTTCGGGGTAGAAGACGTATGCCTTGCCGAAGCCGAGGGTGAAGCTCTGCACTCGCGTGGGGTTCTTGTGCAGGAGGTAGCCGAGGTCGGTAGCTGGAGCCTGGGTGTTGGTGATCGTCAGCAGCATGGATCGTCTCCCTTCGTAGTGGTTCGTACAGCAAGGTATTATACCCTGCAAACCAGCTAAATCATAGCCGCTTGGCTACTGCCGAAGTAGTATCTGGTTCAAGAGGAGGCTGCTCGGTGGTGATGGGACTCGCGGGTAAAAGTGGAGAGAGGACTGTAACTCGTTGCCACTGTACAGCGTAGAACAGAGGGGGACAAGCGCGACGCGCACGCTACGCTCATCCACCAGCCCAGCCGCCACCGCTCGGCCCAGCCGCAAGCTAACGCGGTAGCAGGTGTCATCCAGCATTACCGGCTTGCCATCTAGCGGAGCCAGGGCGTGGAAGCGTGGCTGTTTGCACAAACCCGCCACCTTGTAGGGTGCAACCGAGTAAGGCCCGATCCCGAAGAAGTTGGTGGCCGAGCTTACCGACGGCTGGCTGAAGCCACCTCATCCAGCCAGAAAGCACAAGCTGCCCCTCCGTTTAGGTGAGGGGCAGCCAGGATAAGCAGAGTTAAGCCAGTACAGGCAGCTTGCTCAGCTCAACTCGAGGATGATCGCCTGGGCCACACTCGCGCTCGACTGTGGGTTCTGGCCGGTGATCAGCTTGCCGTCCTGCTCTACATGGTCGCTCCACATCGCGGCGGCGACGAACTGCCCGCCCGCTTCGCGCAGCTTCGACTCCAGCAGGAAGGGCATGAGGGTGTCCAGTTCGGCGGCGCGTTCCTCCTCGTTGGTAAAGCCGGTCATACGCTTGCCCGCGATGAGGTAGCTACCGTCGGCGAGCCTGGCGGTGGTTAGGGCCGCTGGGCCATGACAGACAGCGGCTATCGGCTTGTCTTGCTCTGCAAAGTCGGTCAGCAACCGCTGCAAACCAGCATCGCCCGGTAGGTCGAACATGGTACCGTGTCCGCCCGGCATGAAGATCGCATCGTAGTCGCTGGCCTTAACCGCACTGGTCGGGAGGGTGTTCTGCAAACGGGCGATTGGCTCGGCCCAAGCAGCAGCCTGCTCCGCCGTTGGTTCGCTGCGGGGGTCAACCGGGACGCGGCCACCTTGTGGGCTGGCCACGGTAAGCGCGATCTCGGCTGCGCTGAAAAGCTGGTAGGGCGTGGCGAACTCCTCTAGCCACAGCCCGGTCGGGTGGTTAGCATCAATAGCGTTGTGGTTGGTCACAACAATCAACACCTTAGCCTGCTTATTCATCTTAAGCTCCTTGTATCTCCGTAAAATGTCCTGCACGGCAGAACGGCTCAAACCGTGCATTGACATTGTAACAAGCAGACATCTATAATACAAACAACAAAATAACGGCACAGGGATAAATTATTTTATGGCAGACTTCAACTGGTACCGCAGCTTCGTGGCTGTCTATCGCACTGGGACAACTGCCCGAGCCGCTACTGTTCGCTACCTGACCCAACCCGCAATCAGCCAGCACATTGCCGCGCTGGAAGCCGAGTTGAACGT
>JBBROH010000024.1:0-31389 GCA_038229595.1 Chloroflexia bacterium | reverse complement strand
TTCACCGAGCGCGACGGCGAGACGCTGCACACCTTCGCCAACCAGGCGGCCACCGCCATCGCCAACGCTCGCCTCTACGCCCACAGCAGTGCGCTAGCCAGCCTGGAGGAGCGCAATCGTCTGAGCCGCGAGTTGCACGACTCGGCTTCGCAATCCCTGTTCAGCCTTGTCTTGCAGGCGACCGCCGCCAACACCCTTCTTGAGCAGAAACGCTATGCCGACACCCACAGCAAGCTGACTACTTTGCAAGAGACCGCCAGCGCAGCCTTGCAGGAGATGCGTTCGGTGATCTTCCAGCTGCGCCCGGCCCACCTGGAGGATGCGGGGCTGGCGACCGCCTTGCAGCAGCACGTGCAGGAGGTCTGCGCCCGCAATGCAGTGGATGTCTCTTACTGCGGCGAGGCAGTACCACGTCTAGCATTGGAGACGGAGAACGCCCTGTTCCGCATCGGTCAGGAGGCAGTCGCCAATGTTGTCAAGCACTCGCGGGCCAGCCACCTCTGGGTCTCCCTGTACCGCGATGGGGGCCAACTGGTGCTGGAAGTGGTAGACAACGGTATTGGCATCAGCAGCGCGCAGGCAGAGCAGGATGAGCGGCTGGGCAGCCATCAGCGCAGCCTGGGTATGACCTCGATGCGCGAACGCGCTGCCCTGCTAGGCGGCAGCATCTGGATCGGCCCCCGCGATGAGGGTGGCACGCGCATAGAAGTGCGGGTGCCAGTGTCAGGCACCGTCAACGACCCAGCCTAAACTGCTGGTCGCTTTAGCTCGAACTGGTCGCGGGTAAGGCTGTAGCCGTCGCCAGCCATGCGTCCAATCGCGTGCAGGGCTTGCTGGTCAACCCGCCCATTCTGGTAGAGTTGCTCGGCGACGCGGAAGTGGACGATCTCGCCGATCACAATGCTGGCGACGCTGGGTGCGTTGCCAACGGTAACGATCTGATGCAACCTACACTCCATTGCGGTCAGCGACTCGGCCACGCGCGGTGGGCGCACGACCACGCTGGGGGCGGCAGTCAGCCCGGCAATAGCGAACTCGTCGCTGTCAGGCGGGTAGTCGCCGCTGGTCAGGTTCATCTGGCTGGCGATCTCCTCACTCACGCTGCACACCACGAACTCCCGCGTCTGCTCGATGTTCCGCAGCGTGTCCTTCGGCTGCCCCTTGCGGGCGATGATGGAGAAGCAGAGCATGGGTGGGTCTTGACCCACGCCAGTGAAGAAGCTGAAGGGCGCGAGGTTGAGCTGCCCTGCGGCTGAGATGGTGGAGACGAAGGCGATAGCACGGGGAACGATGATGCCGATCATCAGCTTGTAAGCGTCCCGCGCCGCCAATTCTGCTGCTGACAACTCGATCACCGGCCCTCCTCCTTCGCATCTTCAGCCGCCATCTCTGCGCTCATTGCGGCGGCGCGTTGGGCGGTCAGGACGTTGAGTTGCCGCTGGTTCTCGTTCAGGTAGCGCATGGAGAAGGCAGAGCCGAGGAACAGGACGGGCATTGCTACCCCCCAGCCCAGCAAGCAGCCGAGGGCAAGCTGGTTGAAGAACGCGCCGAGGATGCCTGCAACCAGGAAGGCCGCCAGTCCGACGCGTAGTGCGCCGAAGCTGATGCTGGCACAGCCGCCCTGCTGGATGCGCTCGTTAGTGGCGATCTCTGCGTTAAGCTCCTGCACATCGTCCAGCAGCACGCTGAGGGTCATCGTGCCGCCGTGCTTCTCGACCGTGTACTCACTGCCACAGCGGGTGCAGGCCACCATCTTCGCGTCGGTCGGCACGATCAACCGCCGCCCACAGGTAGTGCAGCGCAAGCGCACCAGGTCGGATTCGCCCATCCCCATCGTCGTCGTTCCCCTGTCTTGGATGTGATGGGCAATTATACCACACGATAGACAAAAGGCACGAGCTAGCTAGTAGGGTTATGTCCCCCGCCACCCGACCCGTACCACTCGCTCGTAGGCTGCTGCTTGCTGGCGGGGCTGGCTGGTTGGTCGCTGGCTGAGCCAGTGTTGGCGGCGGCATTGCTGCTGCCACTAAGTAGCAGGACGATCACAAGCAGGGCTAGTGGCCCACTGAAGCGGTTGCTGGACATGATTGCTCCTTAGTTGGTGCTTCGCACTAACACACCATACTGAACTGATATACATCCATCACCGCTTTGCTTCAACAGTTCGCCAAATGGGAAGAGCTACCCCGTGCTGAGGTAGCTCATCTGATGAGCTATGTGGGCCGCTAGAGGTTAGTGGAGCGGGCCGTCCTGCAGCTTGCTGGTTGACAGGTCGCCAGTCGAGCTTGCGTTGCCTTCGCCGCTGCCATCCTCCTGGTTGAGAGCGTCAGCCGCCATGTGGCTGGTCTGGCCCTCGTTGCCAGGCAATG
Source organism: Chloroflexia bacterium (assembly GCA_038229595.1). Classification (GTDB taxonomy): domain Bacteria; phylum Chloroflexota; class Chloroflexia; order QHBQ01; family QHBQ01; genus JBBROH01. Next base: position 29,020 of record JBBROH010000024.1, on the reverse strand, counting down.
CCAGTTGCAACGGCTCTACGATGTCGCTGCTGTCGTCGCTAGCAGGCGAAGAAGCGGTCGCGCTTGCACTGCCAGTGCGGGCCTGCTCTGCCATGCGGCTGATGCCATTCGCCAGGTCGCTGACCGCCCCATTCAGGCGGCTGCCCAGGTCTTGCATCACAGGGTGTTCGGCGACCTTGCTGGCCTGCTCCTGCACGCTCTTGGCTGCTTCGCTCTTGCTGAGGTTCTGTGCGCCTTGACTCACCTGCTCGGCAAGGTTCTGTACCCCGCTGGCGAACTCCTGTTGCAGCTTGCGGACGCGCTCATTCTCGCCAACAGCACGGAACAGTTCGGCGATCTGGTGGCCGACTTCGCGGAAGGCACCGGCCAGGTCGTTCTCGGTGAGGCTAACCTCGGAGCTATGCTGCGCTCCGGCCTGGGACGGTGCATCGTTGGTGCTAAGGGCGGTGCTAATTTCGCTCTGCTTCTGGTCATCATTGTTCATTGTCATGGTCTCCTCGTTTGGCTAAAGTTAATTGGTAAGCTCTGCTGGGCCGCACATCAGCGCAACAGTCGAAGCGGCCTCATCTGTTATAACAGGGAACCGCCACCGATTGTTTCGCCGCCAGGTCAGCCCACCTTCACCTCAATCGAGTGGTAGCCAGAGGAGCCAGAGGGGTAGGGTTCGGCAAGGGTGGCAGTCTGCAACTCACCCGCGCCGTCGGTGGCCCGCACCAGCACTTTGTAGCGGCCAGCAGCAGCCTGCCATTGATACCGCCAGATCACCCAACTGAACAGCGAGAGCGGCTTCTTTATTTCGGCGGCCTGCCAACTTGCGCCGCCATCGAAGCTAACCTCTACCTTGCTGATGCTGCGGTCGCCCGCTGAAGCAGTGCCGCCCAAGATGACGGGGCCAACTGGCTGGCTACTGCGGTCGGCGGGGGTGGTGAGTCGCGAGTTGACCTTGACGCGGGCGGTGTCGTCCCAGCCCTGCGACTGCCAGTAACCCTTGTAGTCGCTGTTGGCAAGCTCAATACGGGTAATCCACTTGATGTTCTTCATGCCATAGATGCCGGGGACGAGCAGGCGCAGCGGTGCGCCATGATCGGGGCGCAAGGGTTCACCATTCATCTCGTAGGCCAGGAGGTTGTAGTCGTGGCGGGCGGTGTCCAAGGTGATGCTATCGGTGTAGCCATCGCTGGCGTGTAGGATCACCTCGGTTGCACCACCCTGCACCTGCGCCTTATCGAGCAGGTCGAGCAGGCGCACACCACGCCACTGTGCGTTGCCAGTCAGGTCGCCGCCAACAGGATTGCTGATGCAACTGAGGGTCACGTACTGCTCTGCCACGGGCAGCCCCTTGACTGCTGCGAGATCGAGGCTGTACGGCTTGTCCACCAGCCCATCAACGGTCAGTATCCAACTGCGGCTGTCTACTACCGGGTCGAGGAAGTTCTTAGAGATTTTGTAGAACTGGTCGGTGGCGGTCACTTCGGCGACCTCACCCACCGGGCCGCTGGTTACTGGCCCGCCCGCCACGTACCGCCATGCCCCCCAGCCGACGACGAACGCCCCAGCCAGGTAGGCGGCCCGTTGCAGGAGGACGCGCCGCTGTGGATTGGGTACAAGAGCGGGAGCAGTCTGGTAGAGGCGGCTAGCGATGCGGTTCTGCAAGCCGATGTGAAAGAGGAAGGTCAGCACAATGCCGTAGCTGAGGTAGAGGGGTAGGGAGAGCAAGGGGAAAAGCGGCAGCCCGCTGAAGGTCTCGCTGCCAAAGAAGCCCCAGCCGAGTAGCGGCACGACGACCGCCATTACCATCAGCCAGATCGCTGCGCCAAAGGCCAGGGCGTTGCGCCAGAGCTTAACCTCGCCGAAAGCCTGCGCGGGGTAGCTGTCCTTGAGCGGGATAGCGTGACTGTCGGCCCCAAACAGGCGGTTGTAGAGCAGGCCCAGTAGCCCCCCCACCACTAGCGTCTGCACCAGCACCATCACCAGCAGGGTGCCGCGCTTGGCAACCCCCTGGAAGGTGTCAATGATACTGCTGACCGCCTGACCGCCGAGGAGGGTACGCAGCCGCTCGAAGACCAGTTCGGGCAGGCTTTGCAGCCCCGCCAGCCGCAGTAGTAGCATCAAGAAACCAAAAGCCACTGCCGCGATCACCCCGCTGCGGAAGGCTAGCCAGCCCACCTCGCGCCTGCTCAAGGTTGTACCGCCAATGTTAATCACCCTGTCACCCCCGTTTCTCAGCCCCCATAATGCCAGCCACTATCTGCCAGCCTGATCGCTTCACCGGGGCGGTGTACGCCTGCACCAACCACTTCACCGATGTAGAAGGTGTGGTCGCCAGTGGCAATCGCTTGCACCACCCGGCATTCAAACCAGGAGAGAGCCTCCTTGAGGATCGGCGCGCCGGTACTGGCTGTGTAATATTCACTCTCACCCTCTGCGCTACCCAGCTTCTCGCCCACGCGCCGGTGCGGTTTGATGAAGCGGGTCAGCAAACCCTTGCCGTCCTGCCCGATCAGGTTGACGCTGAACACCCCCCCAGCGTCGATCAGTTGGCGGCTGTACGAGCTGTTCTGGCACGCAATCCCGACTAGCGGCGGGTCGAACGAAAGCTGGGTCAGCCAGTTGAGGGTCATGCCGTTGATCTCGTCGCCTGCCACCGAGCCGACCACGTAGAGGCCGTAGCTGATCTGGTTGAGGGCAGTACCCTTCTCTTCTTCATCCATCACCGGACTCTCCTCCGCTAAAGCAAAAAGGGGCAAGCAGCCTACTTACCCCCATTGTACATCATGCGCCCTGCTGCTGCCAATATCTCAAGGATACTCTATGAAACCACTATGTAAGGCGCGAAGGTAGCGGTGGGCTAGGGCGTTCCTGCGCTGGTGTAGAACCGCCAAGTCTCAGCCCCACCAGCAAGCCCTGGCTGCCCCTCAGCCTTCAATCAATGACCAGCCCACTCGCCGGCCACCATCTGCTGGCGCATAGGGACGACCAGCGGAGTCGGTGACTTGCGGTGGGTGCGAATCACCAGGGGGGTTGGCACCGCCTCTACACCGCAGCTAGAGGCCGCCACTTCGCCTTCAGCCACATAGTTCTCGTCCACCACCTCAGCGTAGAGCGCGTCGATCCGCATTGCGATTTGCGCCCAGGCGTAGAGGTGGGCGTGGCTAGCTGCCTGCTGGCCCAGTTCGGCCCGTAGCGGCGGGCTGTCAAGCACGCGATGGATGGCCCCGGCCCAGGCGTTCACGTCGTCGTGGGGTAGGAGGTAGCCAGTCTGCCCGTCGCGCACGGTGTAAGCCAGACCTCCGACACGGCTGGCGATTACCGGCGTGCCGCTCGCCATTGCCTCGACCGCCACCATACCGAACGACTCGTAGCGGCTGGGCATCAGCACCACGTCTGCGCTAGCGTAGTAGTCGCGCAGCTTCTCCTGCGGCTGCGCGCCAACAAAGCTGATCCGGTCGCAGATACCAAGGTCAGCGGCCAGGTATTGCAGGCGCAGCATCTCTGCGTCCAGCACCGCCTTGCTAGTGTCCACGTCACCGCCAACGACTAGAAGTTTGACCATCTCGCCAACCGCATCTTCCGTCTCAGCCAGCTTGTGGACGGCACGAAGCAGCGTCTCCACCCCCTTGAGCGGCTCGATCCGCCCGACAAAGAGGGCGTAGCGGGCGATAGAGCTAACATCCAACCGCTTACGGGCTGCCCGCCGCTCGGCAGCAGTCATCGGGTGAAACATCTCAGTGTCCACACCGCAAGGTACGGTCCGCACCTTCTTCGGCGAAGCACCATAGTACCAGATCAGGTGCGCCTTCTCAGTCGGGGTGGGGGCGATCAGGCGATCCACCTGCCGCACTACTTCTTCTTCACCGCGGATACGCTGGTCAACCTCGCGCTCCTGCACGGTCTGGGCCACGCCGTTCTTCAGCTTGCCGAGGGTGTGGAACATCTGCAAGACTGGCACCCTTCGCCCCGCCCGCAACCACTTCTCGCGCAGGCGGATGCCTACCAGGCCGCTAAGCCAATAGTGGGCGTGGATCACATCGTAATCGCCGCCCTCGGCCAGGCGCAGTGCCTCCACGCCCGCCACGAACTGATCCAGGTGGTTGTAGACCTTGTTCTTGTCGTAGGCACCACGCGGGCCAGCCTCGATCTGGATCACCCGCACCCCCGGCACGAACTGGGTGATCTGCGGCTGGCTACTATCCTGCCAGCGAGTAAAGATGTCTACTTCGTGGCCCAGCTTCGCCAATTCCTTGCTCAGGTCGCGCACATAGACGTTCATCCCGCCCGTTTCCTTGCCGCCAAGTGCAGCAAGCGGGCTGGTGTGTACGCTCAACATCGCTACTCTAGCCATTGTTTTTCTCCACAATCACATTAAAGACTTCGCTGTTCACGGCACCGAGGTCGTATTTATAACGCTCGGTACCTTGCATGAAATCGAACCGCTTGTAACCTTGCTCGGTCACATCCTTGATAAAGTAGGCGGCAAGTAGCAGCCCCACGCTGTACTCGCGGTACTCTGGGTCATAGCCAGTATTGTAGAGGTAGATCACCTTGTCTCGGTCGAAGGCCAGGTAGGAGGCGATCCGCTTGCCAGCCACGCTCAGGTAGTTGAGGCGCAGCCAGCCCGCTTCGGCAAGCGTAGCGGCCAGGTCAGTGAAGTAGGCAGCCATTGGCTCGGTCATGAACTGCTGCTTGACCCCAGCGGCCAGGCGGTTGAGGCGAAAGAAGTCGGCCAGGTCGCCCACGATTGCGGCAGGTGGGACGGTGCTGTACTGGTAGTCGGGGAAAGCAGCCTCAAAGCGGCGGGTTTTGCGGCGCAATTCGTGGCGATCCTTCTTGTTGATCGCGGCCACGTGCGTCTCAAAGTTCTGGTCGGTGGGCAGGTCAATGTAGGGTACTTTGTCTTCTTCAGCTTCACGCACTGTGTAGCCCCGCGCCTTCGCCCAATCGGGCAGCCAGGCGCGGGTGGCGGAGGCGGCGGGCAGGTTGTGCAGATCGAGACTATCCCACGCTGCTGGATGCTGCTCAAGATACTGGCCGACGGCCTGCCAGACGGCGGGCGCATCAGCAGGCTGGCAGATAACATCTACGTAGTCGGAGACATCCACGCCACCCACCAGGCGGACGATCCGTTGGCCGTTGCCACCAGGCTGGCGGTCAGTCTCGTTGTCGGTAAGCGCACCGCTGAAGATGTAGAGCGGTGCAATGCCCTTCAGCACGCCACCCTCGCGCAAGGTCAGGATATGGGGATCGTAGTTGCTACCGAAGTGTCGCCACCAGACGTTTTGGTACTGCCAGGACATGAATATGCCGGGGATGGCAGCCGCGGCAAGCAGTGCATTCCATTCCTCAGCAACCCCAGCTAGCTCCGCAAAGCTACAACACGCGACCTCCATGCTCCCTCCTTGACCTCGCCTAATTGATACTGTAATGATACCGCATTGCTCCTGCTTTGTCCATAAGCCGTTTGTATGAATCGCCCAGCCAAATAGGCTATGTAGCCACGAAACAGAGGCAAGTAGCGAACCACCAGCGGCGCAGGCAGCAAAAATCCGCTGGCAAAAGCAGCGGATTGTGGTATCCCGGCTGGGATTTGAACCCAGAGTCTCACACTTAGGAGGCGTGCGCTTTATCCAGTTAAGCTACCGAGACGAGCAGGCAGGGACATTATACCCTAAGCCAGCCCAGTTTGACAAGGGGGCTGATGTGTTAAAAACTTCACAAACTATCTGTTAAATGTCTAACACACACTAACTGGCCCATCGGGTATGATAAGGGTGTAGCAAGTGGCTACGCAAGGCAAGAGCCAAAGCCTCCAGAGAGGCATAAAGGAAAGAAAAGCGATGAGTAACTTTTTGAAGAGCCTGTTCCACAAGAGCGACCGCAAGCAACAGACGAACCTGAGTGGCTACCCCTACCGCCATATCAGCCCTGACACGCATCAGAACATGACCATGCCACAGGGCCAGGGCAACGTAATGCAACTGCCCACGGGCTTTAGCCGCGACCCGCACTTCGAGCAGATGAGCTGGATCCGCCGCTAACCGGCAGCCCCACTTGCTAGCCCACAATGGGCCAGGCATAACCTCCTCCTCAACAAGAGCGACCCACCCTCCTACCAGGGGTGAGCCGCTCTCTTTCTGGGCCAAAGAGGAGGGTGAGCCTGGTTAGAAGCTCGCCCTAAGTCGCACGGGGATTACGCGCTCTTGCGCTCACGCTCCTTGAAGGCGGTGTAGTCGATGTCGGGAAACAGATTGTCGCGGTCGAAGTAGTCGCGGGCGTTTTCGATGGCGCGGCCTTCCAGGGTGCCATTGCTGGCGGTCAGCGCATCGGCTAGCTCGTTGAAGCGGGCCACGTGGTCGTTGAAGCGGTTGATCGCGTACTCGCCCGCCTGACCAGTGGTGACCAGGAAGGGCCAGTCGGAGCTTTCCAGCAAGACCAATTCGCGGGCGGCCTGTTGCAGCAGGAACAGGTGGTCGCCCTCGGCAGTTGGGTACTGGGCGACCAGTTCCTCCATCTTGTACTCGGCGGCGTGGATGATCGGCCACATCCACTCGGTGTCGGCGTTCTGCCAGACAAAGTGGGTGCCACCCTGCCCCCAGCTACTCTCTGGCAAGTCTAGCACATCCTCGGAGGGGTGCTGATCCAACCAACCGCTAGCCGTGGTCAGGGCTACCACTTCGCTCTTTGCCAGGTTGCGGAGGACGTGCTTCATCCAGTCTGGCCCCTCGAACCACCAGTGGCCGAACAGTTCGGTGTCGTAAGCCGAAGCGATGATGCCCGGCTTGCCATCATGCTGCTGGCTGTATTCGCTGGTCAGCCGCTCGACCAGGCTAGCAAAGTGGGCGGCGTGTTCTGCGATCCGCTGCTGCGCCCAGTAGGGGTCGTACGGCTCCTTCTCGCCCAGGTCAACCCGTGGCCCCGTCACCTTCCAATACTGCATCCCGCTCACGCCGTCCTTACGGTGGAACTCGCGGTAGTTGAAGTCGCCAGGGTAGCCATGCTCCGCGCTCCAAACCTGCATCCCACTCTCCTTGTTGCGGCCCAGCACGCTGACGATGGGGCTATGCACGTAGTAGGGGTTGAAGGTGGTGCGGTTGGTTGGTGCGGCGTACTCGCTCTGCGGCACGACGTAGCGTTGGGGGATACCACCGTAGGGGCCGACTGCATCGCCAGCGGCCTTGCCAACCGGCTTGCCGCCCTCTACAGTGTTGGTTTCGCTGAAGAAAAGTAGTTCCTTCTGCTCGGCCAAAAACTCCTCGATGCCAGGCTTGTAATACTTACCTGCCGCACCGTCGGCATAGTAAGCGGGGCGGTAGGCACACTCTGGCAACCAGATGGCGCGGGGTTCGCGGCCAAAGTGCTTCATATAGCTAGCCTTACCGACGCTCAGTTGGCCGCTGATCGAACTATCGCGCTCCAGCAGCGGGAGATAGCCGTGGGTGGCCGCACTGGTGATGATCTCGATGTAGCCCTCATCCTGCAACTGCTTGAACGCGCCGAGGATGTCGCTGCTGAAGCGGTTGAGGAAGCTCTGCTGCACCCCTGTGTACCAGTCGTGGTAGAACAGGGCCAGGTACTTCATGTGGCCGTCGCCCGCAGTGTGGAAGCGTTCAATGTCCTTCGCAGCGGCAGCGATCTTGTCAGAGAGGTACTCGATGAAGTGTTCTTGCACCAGGCTGTCAGCGAGTTGCTCGGCCAGCACCGGCGTAATGCCGATGGTCAGGCGGAAGGGGACACCCTCCTCGCGCAGGTCGTAGAAGGCATTGAGCAGGGGGATGTAGGTTTCGCTGGCCGCCTCGTGCAGCCATTCCTCGCCATGAGGCCAACGCCCTGCGCGGCGGGCATAGGGAAGGTGGCTGTGCAGCACAAACGTGAAGCCGCCAAGTGTCATATCATACTCCTTGCAGTCAGGTTGCGGGGTTTCGTTGCTGGCATTATAACAGCTACGTGTGCAGCTTGCAACTAATTTGTTCGGAGACTGAACGAACCAGGCCAAGCCTCAGCTAACCAGCACGATCACGATGTCGTTTACGTTTGTCCCGCTCAGGCCGGTGACGATCTGGGGCTGGCCGCCCGTGCATTCGGCTAGCCGTTGCCAGAAGCTGTAGCTGTCGTTGTTCGCCAGATACTCCCCTGCGTCAAGGCCACAGGCTGCGGCCCGCTGCACGGTGTACTGATCGGCAATTGCGCCCGCCGCCCCGCCGCTGCCGTCGTCACCATCAGTTGCCAGGCTTGCTAGCGTAACAGCGCGGCCCGCCAGCTTCTCGTGCTGGCTATCGAGGGCGAGAGCGAAGGCGAGGGCTAGCTCCTGATTGCGCCCACCCCGCCCACTACCCTGTACCTGCACCGTCGTCTCGCCGCCAAAGAGCAGACCCCAATTAGCGGGCTTGCGCGCGACAGCCCCGGCGATGTAGGCGGCCAGCAGGTTAGCGAACTCGCGCGCTTCGCCGCTCAGGTGCAGTGGGGCGCGCGCAGTCGAGTAGCCACCACTGCGTAGCACCACCAGGGCGGCATTGAGCGCAAGCTGGTTGCTGGCAATTACATAGCTGCGCGCGTGGCTGAAGGCGGGATCGCCGATCTTGGCTGTCTCCTCAAGCTCGCCCGCCGCTCCTGCTTGCAGTCGGGTCAGCACCGGCTCAGGCACCTGCTCGCGCAAAGCGAAGCGATCCAGCACCGCCAGTGCGTCGGCGAAAGTGGTCGGGTCGGGGACGGTTGGGCCGCTGGCGATCACCGCCAGGTCGTCGCCCACCACGTCGCTGATTGCCAGGGTCAGCAGGTTGGTGGGGGCAGCGAGACGAGCAAGGCCACCGCCCTTCACCTGCGAGAGGTGTTTGCGGACAGCATTTAGCTGGTAGATGTCTGCGCCAGCCCGCAGCAGCAGGTCGGTAGTAGCCTGCAAGTCGCTGAGGGTGAGCGGGGAGGCGGGCAGTTCGAGCAGGGCCGAGCCGCCACCACTGATCAGCACCAGCAGGCTATCCGCCTCGCCCTGGGCCAGGCGCACGATCTGCTCCGTGCCAGCCAACCCGCGTTCGTCGGGCAGGGGGTGGCTGGCAGGATGGATGGTGAGCGGGCCAATACTGCTGGGCGGCTGATCACCCTTGACGTTGAGCCAGCCGCCCGTAATTCGGCCACCGAGGGCCGCCAGTGCGCCTTCTGCCATGCCCGCCCCCGCCTTGCCCGCCCCGACGACCAACACGCGCTCGCCCAGCAGTGGATAGCTGGCGAGAGCCGCGCGCACCGCCCGGGCTGGGTCTGCCGCCAGCAGCACCGCGCGCACGCAAGCCTTCAGCGTGGTGCGGTGGCTGGCATTCAGTGGTGGGATCACCAGGGGCAGCGCATTGTTTTCGCTCAAGTCATTCATAACGCTTATTATAACACGATCAGGGCCGCTGCAACCCAGCCAGCAGCCGCAGGGCCGCCGCCGTGATGCGCGCTTCGCTGAAGCCAAGCTCGTGCCGCTGGAACAGGTAGAGGTCAATGTTCAGCGGAGCCAGCAGCCCGTCGGCCAGGCACTCTGCGTCCAGCGGCGCACACTCGCCTGCCACCACCGCCCGGCGCAGCAGCCCCGCCACTACCTTGTGCAGCCAACCGTACATCTGCGAACGGTAGAGACTACCCCCCTGCTCGCCTGCGTTCATTGCGCCTAGCAAGGGCGCGTTGGCCTCGCTGAAGCTGCCCAGGCGGGTCAGCAGGCGGGCGATCAGCACTAGATTGGCGGTCTGCTCTGCCGCCCAGCCGTTCACCTCGTCCTGTAGCTGCTGGATGCGCTCCCCCAGCAGAGCCATGCAGATTTCCCCCTTGCACCCATAGCGGCGGTAGAGCGTCCCCTGGCCCACGCCCGCCGCCTGCCCAATCTGGTGCATGGTAACCACCTCCACCCCCTGCGTGGCGAACAGGTCGCGGGCGGCATCAAGGATGCGCTGGCGGTTGTTCATGGCATCGCGCCTGCTGCTCTGCATCGCCAGCACACTCCAACCACGATCTACTGTGGCCCAGCCCTCTGGCTGCTGGCTCAGGCCAGACTGCTCAACTTCCAACATAGTACCCCCAGCTTGACAAGGCAGACGGTTGTCCGCTATAATAGAGTGGACAGTTGTCCACTTAGCCATTATACCACGATCTGCCAGCGTAGGCAAATAAGTCTACACCGCATCGAGGAGCAAACAGAAGATGTCACAGCAAGAGAATATAGTCCCTGCCAGCCACTACGACCTGCTAGAATCCAACGCCCTGGCCCACATCGCTACTATAGGGCCGGACGGTGAGCCACAGAGTACCCCAGTCTGGTTCAGTTGGGACGGCCAGTACCTCCGCTTCGGCCACACTACCGCCCGCCAGAAGTACCGTAATCTCAAGCGTGACCCCCGCCTGGCGATTAGCATCGTTGACCAAACTAACCCCTACCGCTACATCGAGTTGCGCGGCAGTGTCAAGTCTATCGAGAACGATGAGGGCCACGCCTTCATCAACTCGCTAGCGAAGAAGTACATGGGTCTGGATGTCAGCCCCTTCACCAGTACCAGCGAACAGTACGTGGTGATCACGGTTGAGCCAGAGCATAGCACCAAAATGGGTTGACCGCAAGCAGCAAAGGAGATATTGAGATGGCAACCAACACGCAGGATAGGAAGAACAGCAAGCCAGTGCAACCTGGCCCCAGCCGCAAGCCACCTACACTACTGATGAAGGTGATGAACCCGCTGATGGGCCGAATGCTACGGCGAGCGAAGCCGGGCAAGATAGGGGAGGGGCTGCTGCTGCTCAGCTTTACCGGGCGCAAGAGCGGCAAGCTCTACACCACTCCCGTTGCCTATAACACGCAGCCAGACGGCACAATCCACGTTTATACCCACAGGCCGTGGTGGAAGAACATGGAAGGTGGCGCGCCGGTTAGCATCTGGCTACGCGGCCAGCAGCGGCAGGCTCAGGCCGACGCGACCAGCGACCCAGGCGAGGTAGTCGCCGCAGTACGCGCTTATGGCGAACGCAATGGTGCCGCGAATATCGGGCGGGTAGGCATCGTCGTTGACCCCAACCGCCCCCTGGACGACGCTCACCTGCGCGAGGCCACCAGTGGCTTGCACCTGATCCGCATCAAGCTCTAGGATTAGCCCCCCCTACACTCATATGCAAGACAAACCCACCCTGCGGTCAGCGATCAACCGCAGGGTGGTATAATATGTGCAAGCTAACAGACATTGCAAGCCCCTTTGCCAGCAGGGGCTTTGCCGCAAAAGGGGGATGGAAAGATGGCGAAGCCAGCGATCATGGTAGTAGACGACGATGCGGAGGTGCTGCGTGCGTTGGAGCGCGATCTGCGCCGCGAGTACGGCAGCCGCTTCCGCGTGCTACGGGCAGACAGTGGGGCGGCGGCTCTGGAGGCACTCAAGCAGCTTGAGCAGCGCAACGAACCGCTAGCCCTGATCCTCTCTGACCAACGGATGCCCCAGATAAGCGGGGTGGAGTTTCTCGCCCAGGCGCGGGAACTGTTCCCTGGCACCCGCTCGGCCCTGCTCACCGCTTACGCCGATAGCGAAGCGGCAGTGCAGGCGATCAACCAGGCCCACACTAACTACTACCTGCTCAAGCCCTGGGATCCGCCAGAGGAGAAACTCTACCCTGCGATCAACGACCTGCTGGACGACTGGTTGGCAGGCTACCGTCCGCCCTACGAGGGTATCCAGGTGGTCGGCCAACGCTGGTCGCCGTCGGCCCACGAGGTCAAGGACTTCCTGGCCCGCAACCAGATTCCTTACCGTGCGCTGGACATAGAGAGCGACCAACAGGCTGCTCGCTTGCTCGCCACTCTTGGCCTGGACAAGCCGCAAATGCCAGTGGTGGTCTTTGCCGACGGTAGTCACCTTGAGCAGCCCGAACTCAGTAAGCTGGCAGAGAAGGTCGGGCTGCAAACCCAGGCCAGTCTACCCTTCTACGACTTCGTGATCGTCGGGGCGGGGCCAGCGGGCCTGGCTGCCGCTGTCTATGGCGCGTCGGAGGGGCTGCGTACCGTGCTGATCGAGCGCGAAGCACCGGGTGGGCAGGCGGGGACAAGTTCGCTGATCGAAAACTATCTTGGCTTCCCCAGTGGGGTCAGCGGGGCCGATCTCGCCCGCCGCTCGCTCACCCAGGCTCGCAAGTTCGGGGTTGAGGTGCTAGCCCCCCAAGAGGTGCAGGCGATCAAGATTAAGGATCAGTACCGCGTCCTCACCTTCGCCGACGGTGGGGAGATCAGCTGCCACGCCATGCTGATCGCCAGCGGGGTTGCCTGGCGTAAGCTGGATGTACCAGGCATCGAGCGGCTGACGGGCGCGGGGGTGTACTACGGCGCAGCGACAACCGAAGCCATCTCCTGTCAGGACAACGACGTGTTCATCGTTGGTGGCGCGAACTCGGCTGGGCAGGCAGCGATCTTCTTTGCCAACTACGCCAGTAGCGTCACCTTGATCGTACGTGGCGAATCCCTGGAGAAGGGTATGTCACAATACCTAGTTGACCACATTGGCAAGACGGAGAAGATTCGCGTGCGGCTCAACAGCAATGTAGTAGAGGTACAAGGCGAGGACTACCTCAACTGCATCATCCTTGAAGGTGAGGGGGGCAAGCGCGAGAAGCTGACTGCTACTGCCCTGTTCATCTTCATCGGGGCCGAGCCACGCACCGAGTGGCTGCGCGACAGCATCGCCCTCGATGATAAGGGCTTCATCCTCTCTGGCTCTGACCTGACCGTGCAAGGGAGCCGCCCGCTGGACTGGAAGCTCGACCGCGACCCCTTCCTGCTCGAAACCTGCATCCCTGGCATATTCGTGGCGGGGGACGTGCGGCACGGCTCGGTCAAGCGCGTCGCTTCGGCGGTTGGCGAAGGCAGCATTGCGGTGCAATTCATCCACCAGTATCTCAGCAAGTTGTAGGTAGGAGGTTAGCAGATGGTGGGCATAGACAACATCCGGGACATCCCCCTCTTTGCGGGGCTGGACGAGGCGCAACTAGGCTGGGTAGTTAGTCACAGCACAGAACGCGAACTGAAGGCTGGCGACTTGATGTTTAGTGAGGGGCAACCCGCCGACCACTTCTTCGTCTTCCTCAGTGGGGCGGCAGAGATCACCAAGCAGGTGGGTGAGGAGCGGGTAGTGCTTGCCAGCCACACCAGGGGTGTGTTCACCGGCGAGATGCCGATCCTGCTCGACCAGCCCTATGTGGCAACCAGCACCGCCACCGAGCCAACCCACCTGCTGCAACTCGATGTAGCCGCCTTCCGCGAGATGCTGGTTGTTTGTGCGCCAGTTGCCAGCGTGATGCTGCCAGCCCTGGCCCAGCGCATCCAGCAGACGGATATGGCAGTGCAGCAACGCGAGAAGCTAGCGGGGCTGGGCAAAATCGCGGCGGGGCTGGCCCACGAACTGAACAACCCAGCCGCCGCCGGTCGGCGCGCCAGTGAGCAGCTAGCCGCCGCCCTTGCCAGCCTGCAAGCCAGCAGCTTCAAGCTGAGTGGCTGCGACTTGAGCGAGGCCATGCAGCAACAGCTTACCAGCTTGCAGGCTGCCGCTGCCAGCCACATCGCTACCGCCCTACCGCTCGACACGATCAGCCAGAGCGACCAGGAGGAGCAGTTGGCGAACTGGCTGGACGATGAGGGCTTCAGCGAGTCCTGGGATGTTGCGCCCACCTTCGTCAACGCTGGGCTAGAGACCGCTCAGCTAGCAGCGATGCGGGCAGGGATCAGCAGCCCCGCCTTCGCTGCCGCCGTTGGTTGGCTAGCCGCCAGCCTGGAAGTGAGCAGCCTGTTGGACGTGGTGCAGAAGACGACAGGGCGGATCAGCGAACTGGTGCAGGCGGTCAAGGGTTATTCCTATATGGATCAGGCCCCCGTGCAGGATGTGGATGTTAATGCTGGGCTGGAAAGCACGCTGGTCATCCTCGGCCACAAGCTCAAGAGCATCAAGTTGGTGCGCGAGTACGAGCGTAGCCTACCCAGCATCTGCGCTCATGGTGGCGAATTGAACCAGGTCTGGACTAACCTGCTAGACAACGCCGCCGACGCGCTGGTTGGCAAGGGGCGGATCACCATCCGCACCCGTCACGAGAACGAGTGTCTGGTAGTAGAGATTGAGGATGACGGCCCTGGCATCCCAGCAGAGGTGCAGGCCAACATCTTCGACCCCTTCTTTACCACCAAAGGGGTGGGCGAAGGCACCGGCCTCGGCCTCAGTATCGCCCACCGCATCATCACCCAGCGGCACCAGGGCAGCATCAGCGTGCAGTCGCAACCCGGCTCCACCTGCTTCCAGATTCGCCTGCCTCTCCCTGACCAGGTGGGCTAAAGTGGTCGCTGGCTGCTCCTTCAACTGCTCGCCCGCGCCTTCTTCGGCCTTGCGGTCGGCGGGCTTGCCCTCGATCAGCAGCCAGGCGGCGAGCGCGCTTGCCAGGGCCAGACCAGCCCCGATCAGCATCGCCAGCCGGAAGCTATCCACGAACGACTGCTTGACTGCCTGCTTGAGGGCCGCCGCCTGGGCCGCATCTAGACCCGCTGGCACCTCTAGCGCAGCCAGCCGCACCTTCTGCGCGTCGATCTGCGTGACCACCGCTGGGCTGAGGCCGAGACCAGCCAGCCGCGTGTCCAGGCTGCTGCCGAAGCTGCTGAGGACGAAGATACCGATGATCGCAATCGCCAGCAGCCCTGCCATGCGGCTGACTGCGTTGTTGATGCCACTGGCGATGCCAGAACGGGTGCTGCTCACTGCCCCCATTACCGCAGTGGTTAGGGGCGCGACTGTGATCGTCATGCCAAAGCCGAGGACGATGGTGGCAGGTAGCACCGACAACCAGTAGCCACCACCCACACCGGGGATGGCAAAGAGGGCAAAACCCACCGCAGCGATGCTCGGCCCGATGATCAGCGGCAACTTTGCGCCGTAGCGGTTGATCAGCCCGCCCGCCCAACGTGACAGGGTGAAGAGCAGGATGGTGAATGGTAGGAAGGCAAAGCCCGCCTCGGTCGGTGAGTAACCTTGCACCTGTTGCAGGTTGAAGGGCAGATAGTAGAGCGTGCCACCCAGAGCAGCGTAGAGCAGTAGGGTGAGCAGGTTCGCCCCGCTGAAGGTGCGCGAACGAAAGAGGGTGAGCGGCATCATCGGGTGGGGGCTGCGTGCTTCGACCACGACAAAGCCAACTAGCAACAGCAAGCCGCCGCCGATCATGCCCAGTACCAGGGGGTGGCCCAGGCCCAGGTTGCCCGACTCGATCAGCCCGTAGACGACCCCACCCAGGCCAGCGGTTGCCAGCAGCGCGCCAGGTATGTCCAACGCCTGAGCCTGCTCGTCGCGGCTCTCTGGCACACGCAGGGTGGTGATCACCAGCACCGCCACCGCCAGGGGGATGTTGATGAAGAAGGCCCATCGCCAGGAGACGTGTTCGACCAGCCAGCCGCCCAGCACAGGGCCGAGGGCGGTGGTCACCGAGGTGAAACCCGACCAGGTCCCAATCGCCTTGCCGCGCTCTGCCGCCGGGTAGCTGGCACTGATGATCGCCAGGCTACCGGGGACGAGCAGTGCGCCACCAATCCCTTGTGCCGCCCGCGCCGCGATCAACTGGCTAATATCGGGGGCGAGGCCACACCAGATGCTGGTCGCCGTGAAGATCGCCACGCCAATGCTGAAGACCCGCTTGCGCCCGTAGTGGTCGCCCAGCGAACCGCCGACCAGGATCAGGGCAGCGAGTAGTAGCGCATAGGACTCGACCACCCATTGCAGGTCAATCGCCGTCGCCTTCAGATCGCGCTGGATTGTGGGCAGGGCCACGTTGACCACCGAGCCGTCAATGAAGGCCATGCTAGAGCCGAGGATCGTTGCCAACAACACCCAGGGGCCACCTGCCTGCCCCTCTGCTTTTACTATGTCTGCCATTCTATATGACCCCTTGAGATGAGTATTGAGGTGAGCCACTAGCTGATTCAGTGGCTCACCTTGATTATAGCCTGCCTAGTCAAATGCGGGGAAGTTGAAGCTCCTACGTTGGCTTTGTTATAATCATGGTACCCGACCCGCTCACTGGCAGGCGGAAGCATGACTGGGCGCAATAGACTGCTAACGTGGGTGGCTTTCTCTCCCCCCATACCGAGCCACTGGCCCGACTCGTGCTAAACTAGCCCGCAAGGAGACGTATGCTGATCACGGAGCAGGAAAAGAGCGAAGCGATAGTCAGGGCAAAGCAGCCCGACGACGGCAGGTTGGGCCGCGACCTCACCTTCACCCTGCTGGCAGGGCTGCTGGTCAAGGTCGCCTTCGGCTTCAGCGAGCCGCTGATGGTCTTCTACTATAACTTCAAGCAGTTTAGTCCGCTCGATTATGGCTTGCTCACCGCCGCGATCTACGCCAGCCAGACCCTCACTGCCCCGCTGATGGGCGTGCTGGCCGACCGCATTGGCCGCCGCAACCTGTTGCTGCTGACCATCGGGGGGGGGCTGCTGGCGGTGCAGATACCGC
Source organism: Chloroflexia bacterium (assembly GCA_038229595.1). Classification (GTDB taxonomy): domain Bacteria; phylum Chloroflexota; class Chloroflexia; order QHBQ01; family QHBQ01; genus JBBROH01. Next base: position 12,548 of record JBBROH010000024.1, on the reverse strand, counting down.
CCCTAACGATCATCTTCCCCATCTTGCTGCTCAATCGCTTGCTAGCGGGGGCGGCCAATGTCGGCTCGACGGCAGCCCTGCTCACCCTTGTCACCGACGAAACCAGCGGCGGCCACCCCAAGCGGCGCGGGCGGGCCACCACCCTCTATCAAGGGGTAGAACTGGGCGGCCAACTGATTGGCCTGGTACTGGCCTCGCAACTGTTCAGCCGCATCGCCATCAACAGCTTCTATGTTGCCACTGCGGTTTACTTCTTGACCATCCTGATCATCTGGTGGCGGGTGCCAGAGACGCGGCGCGGGCGGTTGGCTAGCGCGCCAGCCGAAGAAGCCCAACCGAGCGGCTGGCAGGAGACGCTGGCGAACTGGAAGATGCTCTTTCGCAGCCGCAAACTGTGGAGCTTCCTCCCGATCTGGCTGGTAGTCAACGCGATCCTGGGGATGTGGTACGCCCACGCTGGGGTGCAGTTGCTCAAGAACCCCACTGCCAGCAACCAGAGAGCCGAGCAGTTCCTGATGGGCCGCTTCACCGCTGGCGAACTGGGCCTCGTCTTCCTGGTCTACGCCGCCATCTTCGGCACTGGGCTAGCGATCTGGTCGCGGATCATCAGCCGTTGGCGGTACGCCTACGTGATGTTGCTGGCCTCTATCTGCGAGATCACTGTCTGCGTGTCGCTGCTGGCCTACAATGGGGTGGGCGGCGCGGGCGGTCTGGCCTGGTTGCTACTAGTCCCAGCGGGGCTAGCGGTGATGGTGGAGAGTGGCTTCACCCCGGCGGCCCTCGGCTACCTGACCGATATTGCCGAGCAGGTGGGTGGCGAACGCGCTCGTGGCACGGTAATGGGCTTCTATAGCACTGGCAACAGCCTCGGCAACATCATCGGTACTTTCTTTGGTATCCTGATGATCCAGTTCTTTGGTCTCGGCTTCAATGGGCTGCTGATTGGCAGCAGCCTGCTCGGCATTGGCGGCGTAGCGGCGGTGCTGTTCTTGATCCGCCGCGAAAATCAAGGTTTCAAGTAGGGGGGAAAGTGGCTAAGAACAAGCAGCAGTATGATTTCGACGTGATTGCTATCGGCGCAGGCACTACCAGCCTGACAGCGATCAAGACGCTGGCGAAGGAAGGCGGCGGCAAGTTGCGCCTGGCGATGATTGAGCGTGAAGCAGAGAAGGTGGGTGGCGATTGCCTGTTCTACGGCTGCGTGCCAACCAAGACGCTGCTGGCGACCGCCAAGCTCTACCACGACCTGCAAACGAAAGCGGCAACCCGTGGCATTCGGGCTGAGAGTGTCAGCCTCGACTTCGCTGCCGCCATGCAACACGCCCATACCACCGTCAACCGCATTGGCGAAGTTAGCGATGCTCCCGACTTCTACCGCGATCTCGGCGTAGAGTTGGTCTGGGGCGACGCTGGGTTTGTTGACCCGCACACGATCCAGGTCGGCGAACGACGAATGACCGCCGCCTCGTTCGTGATCGGCACCGGCTCCCAACCGATTGTGCCAGAGATTGGCGGGTTGGAGCGGGGCGAAATCCTGACCAATGAGACAGTATTGCAGCTAAACACCCTGCCTAAGTCCATGCTGATCCTCGGTGGAGGGCCGATTGGCTGCGAGTTCGGCCAGATGTTCGCGCGCTTCGGCTGTCAGGTGACGATTGTGGATCACAGCGACAGCCTGCTGAGCAAGGAAGATGAAGAAGTAGCGGCGATGTTGCGTGGCTACCTTGAAGCGGAAGGCATCCGCATCATCCTCGGCGCAGACGTGCAGGGTGCCAGCAAACGCGGCAAGCTGAAGACGCTGACTATTCACCATGACGGAGCTGAGGAGCAAATCAAGGTGGAAGCCATCCTCTCTGCGGTGGGCCGCGAAGCCGACCTCACCGCTTTGCACCTTGAGGCGGCGGGTGTGGCCGTAGCCCAAGACAAGCAGGGCAAGGTGCAAGGCATCCAGGTGAACGACCACTTGCAGACTAGCGTGGCCCACATCTGGGCGGGTGGCGATTGTGTTGGCCCTTACTACTTCACCCACGTGGCCGAGCAGGAGGGTCGCTTTATTGGCCGTAACATCCTGGGCGGCAAGCAGAAGCGTAACTATGCTGCCTTGCCCTGGGTGACGTTCACCAGCCCCGAACTGGCGCACCTGGGCCAGACCGAAGCCGACGCAAGGGCAGCCCACGGTGACAATGTGGTGGTCACAAAGCTGAAGTTCAGCGAGATCGACCGCGCCCGCATTGAGGGGGATGAGCAGGGAATGATCAAACTGATCACCACGAAGGGCGTGCTAGGCAGCCCGGTGGCGGTGCGTATCCTCGGCGCACACATCCTCGGCCCAGCAGCGGGCGAGCTGATCCACGAGTTCGCCACCGCCATGAGCGCGGGCATCAACCCCGGCCTGTTCGCCCTCGCTCTCCACGCCTACCCCACCCTCGCACTAGCAAACCGCCAGGTCTTGGGCGACCGCTTTACCGCTAAGGACAAGTAAGCTCCAGGCCCAAACCACCCAAGACAAAAACCGCACCCCAACTGGGTGCGGTCACTTTTTGCTGGCTCCTCGAGTAGGATTCGAACCTACAACCTTGCGGTTAACAGCCGCCTGCTCTGCCGTTGAGCTATCGAGGAATGGGCCTGCGCTCACTTGCTGGCGTATTATACATGATCGCTTCTACCCTTGTCAAGCACAAAAAGTTGCCAAAAACAGCCGAAACCGCTATACTGACCGCTAGCGGAGGTTGTGCGATGTTTGATGACAGCATGGGCGACGGCCCACCGATGCCCAGCAGCGCAGTGGATCAGGAGTTGCAGTACGCCCGCCTGCGCGCCGCCATGCTGCGCGACCAGCTAGGCCCACGGGGGATAGTGGACGAGCGGGTGTTGGCCGCGATGGGCCGCCTGCTGCGCCACCGCTTCATGCCAGCCGAGGTGCGCCAGTTCGCCTACGACGACCGGGCCGTACCAATCGGCCAGGGCCAGACGATCTCCCAACCCTACATCGTCGCCTACATGACGCAACTACTGGCGGTGCAGGCGGGCGAGCGGGTGTTGGAGATCGGCACCGGCAGCGGCTATCAGGCGGCGGTGCTGGCCGAAATGGGCGCAACCGTCTTCAGCATAGAACGCTACGCCAATTTGTCGGCCAGGGTATTGCATTTGTTGGCAGAGTTGGGGTACAATGTAAGCACCCAAATCCACTTGTCGGTCGGTGATGGCAGCCTCGGCTGGCCGTCTGCCGCGCCCTACGATGCGATAATCGTCACGGCGGCTGCGCCCGCCCTACCAGAAGCTCTGGCCGCTCAGTTGCGCGTTGGTGGAAGGCTACTGATCCCCGTCGGCGAAGCAAAGCTGCAAACTCTCGTCTTGTTCAGGAAGGAAGGAGGAGAACTGATCGCACAAAGGATGATCCCCTGTGCCTTTGTCCCGCTTGTTGGTGAGCAGGGCTGGGCCGAGGACGCTCCTCAGTTAGTGGCATTGCGGCAACAGCTTGCTGAATATGTGCAGCAACAAAACAACGCCGCCTCTGCTGGGAATGTGGAGCAGTCTGTTACTTACGTACTGTTGTTACTTTGGGTTTTTGGCATAGGTGCCTACAAGTTAGCCTTAGAGTAGTTGTTGCCAATTCTGTTTGGAGAAATCGTCGCAAATGATCTGGGTAGCCGCTGTCCGTATGAGCGTAGGAGCGTACACAGGCTGTGTGTGTGCTGCATCTGCCGATTAGCCCAGTGGGGTGGCCCCTAAGTAGCCCTCTCTAGCCTTAACAGAATAGGTATTACTCGCCCGCGAAAGCGACTGCTTGTTGCGCGCCTTAGCCGTTGAAAGGTCAACCGCTATGGCTGAAGTGAGGAACCTGGTGCGCGAGATCGTGCGCCGTGACCTGATCCAGTGTCCAATCGAAGTTGCTTATACTGATTACCACGACCTACTTTACTACACTCAGCAGATATGGAACCGCATCTTCAATTCGGTGGGGCGCGAGAAAACCCGCCTTAACCTCGTCTATGCCCGCCATCTGCTGGAACTGCTCGAACGCTTCCCTGATGAGTCGACCAATGATATTGAGGTCAAGTGCCTGACTGCGCTGGGCAACTTCTGCACCAGCATGGCCGAAGCTCCCTCCGAGATCACCTCGCTGGAGCGGATCGACTACGCCCTATCTGCCCTCTCCTGCTTCCGCTCGCGCAACGCCTTGATGCCGCTTAATGCCACGAGCCTGACCCTGGTACGCGTAGCCTTGCAAGTCTACCTCAGTGCGCTGGTTGATCTGCGCGCCCCGCAAGCCGAGTACGACTTCAGTGAAGTGGCCCATGAAATGGACGAGGCTCTAGACCCTTACCAGACGCTGATCCTGCAAACCGCCAGCAATCGCAATGCGATCCGCAACAACCTGCTGTTCGACTTCTTCCGCGCCCGTGTCCGCCCCCTCGTCAACCAGGGCAAGCGGGTGGAGTTCGAAAAAGCCTTCACTGCCGCCCGCGCCTACATCGACCCTACCCTCCTCAGCCCCGAACGACGAGCCGCCTGGCAGAACTTCAAGGTGGAGTCGGAGGTAGGCCAGAGCCGTGAGCAACTGGCCGAGGCTCGCGAAGCCGAGTTGCGCGCCAACCCACTTGCTGGTGAGCCAGCGGCTGCGCCAACCACTGGCAGTACAGCAGCCAGCCCAACCGCCGCCAGCGAGCCGGAGTTGGTGCCAGACGGTGACGAGGAATTGACCAACTCGTTTGAGGAGGAGTTGGCAACCCACCTCGGCCCGATCCGCAGCCCCCGCATCTGGCTTGAGCAGAAGATGACCCCCAACGATCCCCAGCGCGGCACCAGTATGCCCCAGGTACTCTTTCAGCTTGTGCAGGGTGGCATTGACGCTTATAAGATGGGGGACTACGAAACGGCCCTACGCCAGTTCAACCAGGCCGACTTGCAGAACCCCAGTGCCACCTTCCGCCACGTCCTCTTTTACAACCGCGCCGCAACCCTGCTGGCGATGAACGAGGCGGGCAAGAGCCAGCAGGCCGAGCAACTGCTGGAGCAGGCGACCAGCCTGGGCAGCCGCCTGCCTGGCTTGCGCTGGAACCTGGCGGTCTCCTACTGGCGCAATCATGGGGTAGACAAGCGGCTGATCGACACCCTCAACGAGGTGGTAGATGCAGGACGCAAAGCCCCCCTCTGCTCTGCCGCTGCCTGCTACCTGCTGGGCAACGCGCCGGGAGCGATGGAGGCACTCTTGCGGGCGAAGGCACTGCCCGGCTCCGTCCCCGACCTCGACGAGGAGTTGCAGAAGCTGGCCGCTGACTACCCCAACCTCGCACCGCAACTGAGCGCAGAGCTAGCCCGCCTGCGCGCCAACTACCCCGCGCAGCCAGCCCGCCCTGCCGAGCAGCCTTACCAGCCGGAGCAACCCTACCAGCGCACACCCTACGGCCAGCCGCCGCCCTACACCTTCCCCAACCAGCAGCAACCCTACGGCCAGCCGCCGCAGCCGCAGCAACCTGCTTACGGCCAACCGCAATCGCTGCAACCCCCTTACGGTCAACCGCAGCCTGCCCAGCCACCTTACGGCCAACCACAATCGCCGCAACCGCCCTATGGTCAGCCGCAGCCGACCCAACCGCCCTACGGTCAAGCACCGCCGCCGTACCAGCAACCCTACCCCCGCCCTTATAACGCCCAGGCTGGCTACAGCAGCAATCCCAATCAGCAACCCTACCCCCGCCCCTACAATGCCCAGGCTGGATACAGCGGCAATGCCAACCAGCAACCCTACCCCCGCCCCTATAATGCTCAGGCTGGCTACAGCAGCAACCCTAACCAGCAATCCTACCCGCGCCCCTACAATGCCCCGGCTGGCTACCAGCCGCCGCGTCCACAGGGTGAATACCAGCAGCCCCCGGCAGCGAATGGGGAGCAGCGGGCCAGCTTCGCCCCCCCCAGCCGCCTCGGTGGGATCGTGGAGCAGTACGGCAAGCTACTCGATCTGCTCGTCCCCTTTGCCGACGGCACCAGTGAGGAGGAGGAGTTGCAGCGTAGCCAGCTTGAGTTCTCCCTGGGCCTGGCCCGGTTGGAGCAGCAAACTGCTGCCCTCGAAGGAGCTACCCAGCAAGCTGTTGCCCCCTTGTTCGACAAGTGGCGGCGGCTGGGCGAGGTGCTGGCCGGGCGGGTGCAGAGCGGCCTCAGCCAGAGCCTGATCCTGGTTAAGGCCGTGCAGCGGCAGGTCAGCGACGCAGCCAAACCGAGCGGGTTGGTGATCGCCCTCACCAACCAGGATGTGGTAGCCAGCGTCAGCAATATTGAACTACGCCTGCCCCCCCGCCCCGACACCTACACCCTGGCGAGTGAGGCAAGCGCAGAGGGTGAGGGAGCCATCCTGCGCGTGCCTATGCTGGGGCCTGGTGCTACCCGCTACCTCAAGTTCAATCTAGCCCCACTGCGCCCTGGCCCGCTAGACCTGGTGTTCGAACTTGCCTACCAGGTTAGCGGCGGTGACGACCAGCAGCCCAGCCACCACCGCAGCCACGTGCTGCTGCAACCAGCATTGCAGGCTGCCCGTATTGACCCAGTATCCAGCTTCTACCTGGCAGGCGAGTCGATCCCTGAAGACCGCGACGACATCTTCAAGGGGCGCGGCGAGGAGATTGGCCGCGTCAAGGCCAGCCTCGGCCTCGGCACTGGCGGTTCGCGGCACCAGAGCATGATCCCCTATCTGACTGGCATTAGCAAGGTGGGCAAGTCTAGCCTGCTCAACAACCTGACCAACCCCCGCTTGCACCCCGACCTGCACCAGAGCTTCCTGCCCGTGCGTATCAGCATGGACGAGTACCAGGGCGACGAGTACAAGCTACCCTTCTTCCTCAAGGCACTGGCGGCCCGCATCGGCAAGGCGATGACTGCGGCGGGCTACAGTGCGCCCGCTATCGAACCCTTGTGGCCGATGCTGCGCGAGGCTCCGTTGATTACCTTCTTTGACGACTACCTGGGGGCAGTCAGCGACACCCTCCGCCCCCGCCGCCTGCTGCTGATGTTCGACGAGTTCCGCTACCTGGCCGACAAGATACGGATGGGCGATTGGGACAGCGGCTTCCTCAGCAAGCTCCGCACCCTCTACCAGAACGGCCTGGTTGGGCTGATCTTTGCTGGGCGCGGCAACTTCAGCGAGGTTACACGCGGCCTCAACGAGCCGAGCCTGTTGGACTCGGTGCGCGACCAGCCGCTTAGCTTCCTCAACCCTGGTGCGGTGCGCGAACTGATCGAGCAGCCTAGTGGAGCGCGGGGCATCACCTTCGTGCCAGAAGCAGGTGGGTTGATCAGCCAGTTGACTGGCGGCCACCCCTTCTTCGTTCAGTCGCTCTGCCACGACGTGATCAGCGAGGTGCTGAACCGTGAGCGGCGCAAGGTGGTGATCCCAGAAGATGTCAAGCAGATCAACAAGCTCTATCTGCAATCCGACAACCTCTTTTCGCACATCTGGAACGGCGAGATGCGCGAGGTGCATCAGGAGGTGATCTTCACCCTCTTGCAGTTGCAGGAGGGCAGCAACAACTTCGTGGATCGTGGGGCGTTGGTCGCGGGCATCAGCCACTACCCACCACGCGACGTGGCAACGGCAGTCGAGTTCCTACGCCAACGCGATGTGTTGGAGGAGTCGCCTAGCAGCGAACATTTCGTCCGTATCCGCATCCCCTTGCTCTACGGCTGGTTCCAGAACAAGCATAGTCGTGGCCTGAGCCTGGCTCCTTCGCGGATCGAACGCTTGCAGGACGTGCAGACGCTCACCGAGCAGGTAATCCGCCTGCGGCGCAAGTGTAATCAGTGGCGCGCCAACGTCTTCAAGGAGGATGCTTCGGACAGCAGCGTGGCCGAGGAGATGATGCACCTGGCGGCGGAGAGTTGGGCCGACTTCGAGCGGCTGGTGCAGTTGATCTACAAGTACATCGGCAACGAGGCGATCATCAACCGCGACTACCTGCGCGAGGTGCCACGCTTCGGCGAACTGGTGCGCGACTTGCAGGCAATCCGCAACGGCGTAGCCCATCGCCTGGACAATGACCGCTATCCAGACAGTGCCGACGCAGCTTACAAGGCGATAGACAAGTACCTCGGCCACCAGCCGGTAGCTGCCAACGACTTCCTGGAGTTGCAGGAACTGGTGCTGCGCTCGGCGATCAGTGGCCTCAACGAGTTGCGCGAGGCGGTCGAACGCTAACCTGGCCGATGATCAGCGACCGCAAGCGGGAGAGGTGGGCAGCGTGCCTGCCTCTCTTTTCGTTCGCCGCAGCCCTGCATGATCTGGTATAATCAGCAGCAGTGCGACGCTGGTGGACGAAACAAACGGGTAGCTATCCAGGTCGAAGCAAGCAATAAAGCGCGAAAGAGAAGGTAATATGCAGACCAAAGAACGCCCTGGCGACGAGGTGACGAAAGTAGAGCTAGTTAGCATTGACGTAGCTACGACGGCCAGTCCCCTACAGCGCGCCTTCCTGGGGGTCAGCCTCGGCATCTGGGTGGTGATCGTTGGCACGGTGATGATGCGTGTCGGTGGCTCGGCAGCGGGGCTGATGCTCCAGTTTCTGCTCGACCAGAAGTTCCGCCTGGATTCGGCCCTGGTCGGGGTGATCGGCGTGGCCTTCTACATCAGCGAACTGGTGGGCGCGCCCTACTTCGGCACGCGGGTGGATCACGACGGCTGGAAGCCATACCTGGTGGCTGGCCCAATCCTCGGCATCCTCTTTTCGATCCTCACCGGAGCTACTGTGCTGCTCCCGCTGTTCCTGGTGGTGCCAGCCCTGTTCCTCGTGCGGCTGCTGGGGGGGCTGGGGACGGCGGTCAACGCACCATCCTCGCTTGCCTTCCTCTCGGCGGCTAGCGGCCAAGACCCGAAGGTAAGGGCGCGGGCGGTCGGCTACTTCGAGTTGGCTGTAGTCGGCGGGGCCGCGCTCGGTGCGTTGGTCGGCGGTTTCCTCTGGGACGGTCTGGCCGTATGGGGCTTCGGCATCCTTGCTGTCCTCTATGCAGCAACGACTGGTCTGCTGCTGTTGGTGCCAAAGACCCTGCCAGGGACAGAGCGCGCGACGGGCGAACACCCCAATCCCTGGGGTGTCCTGCGCCTGCCCGCGCTCTACCACTTCGCCCCCGCCTGGATTGCGGTTAATGGCATCCTGGGGGTCTGGCTCAACAACTTCCCCAACCAGCTTGGTAAGAGCGACAGCCACTTCCCTGAGCAGATGCTGGTGGGTGGCTACAGCGCAGGGACGGCTGGCTACATCCTGGGCGCAATCGCGGGGCTGCTGGGCCTGGGCATCATCCTCTGGTCGCAGGTGCTGCACCGCTTCAAGCAGAGCAACGTGATGCTAATCTCCCTCGGCGGCGCGCTGATCGTCTGCGCCTTCATGTTCTTGCTCAACCACCAGCTGCGCGGGCAGGGGCTGGCGGTGCTGCTGCCACTGATAGCCCTGGTTGGGGTGGGCTTGCTGATCATGAGTGGCTTCACCCCGGCGGCTCTCAGCATCCTGATCGAGATCGCCGAACGGAATGCCACCGACCGAGGGACGGTGATGGGGGCGTACTCGGTGCTGCTCGGCCTCGGCCAGTTCCTCGGCGGCGCACTGGGTGGCATCTTCGCCCAATGGCTGGGGGTAGACGGTCTGGTGATCCTCACTGCCTGCTTCGCCCTGGTCGCAGGCGGCTCGGTCATCTACTGGCGGCAACACGAGGCGCAGGTGTAACCCCAGATTGCCTGATTCAGTTTGGCTACACAAGGAAGGGCGCGCCCAATAGACGCGCCCTTGTTCTATCTCGCTGGCTACAAGCTGCTCTTACCAGTGCGTATGCACGGGGGTGCCGACCGAAGCCCAGTCGAACATCCACTTGGCAGCGGCGACCGAGAGGTTGACGCAGCCGTGACTCTGCGGCGTGCCGAGGTTGTTGTTCCAGGGTGCGCCGTGGATAGCGTAGCCACCATAGAAGTACATTGTCGAGGGGACGTAGGCAATATTGTAGCCGGGGCCACTCATCGAGGTCGAGACATACTTGACGTAGATGGCGTAATCACCAACTACTGTTGGGTGGGAGCGTACTCCCGTGCTGACGATGGTGCTGAACACAGCCGTGTCACCCTCATAGGCCGTGAGTCGCTGCTTGCTGATGTCTACGTCGATCCACCTGCCGCCCGCGTTGGTAACAGGAGCAGGGCGGCGATCCTCATCTGGTGCAGCCCGCTTCGGCACACTCTTGGGCTTGACGGCAGGCTGGGGCGCAGGTGGGCGCACAGCGGGGGCGGCTTGCCCAGCAGCGGGGACGTTCAAAACCTGACCAACGTAAATCACATTCGCGTCGTCAAGGCCGTTAGCGCGGGCCAGCACCTCTGCACTGAGGCCGTAACCAGTAGAGATGCGACTAAGATTGTCGCCCGGCTGCACCGTGTAGCGGGTGGCCGAGGCTGCGGCAGGCTTCGCTTCAGCAACCGTCGCTGCTACTGACTTCGCTTCAGCAGCCTTCGCCTCAACCGGCGCAGCGGGCTTCGCTGCTAGTGGAGCGGCGGCCTGTTCGGGCGCAACGGCTGGCGCGGCCCGGCTGCCATTGCGGGCGGGCAGCGTGAGAGTTTGGCCGACCTGGATCAGGTTGGGGTCTGTGATACGATTAGCGGCGGCCACAGCCTCTACGCTAACCCCATAGCGGGCGGCAAGGTTGCTCAGGTTGTCGCCCGTCTGCACCACATAGCGGCTATCCACGTTGGCAACATCCAGAGGCTGGGCGGGTGCGGCTTTGGCGGCAGGCGCAGCGGCCTTCACTTCAGCAACAGCAGGGGCTATATCCTTCACTGTAGCAGCGGGCGCGGCGGCCTTTACCGCAGCAGGCACAGCGGCGGGCTGTTTGGCCGATACCAGCAAGGTAGTAGAGGCGGGGATTACCAGTTGGTCGCCCGCTGCCAGCTTGTCGCTGGCCTTGAGGCCGTTGACGCTGAGCAGGCTGGCGGTTGTGACCCCAAAGCGCGCAGCTACGCTCTCGCTGGTGTCGCCCGCAGCAGCAATATAGACCACCTGGCCGCTCCCTTGTGGGGCGTAGAGGCCACCAGCAAAGCCACCACTATCATCAATCATAAAGGCAGCCTGTTGCAGGTCAGGCGAGATCGTACCCAACTCCACCGCTTGAGTAGTGATGGGAGCCTGGCGCAGCAATAGACTACTGCTCAGTCCAGCGATCAGCAAAGTGGCAAGAGTCAAGGCAAACAGGGGGTAGAGGCGACGACGAAACATCAGAGTCTCCTATGCGGTATACTGGCCCATTTACATAATACTGCAACAAGCCGCCAGTTGTCAATAGCATAGCTGATCGTGCGGGTGGTTGCGCTGCTTGGGGAAGCGGCAAGTTGGAGGGGTGAGCAGCAGTGGGCGCAAAGCGATCAAACCGCCTGCTTAGAGCATAGTCTAATGCAAGACTAACCAGATCGCTTTGACGTGGATTGTGAAAAATTGTTATAATTGTGTTAGCTGGCAATTTCCGCTGACCTGATGCTACATAAGTGCGCTGGTGGGTGATGCTGGGCAGTTAAAGACTGCTCAACGAAAAGCTAGCGTGGGTAGGAAGGGGAGAGTTCAGCGCAGCCTGGCTGGGCAGAGGAGTAGTACGCCTGGCCCAGCGATAATCTATGTGGGGCAAGAGTTTGCGAATTAGAGTCTGATTAGAAGCCTTGATCAACAACCTATGAACTGGGAAGAACTGAAACCCCTGCGTGCAAAAAGACGTTATAACAGTAGAGTACGCCCAGCAGCAGTCGCCAATGATGACCGCCAGAGCTGGGCCGTCGCAATTTTAGCTGCCGGGGGCAGGTTGCGGCCCACCTTGCCAGAGGGGGGTACGTCCATTGGCAAATGATCGCCATGCAGTAGCGAGTCGGGGCAGCAAGGATTGCTGCTTTGGGTGAGTAGAGCGTGGCTAATTTTGTAGAACTCAAGGGCAGAGTGGGTGCTGTGCTGAGGTTGGCCTCGATGAGGAGGCCCAGGCGCGAACATCCTGGCCCCGCAAGAGGAGCATACTATGACCATGCGGAAGGAAACGGCAGAAGCCAACTTGTTTAGCAGTGGTGAACCAAACGAGCCGAACGTGCGCCACGAGGAAGAAGACCACAAGACAGCGGACGACTCGGTGGGGATGTACCTGCGTGAGATAGGGCGCGTTTCGCTGCTGACTGCTGCCGACGAGGTAAACTACGCGATGAGTATGCAGCGCGGCAAGCTGGCAACCTACCGTTTGCAGCGCGAGATGCTCAGTTATGAGGAACGCCACCTGCTGCACAAGGATGTGCAGAACGGCAACCGCGACCGCCGCCGCCTGATCGAGGCTAACCTGCGCCTGGTCGTCTCTGTCGCCCGCAAGTACGCTGGGCGCGGCATCAGCCTGCTAGACCTGATCCAGGAGGGCAACTTCGGCTTGCTGCGGGCGGTTGACCGCTTCGACTACCACAAGGGCCACCGCTTCAGCACCTATGCCACCTGGTGGATTCGCCAGGCGATCACCCGCGCCATCGCCGACCAGAGCCGCACCATCCGCCTGCCCGTCCACATGGT
>JBBROH010000023.1:0-31716 GCA_038229595.1 Chloroflexia bacterium | reverse complement strand
GATTTTGGCTGCCTTGCCTTCGTTCATCAACTCGAAGGCTTCGGCAAAGCGGGCTAGCGGCAGGTGGTGGGTGATCACTGGGCGCGGGTCAACCAGGCCGTTCTGCAAGAGGGCGCGGCTCTGAAACCAGGTCTCCCATATCTTGCGCCCGGTAACGCCATGCACGTGCGCCCCCTTGAAGATGATCGCCTCAGCAAAATCTAGCTCGAACGGTCTGGTTGGCGTGCCGAGCATAGAGAGGTCGCCGCCGTAGCGCAGCATGGCGAAGGCCTGACGGGTGGCCGCCGGGTTGCCGCTCATCTCCAATACCACGCCCGCACCCACGCCACCGCTCGCCTCCTGCACGGCAGCAACCGGATCGCGCTCTAGCGAGTTGATCACCAGGTCGGCCCCCATCTGGCGGGCGATGTTGAGGCGGAAGGGGTTGACATCAATCGCGGCTACGCCCGCCGCGCCTGCCGCCTTAGCAATCCCTATCGCCCACAAGCCGAGCGGCCCACAACCGACGACCGCCACGTACTCGCCACTGACTGGCTGGGCGAAGGTGGTGTGTACGGCATTGCCGAAAGGCTCCATGATGCTGGCGAGATCGAGCGGCATGGCCGGGTCATTCTTCCAGGCGACGCTAGCCGGGACGGTGATGTACTCGGCGAAGCAGCCGTCGCGGTCTACACCGACGATCTGCACGTTCTGGCAGATGTGGGCCAGGCCGGTGCGACACTGGTAGCAGTGACCGCAGGTGATGTGCGTCTCCACCGAAACGAAGTCGCCCGCTTGCAGTTCTTGGACATCCTCGCCCACGGCTACAATGTCGCCACAAAACTCGTGGCCCATGATCTGCGGCGTGTGGCTGACGCGCCCCTGCGCCCAGCCGTCCCAGTTGTAGATGTGCAGGTCGGTGCCGCAGATCGAGGTGGCGCGCACCTTGATCAGCACCTCGTTCGGCTGCGGCACTGGCACTGGCATCTCGCGCAACTCTGCGCCCGCAGCGGCGGCGGTCTTGACCACGGCCAGCATGGTGCGGGTGGGCTGGGGGTGCAGGTGGGTTTGGCGGGGGGTCAGCAGGGTAGCAGCGGGGCTGCTGGTTGAGGCTTCAGTAGTAGTCATAGCTGGCGAAAATGCCCTCCTCGTTGAGTGCATCAGGTGCAGGCGAACCTCGGTTGTGGCAGGTTCGCCAACCAGTATAGCACCCCACGTAGGGCAGAGTCAAGTGCATTTGCGGCTAGCGCGGGCGGCTGGCTCAGGCGCGTGGTTTCCCCTCCACATCGCGAAGGAAGTCTAGCACGACCTGGTTGAAGTGGCTGGGTTGCTCCATGTTGGGGAAGTGGGCAGTGCCGGGAATCAGTACCTTGCGTGCGGTGGCGACGTGTTGCACCAGATAGTCAGCGAGGTTGGCTACTTCAAGCTGATCGTGGTCGCCATAGATGTAGAGGGTGGGGACGGTGAGGGCGGCCAACCCCTCAGCGGCGGGTGCAGCGGCGATCTGCAACTTGCTGCGGCTGGTTTCGTTCTTGAGGGCGATCACGTCGGCGGCGCGGATCAGGTCGCGGATAGCGGGGTCAACAGCAGCAGCGGGGCGGCCCACGCCGTCTACCCACATCTGCACATCCTGTTCGGCGGCGGCCTCAAAGTCGTCTGCTTTGAAGGCAGCCACATATGCGTCCCACTGGGGCGGTTGCTCCCAGGCAACATCCGCACCGTCTATGCCACCCGCTTCGGAGATCAGGCTGGCGACTAGTGCGGGCTGGGCGAGGCTAAAATCGAGCGCAATACTGCCGCCACCCGAACAACCCAGCAGGTGCGCCCGCTCTACTCCGAGGTAGCCGAGCAGGGCCACGAGGTCGGCGATGTGGCTGAACGTCTGCTCCGGGATGAGCGGCGACTGGCCGAAGCCACGCATATCATAGCGGATCGTGCGGTGACGCTCGGCGAAGGCGGCAAATTGCCGCTCCCACATCCTCATGTCGGCGATCACCGAGTGGATCAAGACCAGCGGGTAGCCCGCGCCCGCCACCTCGTAGGCGAGTTGTGCGCCGTTCACCTCAGCGAAGGTGGTTGCTTTCGAGTTGTCCATCATGCTCCCCTTTCGTATAGAGAAGGGCGCAGACATGGCCGCGCCCGGTTGACGCTCTAATTGTAGCACAAGTGTTTGCCCAATGCAATACCTAAATCGACTTCCTCCTCGTACTGCCCGGCGATCTTCTCGTCGAAATAGCTCTCCGGCGGCGTGGCGTGCAGCAGCCGCTCATAAACTTCCTGCTCGATCTTCTTGTATTGACGCACGCTGCCGTCGGCATAGACGACCTCTAGCAGGTGGTTGGGGATGTCATAGGCGATGGTTTTGAAGCGATCCGACTTTAGGGGTACGCGATCCATATGGTTGCTCCTTCTCTTATGCTATAATACGGCAGCAGAGTAGCAGGCAAGATGCCTGCCATGCTTACCACAATTACAGGGGGACAGATGAACGTATTCAAGCAAGTGTTCAACGACGAATCGCCCGAAGTGCGGACGAAGGTGATCAGCATTTACGCCCTGCTGGTCGGCTTCAACATCGTGATTTGGCTGATTACTCTATTCGCGGCCAGTCAGTTTTCGACCTTGCTGGCGACTGGCTTCCTTGCCTACACTCTCGGCCTGCGCCATGCCGTAGATGCCGACCACATCGCCGCGATTGACAACGTAACGCGCAAGCTGATGCAGGAGGGGAAGCGACCCGTCGCCACCGGCCTGTTCTTCTCGCTGGGCCACAGTTCGGTGGTCATCCTTGCCAGCCTGCTGCTTGCCTTCGCAGCACGGGCCTTCCAGCAGAACGAGGAGACCTTCAAGAGCGTTGGCGGACTGATCGGGCCAGCCGTTTCTGCTTTCTTCCTCTTTGCCATCGGTATCATCAACCTGCTGGTGCTGCTCGACCTGATCAAGATGTTCCGCCGCGTCACGCGGGAGGGGGTCTACAGCGAGGAGAAGCTGGACGAGTTCCTGGCGAACCGTGGGCTGATGAACCGCTTCTTTCGGCCAATGGTGCGGGCGATTGACAAGAGTTGGAAGATGTACCCGCTCGGCTTCCTGTTCGGTCTCGGCTTCGACACCGCCTCCGAAGTTGCGCTGCTTGGCATTTCGGCAACCGCAGCGGGCGCGGGGATGCCGATTGGCTATGTTCTCCTGCTGCCCCTGCTTTTCACCGCTGGCATGACCCTGGTGGACACCACCGACGGCGTGCTGATGTTGGGTGCCTACGGCTGGGCTTTCGTCAAGCCGATCCGCAAGCTGTTCTACAACATCACGATCACCGCAATCAGCGTAGCGGTCGCCCTTGTAGTCGGCAGTATCGAGGTGCTGGGTATCATGGCCGACCGCCTGAACCTCACTGGTGGTGCCTGGGACTGGTTGGGCGCACTGGACTTTGAGGTGATCGGCTATGCGATCATTGCCATCCTCTTGGCTGGCTGGCTGGTCAGCTACGTTACCTACAAGGTCAAACGTTACGACGAACTGCCGGTCAAGGTAGAGATGTAGGCCAACAGAAAGCCCCTCTCCCCAACTATGGGAGAGGGGCTGGCTCTGCTGTGTACCGCTTAAACGTCCAGGGTGGCGTTCTTGGCGTGGGTCTGGATGAACCGCTTGCGGGGGGCAACGTTGCTGCCCATCAGCATATCGAACGTCTCGTCTGCCACCACCGCATCATCAAGGGTGACTTGCAGCAGGGTGCGGTTCTCTGGGTTCATCGTCGTCTCCCAGAGTTGCTCGGCGTTCATTTCGCCCAGACCCTTGTAGCGTTGGATGCCCACCTTCTCGTAGCCGCCCATCTCTGGCACGACCTGCTCCAGTTCGCTATCGCTATAAATCCACCGCTTGTCCTTGCCCGCCTGCACCTTGTAGAGCGGCGGCTGGGCGATGTAGATGTTGCCTTCGGTGATCAACTGTGGCATATGGCGGAAGAAGAAGGTCAGCAGCAGAGTACGGATGTGGCTACCGTCCACGTCCGCGTCGGTCATGATCACTACGCGGTGGTAACGCAGCTTGCCCATGTCGAGGATGTCGCCGATGCCTGCGCCGAGAGCAGTGATCAGCGTCCTGATCGAGTCGCTGCCCAACATCTTGTCCAGGCGCGCCTTCTCCACGTTCAGAATCTTGCCGCGCAAAGGCAGGATCGCCTGGAAGCGGCGGTCACGGCCTTGCTTGGCGGTGCCGCCTGCCGAGTCGCCCTCAACGATGTAGAGTTCGCACCTGGCGGGGTCGCGCTCCGAGCAGTCGGATAGCTTGCCGGGTAGGGCTGTGATCTCCATACCGCTCTTGCGGACGACTTCACGGGCCTTGCGGGCCGCTTCCTGCGCTCTGGCGGCGGTAATACACTTCTCAATGATCTTCTTTGCTTCCTGTGGGTTCTCCTCCAGGAAGGTGTTGAGGCCAGCGGTAACTACCGCCTCGGTCACAGGCCTGACTTCGGCGTTGTTCAGCTTGTTCTTGGTCTGGCTCTCAAACTGCGGGCGGATGCCGATCAGCTTGACGCTAATCACTGCCGTCAGCCCCTCGCGGATCGAGTCGCCACTGAGGGCGTTCTCGTTCTCCTTGAGGATGTTGTTCTTACGCGCGTACTCGTTGATCACACGGGTCAGGGCCGAGCGGAAGCCCGTGACGTGCGAACCGCCGTCCTGGGTGTTGATGTTGTTGGCGAAGGCAAAGATCGACTCACTGTATCCGTCGTTGTACTGCAAGGCTACTTCGACTGCGATCCTGCCGCTGCCGCTGGGGGCTGTGCGGCTGATGGAGATCGGGCGGCCAATGGTGATGCGGTGCTTGTTGATATGGCGCACCATGCTCTCGATCCCACCCTCAAAGTAGTAGGTGGCATCGCGCTCCTTCTCAGGGCGGCTGTCTACAAAGCTGATTTGCAGGTTGCGGTTGAGGAAGCACATCTCGCGGAAACGTTGGGCCAGCGTCTCAAAGTCGTAGTCGTTGGTCTCAAACACGCCGATGCCAGGGCGGAAGGTTGTGGTGGTGCCACTCTCGCTGCTCTCACCAATCGGCCTGACCTGGGCGCGCGGTACCCCAAAGTCGTACTCCTGGAGGAAGACCTGCCCATCGTGGCGCACCTCTACGCGGCAATACTCGGACATGGCGTTGACCACGCTGGCACCCACGCCATGCAGACCGCCAGAAACCTGGTAGCCGCCGCCGCCGAACTTGCCACCTGCGTGCAGTTCAGTCATTACTACCTCAAGCGCACTCTTGCCTTCCTCTACGTGGATGTCGGTGGGGATACCGCGTCCCTCGTCTCGCACCGTCACGCTATCATCAGCGTTGATCATCACGAAGATGCGTGAACCGTAGCCCTGCATATACTCGTCCACGCTATTATCTACGATCTCGTAGACCATCTGGTGCAGGCCGCGCACGTCTGTACTACCAATGTACATACCAGGGTTCTGGCGCACAGCCTCCAACCCCTTGAGGACACGAATCTTGGTCGAGTCGTACTTGCCCTGTGGTGGGATGATTGCTTCCTGCTCCAACGCTATTGTTTCGGCTGCCACTATCTCTACCTCCGTCTGTCTGCTGAACTCTTGCGGGCTGCATGGGGTGAAGCGATCAGTGCTGCGTTGCTGCGGCGCATCCCCCATATGATACCCTATTATACCATATTTAGAACAATCTTTCCACTTTTCCACCGTTTTCGCCCCCTACGTGCCATCCTGAGCCGCTTTCCTGCCTGGGTGCGTAGGCCCCCACGACTCTGGGCGGCGGAAAGCTGGTGGAAAGGCGGTGGAAGGACTGGGTGGGGGATGTGGTATAATTTGCCTATGCTAAAGACGATAGACGAGGCGGCTCTGGCTGCCGTGCGCTACGACGCGGCGGGGCTGGTGGCGGCGGTCTGCCAGGATGTGGCGACGCGGGCGGTGTTGATGGTGGCCTGGATGAATGCTGAGGCTCTGCACCTGACCCTGACCAGCGGCGAGGCCTGGTTCTGGAGCCGTAGCCGCCGCGAGTTGTGGCACAAGGGCGCGAGCAGCGGCAACCGCTTGCACGTGCGCGAACTGCGCCTGGACTGTGACGGTGACACCATCTTGCTGCTCGTCACCCCCGACGGCCCCGCCTGCCATACTGGGGCGGTTAGTTGCTTCTACACAAAGGCGGCACAAGAAAGCAATGAGTGACAAGTTGAACGGCGCAATCGACCACCAGCCTGGCCCTGCCCCACAAGGGGATGCCAGTAGTGTGCAGGCAATAGCTGACCTCTGGGCGACGATCTTGAGCCGCAAGCGGGAGATGCCGGAGGGTAGCTACACCCGCTACCTGTTTGAGCATGGGGTGGACAAGATTGGCAAGAAGGTGGGTGAGGAGGCGGCGGAGACGATTATCGCGGCCAAGAACGGCAACCCCGACGAGATCGCCTGGGAGGTGGCCGACCTCTGGTACCACACCCTCGTGTTGCTGGCCGCCTGCGAGGTGCCGCTCGAACGGCTGATGCAGGAGCTACGGGGCAGGATGAAGTTAGCGGCTACACCCGCGCTCCCTCGTTCGCGCTGTCCAGGCCCACAACAGGTGTGGGCGTGAGCAATGCTACGGCCACGTTGCTAGCACAGCCACACCACAATGTGGAATGACAGGAGCATTAGCAAGAAGCCAGCCTGCTACTTTGCAGCACAAGGGTAGTAGCACCCTGCTTCTGGCTTGCCAACAGCTTACCCTCCTCCACTCCCTTCCTTCAGCAGCGTGTAGGTGTACTTCTCGCGGTCGTAGCTGAACTGGCCTTTGCCCTCAACCGCCAGCACGCTGTTGACTAGCGACTTGTCAGCCTGTACCCCGCGCTTCACCAACTCGGCGGCGATCTCCTTGCCCATACGCGGCTTGCCATCCGCCAGCAACTCGCGGGTGGTCGCTAGCACGCGCTGGCGCAGGGCAGGGTCCACTGGCTCGCGCTGCGGCTTCGGGCTGGCGGTGGCCGCGCCATCTGCGCGCGGGGTCGCTGGCGGATGGCCGTCTGCCCCAGCCAGCGTGTAGGCGTAGCTGGTTCGGTCGTAGCTGAACTGGCCCTTGCCCTCGACCGCTAGCACGCTGTTGACCAGAGACTTGTCTACCCCTGTCAGCCCGCGCTTGAGCAGTTCAGCGGTGATTTCTTTCGCCATGCGCGGCTTGCCGTCGGCCAGCAACTCCCGCGTTCGCGCCAACACCTCTGCGCGCAACTCCATCACCGCCTCCTCTGCTATGCAGAAGGCGCACCGAAACGATGCGCCTAACCCTGCTCCTCATCCTACACGGCTTGTCACTCCAACATACCCTCGATGGGGGCGACTACCACGTAGCCTTCCTCTGGCTTGACTTCCTTCACGATCTCATCCACGATGGGGATCAGGTACTCCTTCGTCTTCGCGGCGGGGTCGCTAGGGGTGATCAGGTAGACATCGTTGCCAGACATCTGGAGGACATCCTTGATCTTGCCGATGCTGCTGCCATCTTGCAGCCGCACATCCAGACCGATCACCTGGAAGACGTAGTGTTCGCCCTCGGCTAGTGGCGGGGCTTCGCTGATTGGTATCTGCACCAGTTGGCCGCGCAGGGTGTCCACCGCTTCAGGGGTCGCAACCCCTTCGAGGCGAATCAGTAGTTGATCCTTGACTGTGCGCTGGCGGACGGTAAGCAGCTTGTAGTGGCGGCGGGCCTGCGCGCCGTCGAAGCCGCCACCGAGGGTGAGGCTCTTGAGCGTGCGATAGCGGTCTGGGAAGTCGCCCAGCACCTCCATCTTGATCTCGCCACGCACGCCGAACGGCCCCGCAATGCGACCAATGATCAGGTACTGCGGTTGTGGGTTGCTCTCTGCCAAAGTTACATCACTTCCAGGTTGACGCGCTTACCCTCGCGGGCGGCGATAATGCCGACCAGGGCGCGGATCGCCTTGACGACCCGGCCATCCTTGCCGATGATCTTACCTACGTCGGCGGGGTCAACCGTCAGTTCGATGGTGATGTTGAAGTCGCCGCGAATCTCCGTCACCTTGACTGCATCCGGGTGGTTGACGAGGCGGGCGACAATGTACTCGACCAAATCCTTCATGCTGCTACCCTCTCTGGCCGCGCTAGTGTAGCGGGCTGCTTACTCAGCGGCAGCGGCGGCGGCTTCGCCCCGGCTGTTGTGGGCATCTATCTTGCTGCGAAGTTCAGCCATCAGCTTGGTCAGGGTGCTGTGTTCCACGCCTGCTTTGGTCAGCAGGCGGGCGCAGGTGTCGCTCGCTTGCGCGCCATTATTCAGCCAGTAGGTAGCGCGGTCGGCCTTGACTTGCAGGGTGGTCGGCTCGGTCAACGGGTTGTAGATACCGATAGTCTCGATGAAGCGGCCATCGCGGGGGCTGCGGCTGTCTGCAACGACGATACGGTAGGCGGGAGCCTTCTTGGCCCCAGTACGACGCAGGCGAATCTTAACCAAAGTAAACCCTCTCTCCTCTTACGCTGCCAACAGGCACGCGCTCTTTTTCTGGCATAGGAATACATTGCCTGCCAGGTCGCAGGCGTTGGGCGAAGTATAACCGAAACCGTGCAAAAGTGCAAGAGTTTGCACCGATTTGCTTATACTCTGCCCTGGGCCTGCTGGTTTACAGCTTGCTGGCGATCACCTCGCCCGCACAGGCGGCTATCGCCATGATCGTCAGCATCGGATTGACCCCGCTGGCCGAGGGGAAGGTGGATGCGTCGGCGACGAACAGGCCGCGCACCTCGTGGCTCTCGTTCTGCGGGTTGACGACCGAGCGGCGGGGGCTGTCCCCCATGCGGCAGCTACCCATCTGGTGATAGCTGAGGAAGCCCATCTGCAACGGCCCATAGTCGGCAGCGTCCACCCGCCGCAAGAAGCCCTCAAGAGGCTGGCTAGCTGGCAGCCAGTTTACGTAGCGGCTCTGGGTGCTGAACACCTCCTCGGCACCAGCGGCAGCCAGTATCTTCGCTGCGCCCTCGATAGCAGGGCGGATGTGCGCCCAGTCGAAGGGGCTAACCTTGTAGTCTACCACTGGCTGACCAGCGCGATCCAGGCTAACCCTCCCCCCGCCAATGTCGCGGGTAAGCAGGCCGATAGGGGCAAGGTGGGGGTACTGGGCCATCAGCGATTTGTGCTGCCCGCCGCCCTCCCAGGCGGTCGCCACCAGCAGCACGCTGGGGTGAACCGGGGCGGTCTCCAACTTCACGCCGTAGCCGCGCCCATCCTGGTTGGCGTATTCGTCGGAGTAGACCGCTTGCATTACACCGCCCCAGGGATTGACCGGCTCGCTGAAGCGGCCCCAGACCCCGGTGCAGGGGTGTAGGTGCAGGTGCCTGCCAATATTAGGGTTGCTCAGGCCAGAGCGCAGCAGCAAGGCCGGGCTGTGCAGGCTACCCCCCGCGACCACCACCGCCTTCGCTCGCACCCGCAGCTTGTGCGTACCACTGGCATTGCGGACAGTCGCCTCCACCCCGGTCGCCCGCCCCTGCTGGATCGTCACCCGCTCCACCTCGCAGTTGACCACGATCTGCGCCCCTGCGTCGTTCGCGTCTTGCAGAAACGTCTTCATCGTAGACTGCTTGGCCCCGCGCCGACAACCGTAGACGCAGTAGCCACAATCCTCGGCCTGCGAGCAGTCGCGCACGTTGCGGGGCATCAGGTCGCTGTGCAGCTTCAGCTTCTGCAAGCCCTCAGCTAGCTTGCGGTCGCGGCAGCCGGGGGTGTTGTAGTTGGTGCTAACCCCCGACCGTGCGCTGACCTCGGCCAGGGCGCGGCTGTAGGCAGCGGTAGTGAAGTGGGGCAGGCCGTGTTCGCCCGCCCACTCCTCGCGCACGCCGTCGGGGGTGGCGAAGCTGGTGCTGTAGTTGACAAGGGTGCCGCCGCCGAGGGCGCGCCCCGCTAGGATCATCATGCCCAGGTCGCGGCTTTGGCACATCCCGCCTTCGAGGTAGAGGTTTGCTAGCCCATCGCGTTCGCGCCAGCTAAAGTCTGCTTCGGCGTAATAGCCGCCCATCTCAAGCACGACCACCTGCTTGCCAGCCGCTGCCAGCTTAGCTGCGACTACGCCGCCGCCCGCCCCGCTGCCGACGATCACTGCGTCGCAGTCGAGCGTGCTATCCCCCGCGATCTCTGTCAGCTTCAGGCTGCGCTTGCCTACCGCTGGGGTGTCGAGCGGCCCTGGGTAGCCGATCCCGCGCAAGGCAGGGCTGCTGCCCACCTCGTCAACCTGGGTGTAGTAAGCGAAGGTTGCTAGCCGCTTGAGAGCCTGGAAGGCCTTGCGTCGCAGGAACAGCTTGCTGACCGACCAGCGGCGCAGGGTGGCCTCGCGCTCGCTGCTGCTCATTTGGTGGAAGGGCCGCGCCGTGCCGCTGAGGATGATGTTCGCCACCGGGTTAGCCAGCGCAGCCAGCAACTGCCCAATCTCGTTGCGCGTGGCGGCGTTTGGCAAGGCAGCGATCAACTCGGCGACCCGCTCTGGCACGCCCACATCGAGCGCACCGGTGGCGAAGAAGCGGTGGGGGTCATCGTCGCGGCGCAGGCTAGGGATCAGCGCGTCGCAGGCGGCACGCAAGCTCTGCATCTGGTGGGGGGAGAGGGAATAGGTCATCGCGCTGTACCTCGGTGGGGATAGGAACAGTATAACACGGCACAGCAAGCGGCTGATGCGGTATAATAGGCACAAGGTTTTTCCGCTAGAAAGCAAAGATGGACAGCAACGACATTTGGCGCGACAGCGCAGCGATCTACCAGCTTGGCGACCTGGCTGGCCTGCACGCTGTGATCCGCAGTTGCCGCCGCTGCGAGGTGGCAGGCTACCTTGAGCGGGCCGCCCCAGTCGCCTTCCGGCCCACACCGCTGCCGCTGCTGCTGTGTGGTCAGGCACCGGGCATTGGCGGCCTGGTCAACGACGTACCTTTTGGCACGCCGGGGAGCAATCGGCGGCTGGTCGGCTGGTTCCGCGAAGCTGGCCTCGAACCGGCGGAGCAGTGGCGCGACTTCATGTACATAACCTCGATCACCAAATGCTACCCTGGTCGGCTGCTGGGGGCGGCGGGCGACCGCGTACCCAGTCCCGCAGAGCAGGCTCTCTGCCGCCCCTACCTGGAGACGCAACTTCGCCTGGTGCAGCCGCGTATAGTAATCATGGTCGGCCTGCTGGCGATCAACAGCTTCCTGCAACCGCTGGGCCTGAAGAAAAGCCAGATTAGCCTGGACAAGGTGGTTGGTCAGGGCTTCAGCGACGAGGCGGGCCGCCGCTACCTGCCGCTCCCCCATCCCAGTGGGGTGAGCCACTGGCTGAACGGCGCGGCGAACCGGGCGAAGGTGAGGGCGGGGCTGGCCCTCCTGCGCCAGTGGCGGGCGGAGATGGGCATCGAGCAGACAAGGAGTGGAGGTCAGGATGAAGCAGCAGAAGCAAGCAGTTAAGGTCCACAATCTGGTGCGCGAGGCGCAGCAAGCTGCCCGCCAGCAGGGCTTACACGAAAGAGGGCTGAACTCTACGCCAAAAGGATGGTGGCACGCGCCCCATGGTTGTGCTACAATAGCCCCATGATCAGGGCGATTAGCTTCGACTTCCACGACACGCTGGTGCGCTGCGATAGCTGGTTCCAGCACGAGGTCTACACTCTCGCCAGCGATGTTCTCCGCTACCTGGCCCAGAGCAGCGACGATAGCTGCGTGCGCGGCTTGCTTGGCAGCCGGGGCGATAGTGTCTTCCCCGAAGCCGATGCGCTCTACGCCGACATCCGCAAGGAGGCGAAGGCGAGCGGGCGCGAAGTCTCGGCCCAGGCTGCCCTGGTGCGCGTGCTGAACGAGCAGCTTGGCGCAGACGTGAGCGCAGCGCAGCTTGGCGGGGCGTTGGCCGCCACGCAGCAGGCCTGCCTATCTGACATCGCGTTGACAGCGGGGGTAGCGGTTGCGCTAGAGCAGATCGCCGCGCTCAAGCTGCCGCTAGTGGTGGTCAGCAATGCTGTCTACCCGCCCTTCCTCGACTGGTCGCTAGAACGGCTGGGCCTGCGCCGCTACTTTGGCGCGGTTATTACCTCGGCGGGTGCTGGTTACTACAAGACGGATAAGCGCATCTACCAGACCGCACTAGCTGCGCTGGGCAATCCCCTGGCGGAGACGGTCGTCCACATCGGCGACAGCCTGCCATACGACGTGGCGGGGGCGCAAGCGGCGGGGATGCGGGCGATCTGGTATAATCCGCAAGGCAAGCCGCGGCCAGACGGCGCGACGGTGTTGCCGGAGGCGGTGATCGGGGGGATGAGCGAGTTGATGCAAGTGATCAACGGCTTGTTAGAAGATCAGGGAGAGAATGTTGTGACCTACCAACAAGACAACTATCCACCGAACCAGCGGCGCGGCGTAGAGTGGCTAATTGCGGGCGTGCTGGCCCTTCTGAGCCTGGCCGCCGCCGTCTACCTGCTGGTCAAGGGCGTGCCGATCCGCCAACTGCTGCTCATTGTCGGCGTGTTCGTCGCTGTTGGGCCGGCTCTGGCCCTCCTGTTCTACGGCTTGGCGAAGATCGTACAAGGGGTATTCAACCACGATAGCGCGGTGTTGACGGCGGGAGTCACGATTACAGTGCTGACAGCCCTGACCGGCGTGCTGCTCTACGTTGCCTTCGTCGTCTTCCTGCTGCAAGGCTTCAACCTGAACGGTCTGGATAATATGTGATGGGCAAGTCGCTACAAGTCACCAGTCTCCGCTTCTACTCCTCCAGCCTGCACCTGATCCCTAGCGGGCCGCTAGCCATGCACTGAGCAGCCCCTTGCTGCCGCTGAGCGATGCGGCCTGTCCCCCATCTCAACCCCGACCGATACCGCCGAGGGCGTAAATCTGCGCCCTAGCCCAGCTTGAAGGAGCAAAAACGATGAGCGATGACCAAAACATCAAGCGCAATGAGGAGATCGCCGACCAGGACGACTTCTCCAAGTGGTACACCGACGTGGTGCTGCGGGCCAAGCTAGCCGATTACTCGCCGGTGCGTGGTAGCATGGTGATCCGCCCTTACGGCTACGGCCTCTGGGAGAATATGCAGAGCCACCTAGACGGGCGCATCAAAGAGAGCGGCTGCGAGAACGCCTACTTCCCGCTATTCATCCCGCAGAGCTTCCTGATGAAGGAGGCCGAACACGTCGAGGGCTTCGCCCCCCAGGTTGCGCTCGTCACCCAGGCTGGCGGCGAGAAGCTAGAGGAGCCGCTAGTAGTGCGCCCGACCAGCGAAGCGATCATCTGCCATATGTACGCGCAGTGGGTACAATCGTGGCGCGACCTGCCGATCCTGATCAACCAGTGGGCCAATGTGGTGCGTTGGGAGAAGGTGACGCGCCTGTTCCTGCGTACCTCTGAGTTCCTCTGGCAGGAGGGCCACACCTGCCACGCCAGCCCGCAAGAGGCAGAGGAGCGCACCATCCAGATGCTCAAGGTGTATACCGACTTCGCCCAGGACGACCTGGCGATCCCGGTCGTGCCGGGGCGCAAGAGTCCGAGCGAGAAGTTCCCTGGTGCGGTCAACACCTACACTATCGAGGCGATGATGGGCGATGGCAAGGCGTTGCAATCTGGCACCAGCCACGACCTGGGCGACCACTTCGCCCGCGCCTTCGACATCCAGTTTCTCAACAAGCAGAACGAGCGCGAGTACGCCTACTCCACCAGTTGGGGCCTCAGCACCCGAATGCTGGGCGGCCTGATCATGGTACACGGTGATGACAACGGCCTGCGCCTGCCGCCGAAAGTCGCCCCGATCCAGGTGATCATCATCCCGATCTGGAAGAACGAGGCCGAGATGGACAGCACCATGGCTACCGCTGACAGTGTGGCCGCCAGCCTGAAGGCTGCTGGGGTGCGCGCGCGAGTGGACAAGGACACAGAACACCGCTCTGGCTGGAAGTACAGCGAGTACGAACTGAAGGGCGTGCCGTTGCGGATGGAGATCGGCCCACGTGACGTGGCGAGTGGCAATGTGGTGCTGGTGCGCCGCGACAATCGCGCCAAGCAGATCGTGGCTGTCGGTGCAGTGGTGCAGACCGTGACAGGCTTGCTGGCCGACATTCAGCAGGCGATGTACCAGGCGGCTCAGGAGAAGCTAGCCGCTGGCACGCGCATGGTCAGCGACTTCGCCCAGTTTAGCGAGGTGATCGCCAACCAGCGCGGCTTCATTGACTGCTGGTGGGACGGCACGGCAGAGACCGAGGAGGCGATCAAGACCGCGACGAAGGCGACGATCCGCTGCATCCCCCTCAAGTATCTTGACCACCCGGCAGCCGAGCAGGCGGGTGGGGTGGCGGGCGACCCGCAGCCGGACATCTACTCCGGCCAGCCCGGTAAGTACCGCGTGATCTACGCCAGGAGCTACTAAGCGGACTGCTGCATGACGCTGCTGGGTGAAGGCTGTGGTGGGCGCATGAGTTGGGGGCAAGTAGAAGGGGCGGCACCTGCCGCCCCCGCTTCACCTGCTGTTGGGTTAGTAGTTGCTCACCTTGTCGATCACGCCTGCTTCCTTTGCGGTGCGCTCCACGAACTTGTAGAACCAGATCGAGAAGCTGAGGCTGGCGACGGCGCAGAAGACCAGGATGCCGAGTAGTTGCAGGTCGCCGATCTGGGACATGATCGAGGGGTGGCCCTCAACTACTGGGGCGAGGACGCGGCCTGCCGTGGCCCGGCGCATCCCCTCAAGCCAGTAGGTGACGGGTACCGCCAGGCTGATCTTCTGAATCCAGTCGGGCAGCACATCTACCGGGTAGTATGCCCCGCAGAAAAGGAGCAGCAGCCCCGCTACGATCTCGCCGATGCTGCCGCCGTGGCGGGCGGTTCGCAGGCTGACCGCCGCCATGATCAGGCCCAGCCCCACCAACATGATCATGCCGAGGACGAAGTAGACCGGCAGCCAGCCCCACTGCACCGCTCCCCAACTGAGGGTCATGGGAAAAAAGATGATGCCGATGCCCATCAGCACCACGAAGGTGAGCATCCCGATCACGATCTTTGCCAACCCGCGCCCCATCAGGAAGGGGATGATCCTTGCGGGTGAGGTGTAGACGTACTTGAGCATCTTGTAGAACTCGCGCTCGTCTATGATCGTCCAGGACAGGCCCACGATGGTGTTGACCACCAGGGTGAACCAGGCGTTGCTGACGTAAAGATAGGTAAACGCTTCGGGCTGGCTGTTGTTGCCGCTGACCGCGCCGTAGATGAGGACGAGGATCAGCGAGGCACCGAGCGGACGCATGATGCTGAAGACGAAGAAGGCGAACGGGTCGGCCCAGTTGCTCTCGATCTGCCAGCCCAGCCAACTGGCTACCTTGAAGGTACGCAGCGACTCGGCTACGTCACCTACTACCTTCTTCGGACTATCGTGGATGATTGCGCTCAATGGTTACTCCTCTCACCTTGCAAACTACTGGTTTACTGCCAGCGCAGGCTCAAGCTCGCCTTCACCTTCGCCAACCACTCTACGCGCTTGACCAGGATGTAAGCGGCAATGTTGAAGACCACGCCCGCTGCAAAGAGGATGCCAACCTCTAGCCAGGGGTTGAGTACCCCGCTGAAGGGGCTACCGTCGAACAGGCTGGGCAGCAGCAATTGGCGGATCGCATCCAGGCCCAGGCTAATCGGCACAATGCCAGCCGCTGCCACCAGCACTGGGTTCTTGAGGGCGTTGAGCGGCGAATACATCCCGCTGAGGGCGTAGATTGGCTCGGTTAGCGCGAGGCTAACCTGCCAGGCTGCCCGCCCCCAGAGCAGGAAGACGGTAGATAGCATCATGCCCAGGCCGTAGAGGGCGAACATGGTGATCAGGAAGGCCGCCAGCGCAGGCAAGATGCCCGCCAGGCTGAACTGGATGCTAAAGACGATGATGCCGAAGATCATCACTGCCGATGCGCGGATCGTTGCCATCACCAGCCCGCCGATGCTCATGCCCAACAGGATCGCCATTAGCGAGGTGGGCGAGAGGATGAACAACTCTAGCAAGCCCTCCTGCTTGTCCCAGTACAGTTGGCTAGCCATCATCCAGAGGATGTTCAGCCAGTAGGTGACAGCCGCGCCGCCGAGAATGACCAGGCCCAGTATGTCGGTCTGGGTGCGGTCGGTTGAGCCGCCACCGAGGAACTTGTAGATAAAGAGGTAGGCCAGCAGGCCAATAGCCGGGATCACTACCTCGAAGAATAGCCAGCTGGGTTCGCGGCTGAGACCGATGATGCGGGGGTAGGCGCGCCCCCACACCGTCTTGCGGAACAGCCGCCAGCCGGTTGCTTTCTCTACCACTTACTTCTCCTTGTCTTCAGCACTGAGGCTGCGGCCCACCAGCTTGATGAACACGTCCTCCAGGGTCGGCTCGTTCTTCTGCAAGCTGAGGATGCTGCCCCCCTGGGCCGTGATCTCGCTGACCACCGCGCCGATCACCGGCTCGGTTTCGATGATGAACTTGAGATTGTAGCCGCTACCCCCCTCCCGCGACTCGCTGGTCACTCGCACCACGCCGGGGATGCGCGGCAGAGCCGCCAACTGGCCGTCGTTCAGGCCCGCTACGCCGATCTCAAAGACTGGCTGCTTCTGCAACATCCGCTTCAGGTTGCTCGGCGTGTCGCAGGCAAGCACGGCACCGTGGTCGATGATCGCAATGCGGTCGCACAGCGAGTCGGCTTCAGCCATGTAGTGGGTAGTGAGCAGCACCGTGCGGTCGGGGTTCTGCTTCATCCAGGTCTGGGTAAAGTCGCGCACGATGCGGGCGGCGTGTACGTCCAGGCCGAGGGTCGGCTCGTCGAGGAACAACACCTTCGGGTCGGTGACGAAGCCGCGACAGAAGTTCATACGCTGGCGTTGGCCGGTGGAGAGACCGCTGACTAGTGCGCCCGCCTTGTCCTCCAACTCTACGATCTTGAGCAGTTCGTCGATCCGCTGGCGGGCCACCTTGCTGTCCAGGCCGTAGAACTGCGACCAGACCCAGAGGTTCTCGCGCACGGTAAGGATGCCGTAGCCGCTGGTTTCGCCGCCGCTGACCATGTTGATGCGGCGGCGCACTTCGGTTGCTTCCTTCACCACATCCAGCCCGTCCACCATGGCGACCCCAACACTGGGGGCCAGCAGGGTGGTCATGATCTTGATCAGCGTGGTCTTGCCTGCCCCATTAGGGCCAAGCAGACCAAAGAGTTCACCTTCCTCAACCTCAAGCGACACGCCACCCAGGGCGGTAAGCAGCTTGCTCTCCTTGCCCTCCTTCTTGGCCTTCTTGTCGATCTTGATGTTGTAGGTGCGGGAGACATTCTCAACCTTGATTGCCAGCTTGCGGGCTGGCTTTGGGCTGGCGGCGATCGCTGCTTCCTGCGTTTGTGCCTCTCCCTGGGCAGGGGCGACCGTAGTATCTTCAAGCATGGTAGACAACTTGGGTACTCCTTTCGGCTGTTGAAGAACGAGCGTTCGCCAACAGTATAGCACATCTGTACGCGATTTGCCCTGTCACCTGGCAACGCGTCTGCCAACAGCACGCGCCCTGTCAGCCAATGAGCAGCCCCGCTATTGTACCAACTGGCGGGGCGCGGCTGCATCAGTCTAGAGGTGTAAATCAGGTGTAGAGTTCGCTATCGTGTTCGTCAATCTGGATCGTCAGGCCGTCGGGGTCGCGCACCTGCATCGAGTAGCCAAAGCCCTCGTCCGTTACTTCACGGACGATCTCCACCCCTGCTGTGCGTAGTTCGCCGATCAGGTTGTGTAGCGGCGCGTTGCTGAGGAAGCAGAGCTTGACTGGCTGCTGCCCGACTTGCTCCCCCCATCCTGTTGTACTGGCGCGCCCTGCTGCCCAACGATAAGGCCGCTGCTGGGGCTGCTCACCACGGTGCAGAGCTAGCAGCGCATCGCCGCATTTGAGTTCTGCCCACTGAGCCGAGCGCGACTGTACTTCTAGCTTGAGGCCAAGCGAACGGTAGAAGGCTATCGAGCGATCCATATCGCTGACGTAGACGATGGGCATCAGGCGCAGGCTCATGGTTGACCCTCCCAGCCGTACAGCCCCGGATCGAGTTGGTTGATCTTGACTAGCAGGCCGTCGGGCGACTGCACCTGCAACTGCGCGCCGAAGCCTTCGTCGCCAGTGGGCCGCGCAATCGTCACCCCCGCTTCGCGCAGGCGCGCTTCCAGTGCTTCCAGCGGCTCCTGGCTCTCAAAGTTGAGTTCGACGATCCCCTCGTTCTGCTCTGGGTTTGGTGGGTGGGCCAGGAGGCCGAGTTCGGCCCCACCGAGCCTCATCTGCGCCCAGTCCCCATCGCGGCTGCCGATTGTGAGGCTGAAGCCCAGTGCCTCGTAGAACTTGATCGCCGCCGCCATCTGCTCAACGTGGATCATTGGCTGCAAAGTCAAACCACTGGCCTGCTGTTCGCCGCTAGCGAGGTCGGCAATCGGTGGCTGGGCCTGCTGTGGCACGGCGGGCTGCTCGTCGCGCTTGTCGAGGTAGGCGCGCAACACCTTCTCTACCAGGTCGGAGAGGGAGAGTTGTACATCAACCGAGTGGTGCTTGATCTGGCGAACCAGGTCGGGGGTGAGGTAGACGTTGAACTGCTGCTTGTCATCTGGCATCACAGGAACCTCCTTGCTAGGATACTAGCATTATAGCATACTAGCAAACATTTTGTCAAGTGGCTCCAGCGAGCAATTTCTCGGCAATCAGCCGCAGGGTATGACCTACCTGCACAGCAGTCTATCGATGTGGTACAATGGGCCGCTTACCGCGACTTTGATTGGACGGCCATGTATCTCAAACGATTGCAATTGCAAGGCTTCAAGACCTTTGCCAACAAGACCGAGCTTGCCTTTGCTCCCGGCATCACCGCCGTGGTGGGGCCGAACGGTAGCGGCAAGAGCAACGTGGCCGACGCGTTGCGCTGGGTGCTGGGCGAACAGAGCTACCTATCCCTGCGCGGGCGCAAGACCGAGGACGTGATCTTCAGCGGTAGCAGCAAGCGTGCGCCGACCGGCTTTGCGGAAGTCAGCCTCACGCTCGACAACACGGGTGGCCTGTTGCCGATTGACTATAGCGAGGTGACGATCACCCGACGCGCCCACCGCAGCGGTGAGAACGAGTACTACATCAACAAAAGCCGTGTGCGGCTGCGCGACCTGCAAGACCTCACCGCTGGTCTCAACCACCTCTACACTGTTGTGGGCCAGGGGCTGGTAGATACCGCCTTGAGCCAGCGACCAGAGGAGCGGCGCGCCCTCTTTGAGGCGGCGGCGGGCATCAGCCAGTTCTACAGCCAGAAGAACGAGGCAGAGAAGCGGCTGCGGGCGACCGAGGAGAACATGGTGCGCCTGCACGACCTCCTCAGCGACAGCGAACCGCGCCTCAAACTGTTGGAGCGGCAGGCAAAGCACGCCCGCGAAGCACAGGCAGTGGCCGCCGACCTGCACTCCCGCCTGCGCCTCTGGTATAGCCACCTGTTGACCACGGCAGCCGCCCAGCAGCAAGCCGCCGAAGCAGAGCGGACGGCTGCTACCGCCAGCGTTGCTACAGCCCAGGCTGACCTGCTGGCGCGGCAGACAGCAGAGCGGGCGGCCAGAGCGCAGGTCACAGTGGCAACCACCGCCCTTGAGCAGGCCGCCGTGCGGCAGGGCCAACTGCGCGATGCAGCCCAGCAGCTTGAGCGGGTTGCCGCCGTCGCTGCCGCCAATGTCGCTGCCCTCGCCCGCCAGCTTGCCGAGCAGCAGCGGGCTGGCAAGGAGGACGAAGCCGCAACTGCTGCCCGTACCGCCAGCGTCATCAGCCTTGAGCAGGAGTTGGCCGTTGCCCACAAGCGGTTGGCCCTGCTACGGGCCGACCTGACCGCTGCCGAGACACACAGTGCTGGGGGGCTGCAAGCCGAGCGCGACCTGGCCGCCCGCGTGGAGCAGGCGCAAGGGGCGCACACCATCGCTGCCTCTGCCCTCGCTGCCAGCCAGCGGGCCGCAGAGGAAGCGGCTCGTTCGGTGCAGCGCGCCCGCAGCGACGCGTTGGCGGCCAGCAACGCTCTCACCCCCCTGGAGCTGCGCTTGCAGCAGGGCAAGGCTGCCGCGCAGGTAGCCAGCGCGACCGCGCAGGTGGCGAACGAACGCCTGGCCGCCGCACAAGCCGAGTGCAGCCGCCTTGAGCAGGCCGTTGCCGAGATCAGCAGCCGCCAGCGGGCCGCTGAAGCCGCTAGCCTCCCCCTGCGGGCGGAGGAGCAGCAGATCGCAGCCCGCCTCGACGCTCTGCAACGGCTGCACGAGAGTGGGGCCGGACTGTTCGGTGGGGTGCGGGCTGTACTCGACGCGGCAGGCCAGGGTGGACGACCGCCGCATCTGCACGGCATCATCGGCACCGTCGCCAGCCTCTTGCAGGTGCCAGCCGACCTCGAACTGGCTATCGAAACTGCGCTGGGTGGTCGCTTGCAAGACGTGGTGGTGGCGGACTGGGCGGCAGCGGAGGCCGCGATCAGCCTGCTCAAGCGCACCAATGCAGGCCGCGCCACCTTCCTACCGCTAGATACGATCCGCTACTCACGGGTTCTCGCTCCCCCTTTGGCAGCTACTTCTTCCTCCACCCCCTCCGCCGATGGGGGTAAAGCGGGGGTTAGTGGCATCCTCGGCATAGCCGCCGATCTAGTTGGCTACGATCCGCTCTATACCCCCGTGGCCGTCAACCTGCTGGGCCGCACGCTGGTGGTTGAGGGGCTAGCTGTCGCCCGCCGCCTGGTGCGCGAGGAGGGCGGCTGGACAGTCGTCACCCGCGAAGGGGAGATCGTCAGGCCGAGCGGTAGCGTGACGGGTGGCAGCAGCGGCAAGGGCAAGGACAGCAGCTTGTTGGCCCGCGAACGCGACCTGCGCGACCTGCCTGCCGCTCTCGCAGTAGCCCACCGCCGTTGGCAGGCCGCCCAAACCGCCGCCGCCAGCATAGAGCAGGATTGCCGCACGGCCAGCCAGCAGCTTGAGCAGGCAAACCGCCAGCTTGCCGAGGCCACCCGCCTGGCAACCGCCACCGCTGCTGCCGCCGCAACCGCTAGCCGCGAGCTTGAGCGGGCGAAGCAGGAGCTTGACTACCGCAAGGCCGCCGCCGCCGAGTTTGGCAAGCGGGCCGAGATCGTCGCCGCCAGCGTCGAGAACCGTGCCACCGAGATCGCCGACCACCTGCTGGCCGCGACCTTCGCTGCCACCAGTCTCGCTGCCACCAATGACGAACTCAACCGCCTGCGGGGGAGCCGCACAGAGGCAGTGGTTGCCCTCGCCAGCCTGCGGGCCACCTTGCGCGGCAACGAGGAAGCACTGAGCCGTCAGCAGGCGACCCTGCAAGCGGCGGAGCGCGACCTTGCCAGCCTGAGGCGGGCGGCGGCGGCGCAGCAAGCCCGCCTCACCCTACTACTGGCCGAGGTGGATCGCTTGCGGGTCGCGCAGGCTGCCACCGCTAGCGACTTGCAGCGCAGCAACGACCAGCTAGCCGCCGCCGAAGCTGCCACTCTCCCCTTGCGCCAGCAGCTAGCCACCGCTCAAGGGGAAGCCGCCGCCGCCAGCGACGCAATCGCGCGCCAGCAGCACGCCCTACTTGCTGCCGAGCAGTCGCTTGGTCACGCTAGCCTGGCCTGCGAACGAGCAACCCACGAACTGGAAGACATCCACACGCGGGCGGTAGCCGAACTGGGCGACGACTTCAGCCCGCAACCTCCAGCCACGGTGAAGCTGGATAGGCTGAAGGATGAGATTGCCAGCCTGCGAAACCGCTTGGCCCGCGTTGGCCTAGTCAACCCGCTGGCTGTTGCAGAGTACACCGAGGCTGCCGCGCGGCACGAGTTCATGACTAGCCAGATCGGGGACTTGCAGGCCGCCGCTGCCAGCTTGCGGGCGGTGATTGCCGAGTTGGAGACGACCATGCAGCAACGCTTCAGCGTAACCTTTGCCGCCGTCGCGTTGCAATTTAGCCTATACTTCACCCGCCTGTTCGGGGGCGGCGCGGCGCGGCTGGAGATGAGCAGCGCAGCGGGTGGGGTGGAGATCGCCGCCCAGCCACCAGGCAAACGCTGGCAGAACCTGCCCTCGCTCTCTGGCGGCGAACGCGCCCTCACCGCTGTCGCCCTCCTCTTTAGCCTCCTGAGCGTCAACCCCTCGCCCTTCTGCCTGCTGGATGAAGTGGACGCAGCTTTGGACGAGGCGAACATTGGCCGCATCACCGCAGCCCTGACCGAACTGAGCGCGAAGACCCAGTTTATCGTGATTACCCACAACCGCAGCACCATCGCCGCAGCCGGGGCCGTCTATGGCATTGCTCTCGGTGATGACCATACCAGCCGCGCCTTCTCGGCTAGTCTCACTGAGGTGGCATGAGACTTGCTAGCATGGCGTTGGAACAAAAGCAGACAGCAGTGCCAGTTTTTAGCGCATTTATCTTGATCATAAGCGGCTGCTTCATGACCTGTCGATTGTCAACCTTAAGGAGGAACCACCAATGAGCCAAGAGTTTAGAGGCGACCAGTATGGCGAGTACCCCCGCCGTGCCTGGCAGGGCTATGGCGATGATGAGACCCCCAATGCAGATATGGAAGCCCTAGCCGTCGTTGCCCTGGCTAGCGGGATCGCCGCTGGGGTGGGCCTGCTGGTCACCGGCCTCGGTAGGCTCGGCGAACCGAAGCGCGAGAAGGAATTGCGCCACCTGATCGAGTCGGCGGGCGGCAAGCGGTTGGATCAGGTACTCGGCAAGGGTACCAGCCGTCGGGTCGCGCATGGTCTCTACAGTGGCAGCCAGACCGCCGGGCGCGTCGGGCGACAGCTTGGCAAGCGGGCGGGCGACCTCGGCACGCAAGTGGGTGACACCCTCTCTGGCCTCGAACTGCCCAGTGGCAAGGAGCTTGATGGCTTCCTTGATGACCTGAAGAAGAACGCCGCTGAAGCCACTGCCAACATCGGCAAGGCTGGTCAGCGGGTGGCTGGCGCGGTGGACGATTTCAACCTTGAAGGCCAGATGAAGAAGGGCCAGCGAGCGATCCGTGATGCACGCAGCAACATCAGCGACCTCCTTGATCAGCTAGATAGTAGCGACCTATCGAAGGACGCGCAGAAGCGGGCGAAGACGATCCGCAAGCGGGCGGAGGGGTTGCTCAGTGACCTGGGCGTAGATGACCGCCGCAAGGACGCTGCCAAGAAGCTAGCCCAACTGCGGAAGGATTTGGCGCAGGGGGTTGACCACCTCGAACTCGACAGCAAGGCGAAGGGGCTGGCTGACAGCCTCGGCAACCTCGACCTCAATCTCGACCTCGGTGCGGCACGCAAGAACGCGGGCAAGCTGCTCAAGCAGAGTGGTAAGGAGCTTGAGCAGGCGCGCAAGGCGGCAGGCAAGGCGATCCAGAAGGGGACAGCCGACCTCGACCTTGCGGACGCGCGCAAGAATGCGGGCAAGCTGCTGAAGAAGGGTGGCGAACAGCTAGCCGACGCAGGCGACACGGCGGGTGGTTTCTTCGCCAACGTTGGTGATGCCCTCGGCAATATCATGGAGAACCTGCGCGAAGACACCTTGCCCGAAGTGGTCAAGGCTGCTGGGCGGGCTGGCGAGATGATCCAGGGCCGGGTAATCCTGCCTGCTGGCGACCTCTACGACGAAAACGCGCCAAAGGCTCGCAAGCTGCTCAGCGAAGCGGCTAGCAACGTCGGCGACCTCTACGACGAGAATGCCCCCAAAGCGCGCAAGGCAGTAAGCGAGGCGGCTGGCAATATCGGCGACTTCTTCCAGGAGACGTTCGCCCCCACCGTTGGTGACGCACTCAATACCGTTGGCGGCAAGGTCGGTGACCTGTTCGACAACCGCGACAGTGCGCTAGAGACGGTCGGCAAGTCGGTTGGCGGCGCGGCAGGCAATGTGGGTGAGATCATTGGCAGCGCAGCGGGCAACGTTGGCGGCGCGGTCGGTGGGGCAGCCTCGGCCACCGGCAAGGCGGTAAAGAAAGGGACGACCACCACAGCATCCACCATCTTCTGGACGCTGCTGATGGCTCTGGGCCTGGTCTACCTGTTTGCACCAGAGGAGCAGCAGCGCAAGGAACTCTACCGCAACATCGGCAAGATGTTCGGCCAGGGCAAGGATATGGTACAGGAGTTTCGCGGCTATGACTCCGAGGTAGAACGCTAGGCTGCGAACTGCATTGCTAGCGGGTGAGTGGGGGCGGGCCAAACAGGCTCGTCCCCTACTTCTTTGCGGCGGCAAAAGCAGCGGCGAGCGAGGTGTAAGCTATGCGACTCCCTTAGCATCCCAGCCGATGGTGCTTCCTGCTACTTTGATATTATCCAATTCGTGCGTGGAAGCGTAAGGTGCATAATGGATGCTGGCATCCACCCCCGCAGCCGGGAGGCTGGCCGAGCCAGCTCCCAGCTTGACGAGGAACAGGTCGGACTTGCCACCCTCGATCTGGCCCTCTACGATCTGGCTGTAGACCAGGCTATCACCCGCGAACCCACGATTGAAGATGTCGCCTGCGCCCGTGTCCAGGTCTAGTGTGCCGCTGGCAGCGGTGAACGCCGTGCCGCTGCCGAGGGCTAGCAGCCGCAGGTTCCAGGTGCTGTCGGTTGGGTAGCTAGTCCAGGCGAGCAGGTTGCGGTACAGATATGGGGAGTAGCACTCACCGCTCGCAGGCTTGCTTGTCTGCTTGCTGACCAGGTCGTAGAGGTAGACTCCCCCCTTGCTGTCCTTCTCGCCGCTAGACCAGACCGCTCGCTTGCTGTCGAGGGCAACACCGCTAATCTCACCGTAGACCTGCCCGATCACGCTGTCCTGTCCATTAGTGGTGTTGATCAGGCGCAAGGTGCTAGTTATGGTATCCTCGCTACTGTCGCTGCTAACCATCAGTATGGCTCCCTCACCGAGGGCGATCTGCTCAGCGTTCTGGCTGCTCAGTTTTTGGCTGCGACCATTGCGGAGGCTGAAGCTGAACAGGCCGCCCGCCCCTTGCTGATCCGCGTCGAACTTTGTGTAGTAGAACACGCCGTCGCGTACTATCGCCTGGTCGAAGTCGTTCGGCGCGCCTGGTAGCGGCGTAACCTTGCGGCTGGGGATGTCGTAGCCCACCAGCTTCGACTGGTCGCCGCTAATCTCCAGCCAGAGCAGAGTAGTGCCGTCGCTGGCGATCAAGTAGCGGTCAGTTGGGTCGCTAGTGACCGTAAATACTTCGCGGCTGCTAATGTCGTAGCCGATCACCTCTGGTGCCGGGCCAACATCGCTGAGGTTCTGCCAAAAGAGGTAGTGACCGCCGACGATCATCACGTCGGAGGCACTGACTTCTACCTTAACTGGGGCCGCGACGCTCAGGCCACCTGCGGGCGGGGTGATGCCTGGGGGCGGCAGTTCGGGCGTGGTTTCTGGGCCGGGAATAGCCGGGGTGCTGGTGGGGCTGCTGCTCGGCCCACCAGTCGGCCCACCAGTCGGGCTGCCAGTCGGCCCACTCTTGTACTTCGCGTCGTAGCGGAAGCGTCCCAACTGACTAAGCAGCACATCGTAGGGAGCCTTGTTCTCCTTGTGAAGCTCAAAAGTTGCCCGCTCAAAATACTGCACGCTGTAGGTCTTGCCGTCCAGCGGGCTAACCTCCTCGAACTCGTTAGAGATCGGGAAGCCCTGCTGGGCGAGGCCACCATGCTGCTCCCAGTAGCTGCGGAAGCGACCGCCAATCTGCTTGCCAGTCTCGGCAAAGAGGCGGGCGTTGGTAGGGTTGAGCCGCTGGCCCGCTGCGCCCGCCGCCCCATAGCGGTCACGGTACCTGAAGGTGCCAAGCTGACTGAGCAGCAAGTCAAAGGGAGCCTTGTTCTCTGGGTGCAACTCGAAGCTGGCTCGCTCAAAATACTGTACGGTGTAGGTCTGGCCGTTGAGGTCGCTTTTCTCCGCTAGCTCACCGCTGATCGGGTAGCCCTGCTGGGCGAGGCCACCATGCTGCTGCCAGTAAGCGAGGAACTTGCCGCGCACTGTCTGCCCCGTCTCCTTAAAGGTCACGCTGCCAGTCTGCGCCACCGCCTGTTGGCCGCTGCCCACCACCAGTCCCAGGAGCATGAGCAGCGTCAATCCTGCTTTCAACCTGTTCAACATTCTACCTTCTTTCTTCTTTCTTCTTTCAGCCTTGCCACGCGAGGAATCCGCTGCTGCTATTGTACACCAGCCGCCCCGATCAGGCATAGAGTACCTTTGTATGGGCTGGGTGGGCAGGGTAGCCAGCGGCCAGCACATCCGCAAGCAGGTTTTGCTGTTAGCCCTGCTTGCAGCGGCAAGCCTGGCAGTTACTAACCGCTACTTTGGCAGGCCCAGCCTTTTCGGGTATAATTGACCTGCTAACATCCACCATCGCAACCAGGAAAAGAGTACCATGCTAAGAAGATTGTTTGGCCGCAAGGAGCAACCGAAGCCAGAGGAAGTCCAGCAGCAGCTTGCCCAGCAGCAGCAAGAGGAGCAGGAGCGGGTCGAGGAGAGCTTGCAGCGCACCCGGCGTGGGGCTTTCGGCGATATCTTCAACCTGTTCAAGGGCAAGGAAGTAGCCGCCGAACCGATCACCGAGGAACTCTTTGAGGAGCTTGAGATGCTGCTCTACTCTGCCGATCTTGGCCCGCAGACGGTGGACGAGGTGCAGTACGTCCTCCGCAAACGCTACCAGGATGCGAAGCTGACCACCCGCCCGCAACTCTACGATACGCTCAAGGAAGTGCTGACCGAGGTGCTGCAAGAGGGTTACGAGCCGATCAAGGCCCGCTGGGAGGCGTGGATGCAGCCGGGCTACCAACCGCCCGACCCGGTAGACGAGAGCCTGCCGATGAGCGAGGAGCAGTTTAGGGAGGCGGCAAAGAAGCTGCACGTGATCCTGGTGATCGGGGTCAATGGCGTGGGCAAGACCACGACTATTGCCAAGCTAGCCAATTACTTGCAAAACCGGGGCGAGAAGGTAGTGCTGGCGGCGGGCGATACCTTCCGCGCCGCCGCTATCGAGCAGCTACAGGTCTGGGGCGAACGCCTCGGTGTGGAGGTCGTCGCCCAGAAGCAGGGCAGCGACCCCGGCGCGGTCGTCCACGATGCCTGCAACCGGGCGGTCAATCTGCGTGCCGACACGCTGATCATTGACACGGCAGGCCGCCTGCACAACAAGGCGAACCTGATGGAGGAGCTACGCAAAATCTACAAGGTGGCGGGCCGCATCGTCCCCGACGCGCCGCACGAGACGCTGCTGATCATTGACGCGACGACGGGGCAGAACGGCCTGACCCAGGCCAAAGCCTTCGCCGAGATCGCCAAGCTGACCGGCGTGGTCGTCGCCAAGCTAGACGGCACCGCGAAGGGGGGGATCGCCTTCGCGATCAGCCGCAACGTCGGCGTGCCGATCCGCTACATCGGCACCGGCGAGAAGATGACCGATCTGGCCGAGTTCAACCCGCGCCAGTTCGTCAATGCGCTGTTTGGCTAAGTAGCAAACATTTGTGTCCCTCCCCAAAAGGGGAGCAAGAGAGGGTAATAGATGGCAATGTTCGACTCGCTCAGTGAACGCCTGCAAGGGGTATTCGAGCAACTGAGCAGCAAAGGGCGGCTGACCGAGGAAGATGTAGACGCGGGGCTGAAGGAAGTACGCCTTGCGCTGCTCGCCGCCGACGTTAACTTCAAGATCGCCAAAGATTTTGTCGCCAGCATCCGCGAGAAGGCGGTGGGTGGGGCGGTGCTGCAAGCCCTCAACCCCGGCCAGCAGGTGATCAAGATCGTCTACGACGAACTGGTGACCCTGTTGGGCGCGGGCGCAGTCAAGCTCAATATCGCGCAACAACCCCCCACTATCGTGATGATGGTTGGCCTGCAAGGTTCGGGCAAGACAACGACGACCGCGAAGCTAGCTCTCTACCTGCGAAAGAGCAGTGGGCAGCGACCGCTGCTAGTTGCCGCTGACATCTACCGCCCCGCCGCCGTCGCGCAGTTGGAGTCGCTGGGCAAGCAGCTTGGTGTGCCAGTCTACAGCGAACCCGCGGGCAGCAAGCCGCTGGAGATCGTCCACAACGCCCTTCAGCGGGCGCAGGAACTTGGCCTCAATATGTTGATTATCGACACCGCTGGTCGGCTCAACATTGACGAGATGATGATGAACGAACTGGTGCAGATTCGCGATCAGATGCACCCCCACGAAACCCTGTTGGTGGTAGACGCGATGACTGGTCAGGAGGCCGTGCGCGTGGCGAAGGACTTCGCCGAGCAGGTCGGTATCAGCGGCATCGTGATGACCAAGATGGACGGTGATGCACGGGGTGGCGCGGCTCTCAGTGTCCGCAGTGTAACCGGCGTGCCGATCAAGTTCATTGGTACTGGTGAGAAGGCCGACGCGCTAGAGCAGTTCTACCCCGACCGGGTTGCCAGCCGCATCCTCGGCATGGGCGACGTGCTGACTCTGATCGAGAAGGCGCAATCGGAGTTCGACGAGAAGCAGGCGTTGGAGCTACAGGCGAAGATGCGAAAAGGCACCTACGACCTGGAGAACTTTCTGGAACAGATGCGCCAGATCAAGAGGATGGGTTCGATCACCGACCTGCTCGGCATGATCCCTGGCCTCGGTGGAGCCTTGAAGAACAGTGACCTCAACATTGACAACGACGACCTTAAGCACATTGAGGCGATCATCCTCTCGATGACTACGCAGGAGCGGCGCGACCCCGACGTTATCACCGCTAGCCGCCGTAAGCGGATCGCCAAAGGTTCTGGCAGCAACGTGCATGATGTCAACGTCTTGCTCGACCAGTTCAAAGAGATGCGGAAGATGATGAAGCAGTTGACGGGCAACAACACGCAGCGTGGTCTCGGCAATATCATGCGGATGATGAAGCAGAAGCAGGGTGGTGACACCCGCCTACCCTTTGGTGCCATGCGCGACGAGGAGGGCCACGCCCTGCTAGCCGCCCCGACCAACGGCAGCAGCAACCGAGCAGCCGCCCCCAGCAACGGCGTGAACCGTGGTGGCGGCAACCGCAACAAAAAGAACAAGAAGAAGCGGTAGGCAGCGGTAGCACGCAGAAGAAGGGCGCAGCCAGTTACTGGCTGCGCCCTTTTTTGATTGACTACACAGATGAAGTGGGAGCCTTCCCCTGCCATGTTGACAGCCCATGCTTGTTTGCGCTACTATAGCGGTGGCGGTTGTGGTGCGCTTAAGCACAAGGAGGATAACGATGGGTCTGGCCGAACGCCGCGAGATCAAGCGGCTGCAAGAAGAAGTACTGCCACCGAAAGAGCAGGAGTTGCAGGCGATCACTGGTAGCGACATCAAGTACGATATAGACTGGCCGAGCTTCAGTGAGAGCCTCAACGCGATGAAGCGGTTTGAGGACAACGCCTTTGACAATATCAACGAGGCTTTCCGCTCCCTTTGCTCCGATGCGATGGGCAAGGAAGCGGTCGCGGAGAGCATCAAGACGATCCGCATCAGCAACAAGGCGGACAACTCCTCCTTTGACGCTGTACGGTTGACGAACAACACACTCGACATCCCCTGGGACTGGCACGGCTGGGCTGGCTCCTTCTATCCCTCGTCGTTGACCGAGAGCCTGGAGAAGGTACTCTGAGGGTGCTGTGATGAAGGCTATCTACAAGGGTCTGGGCGGCGGCCTCGCTGCCTTCCAGACCAATGGTACGCTGCTGTACGAGGGCTTCATCGGCCTGGTGCCACTGGCGACGATTCGCGGCAACGAGGTATACGCTGGCCCGGGCTTCGGTCTGCCGCTAGCTACGGT
Source organism: Chloroflexia bacterium (assembly GCA_038229595.1). GTDB lineage: Bacteria > Chloroflexota > Chloroflexia > QHBQ01 > QHBQ01 > JBBROH01. Next base: position 2,031 of record JBBROH010000023.1, on the reverse strand, counting down.
GCGTGGCAACTTCGTCTACGAGGGTATCGCAGGTCCAGCCCGCTACCAGGTGATTGGCGATCAGGTCTTCGCCATAGAGGGCGGACCACCGCTGCTGACTGGCCCCGGCTGCACGCCGATCGAGCTTGCCGCCGCCGCCGTGATGCTACGCTTAGGGCAGTAGCTTGCCAGTGCGCTAGCTTGCCCTGGGCCAGTTGCTGCCGCTGAACACCGCTATCGCCCACGCCCACAACCCGGCTGCCAGTTAGGAGAGGAAAGCGATGGCCGTGCTAGTTGGCCTGATCATGGGGTCAAAATCGGACTGGGAGACGATGCAGCACGCCGCCAGCACGCTTGAGCAAATGGGCGTGCCGTTCGAGGTGCGCGTTGTCTCTGCCCACCGCACGCCAGACCTCCTGTTCGAGTACGCTGGCACGGCAGAGCAGCGCGGCCTGGAAGCGATCATCGCTGGGGCTGGCGGTGCCGCCCACCTGCCAGGGATGTGCGCGGCCAAAACCAGCTTGCCTGTCCTCGGCGTACCCGTCGAGTCGCACTCGCTCAAGGGGCTGGACTCGTTGCTCGCTATCGTGCAGATGCCTGCGGGCGTACCGGTCGCCACCCTGGCTATTGGCCGCGCCGGGGCGATCAATGCGGCGTTGTTGGCAACTGCTATTCTCGCCAACAAGTACCCGCAGTTCAAAGCTGCCCTACAAGCCTACCGTCAGCAGCAGACCCAGGCTGTCCTTGACAACCCCGACCCGCGTGCGGTGCAATTGTGATCGTTGGTACCCTCGGTGCCGGGCAACTGGGGCGGATGCTCGCTCTGGCGGGCTACCCGCTCGGCCTGCGCTTCCGTTGCTTCGACCCTACTGCTGCCGCGCCCGCTGCTCAGGTTTGCGCCCAGATCGTGGCTAGCTACGACGACGAGGCAGCACTGGCGCAGTTCGCCAGCGGGCTGGACGTGATCACCTACGAGTTCGAGAACGTGCCGGTCGCCGCCGTCCGCTACCTGGCGCAGTTCGCCCCAGTCTACCCGCCGCCCGCCGCCCTGGAGGTGGCCCAAGATCGATTGGCAGAGAAGTCGTTGTTCCGCGAACTGGGCATCCCCACCCCCAACTTCGCAGCGGTGGGCGACCGTGCTGGCCTTGAGCTTGCGATTTGCGAGATCGGCCTGCCCGCTATCCTCAAGACGCGACGCGGCGGCTACGACGGCAAGGGTCAGGCGGTGCTACTTACCCCCGCTGACATTGAGCTAGCCTGGCAGCAACTTGGTGGTGAGCCGCTGATTTTGGAGCAGTTCGTCGCCTTCGAGCGCGAACTGTCGGTGATCGCTGTGCGCGACCTGGCGGGCAACTTTGCGGTCTACCCACTGACCACCAACCACCACCGTGATGGCATCCTGCGCCTGTCTCTCGCGCCTGCCACAGAGGCTGTGGCTGTGAAGTTGACCGCTGAGGTCTACGCCGCCCGCTTGCTCAAACACCTGGGCTACGTCGGCGTACTTGCTTTGGAGATGTTCGAGGTGGATGGCGAATTGTGGGCTAACGAGATCGCTCCCCGCGTCCACAACAGCGGCCATTGGACGATAGAGGGGGCAGAGAGTAGCCAGTTCGAGAACCACCTGCGGGCGATCTGCGGCTTGCCGCTCGGCACTACAGGAGCGGTCGGCTACAGCGCGATGCTCAACCTGATCGGCGGCGTACCAGACCTGGCAACGCTACTAGCGGTAGAGGGCGCACACCCACACCTCTATGGCAAAGAGGCCCGGCGCGGGCGCAAGCTGGGTCACATCACCTTGCGGGCCGATGACGAGGAGGAGCTACTTGAGGGGCTGGCGATCTTGCAGCCGCTAGTCGAGCAGGCTGGGGAAGGCTGAGGCGGATGTGGTACAATGCTGGTACAATGCAACCGAGAGCCGGTAGAGGAGAGCGTATGAAGATTGTACTGGACGCAATGGGCGGCGACAATGCCCCTGGCGAGATCGTGGCAGGCGCAGTGCAAGCAGCACGGCAACTCAACCTGACGGTGATCCTCGTCGGCAACGAGGCTGTG
>JBBROH010000022.1:0-31753 GCA_038229595.1 Chloroflexia bacterium | reverse complement strand
GTAGCAGCCACCTGGGGAGCCAGGCGGAGAGCCTCGCGGCCCTGGCCCGCTACGAGCGGCTGGTGCCTGGTTGTAGAGCAAGGGTCAAGCTGCTGGAGCCAGGCCACTGCCTGCTACTGGTGGAGGGCTGGCCCTTGCCAGTCGAGTTGTTGAGCGGGGCCATAACCGAGTTGCTGGAACGGCTGGACCTGCGCCAACTGGTGGTCAGTGCCTCGCAGGGCAGTGCAGAGCAGTACGCGCTCGACTGCACCTGGCAGCGGTAGCGGGGTAGGGTCGGTGAGGGTGGGTGTACAAATCCCCGCGTAACAGTAGAATTACCTCTTTGCTAAGTTCAGAAATGCGATGCCAACATGGCAACTTTCTTTTGACTTGCTACGTCCCACATTATAAGATGAAGGCCGTCCATGATCCCTGAACGAAAGAGAGGTAATACGACGAAGAAGTTTCAACAGTGAGTGTGCTTACCTTCCTAGGCGCGCTACTACTAGTAGCCTGCAAGACGGGAGCGAGCAGCAGCAACAACCAGGTAGCAACGTCCCCAGTGGGGACCACCAGCCTTTCGGCTGCCGCCAAGATTAAGCCGGGCTTGGCGGCAAAGATGACCGCCCTTGCGGGCAGCAAAACCAAGCAAGGTTTCTTTGTCAAGCTCAGGGAGCAGGCAAAGTTCGATGACCGGCCAGCGAGTATGAGCCAGAACGACTATGCCAATATGCAGATGGAGGAAGTTGCCAAGCGCACGCAACCAAGCGTTGCCCTGGTGATCAAGCAACTGATCCAGCGCGGTGAGGCCGACCGCTACGTAGCCTACGTGATCGTCAACGGCTTCTATGTTGTAGAACTAGCCGAGGCGGTCAGGGTGCTATCTGAGCTACCCGAAGTGGAGTACCTAGAAGAAGATGGTACTCTGCGCCAGCCGCAGTGCGAAGCTGAAGCAGAACTGGCAGTGACGGTCGTAGAGGGCCATCAGCACCGCGCAGCGCAAGGTAGCAGCTTTGCCATCATGAGCAGTCTGTTGCTGGCTCAAGAGCTGGACAAGTTCTTCATCGCTGAGGGCAGCGAGGGGAGGTAGTAGCACAAGGCTGGGTGGCGCAAGCGGCTCAAGGGAAGGGGCTGCTGGTTGGTTCTGGGCCAAGGTCTGGTAGGTCATGGTTCACCACTCCTAAAGATTAAGCTACTATCATTGTAGCACAGGGGAACCTTACCAGCACCTTACCAAACCTTACCAAACCTTGACTGCCAGCCAACTACTGACCAGCCCACGCCCGAAGCTGGGCCGCGATTGAGACGCTGGCAAGCCGGGGCATCATCACCGGGGCAGCCTGCCCGGCCCCGCAGAGCGGCCAGTGCTTCCGCCCGAACGACAACATCCGACGCGGCGAACTGAGCAAGGTCATGCGCCGCGCCGTTGAGAGCAACTAGCAGCGCAGTGCAGGCCAAAAGCTGGGCGGATCGTCTGATCCGCCCCTGCTTTGTGCCGATAGGCAGGCTAGTCGTGGTTGGCTGGATACTGGTTTCGGCTAATACAACATGGTAAGGTAAATGGTGAGTTGCTAAAGTAGCTACCTTGTGCTACAATTCTGTTGGTGCTACATCTCGCCTAGTACCATGTTGCGTAAGATGGGAAGGAAACAACCTGATGCTCACCATCCTCAAGCGGCCTGGATTGGTCATCGTCCTCGTTGCCACTGTTTTTGCGCTGCTCGGCCAGGTTTCGGCTAGCAGCCTACCATTCAGCCTGCAACCCCGGACTGCCAGCAGTGGCCCGGCAACCTCGTTCGCGGACAAGGCCACCCCACCCGCTCCCAACCTGAGCTACGCCACCGCACAGGTAACCGCGGGTTACCACCCCACCCGCTCCCAACCTGAGCTACGCCACCGCACAGGTAACTGCGGGTTACACCCACAGTTGCGGGCTAAAGGCCGCTGGCACCATCACCTGCTGGGGCAGCAACAGCAATGGGCAGACAGCCGTCCCCGCGCCCAATAGTGGCTTCGCGCAGGTGGTGGCTGGTGGCTACCACACCTGCGGGCTGAAGGCGGACAGCTCGATCACCTGCTGGGGTCGCAATGACGATGGGCAGGCGACTGTCCCCGCCCCCAACAGCGGCTTCATGCAGGTGGCGGCGGGTGCCAACTACAACTGCGGGCTGAAGACTGATAGCACCATCATCTGCTGGGGCGAGAACACCAATGGGCAGCGGGCTGTCCCGCCGCCCAACAGCAGCTTCGTGCAAGTGGCTGCCAATTACTATCAGAGTTGCGGGCTGAAGACCAATGAGACCATCACCTGCTGGGGTCTCAACGACAATGGGCAGGCTCCGCTGTTGAACCCGGCTACCTTGCCGACCAGCTTCGTTAGCAGTAGCTACAGCCAGAGCTTGACTGTAGCGGGCGGTCAGTGCGATTTGTAGCCTACCTTCGTCGCCCGCTCACCACCTGCCCTCGCTCAGGCGCAGGTTACGCGCCGCACCAGACCTGCAAGTAAAGGAGAATGTCATGCGTTACCTCAATCCAGGCAGGGTGGTAATCCTGCTGCTCTTGATCGACCTCTTGCTCGGTGGCGAGGCGCAAGCTGCCGCTGGCAAGGGCCAACCCGCCATCAGCAAGCCAGCGTCTACTGCCCCGACAGCGAAGCAGCACCCGGCTGACCGCTGGCTGCCGCCGAAGGTCGCCGCCGCGCCAGGATCAAGGAGGGGGCAGCCGCAGGTGGCCGACCCATCCCCCTGGCACAACGACTACCCTAACAACTACAGTATTAAGATGGTCTCCGCCAGCGACGGCTGGATCGTAGGGCAGGCCGGCATGATCAAGCACCTGCACAATGGCTCGTGGGACGTATACCCCAGCCCGGTGACTACTAACCTCTACGCCGTAGATGCCAACCCAGCTACGGCCTGGGCGGTGGGGGGTCACAACACCATCCTTCAGCGGGTGGGCAGCGATTGGCTGCCCTCGACCAGTCCCCTGTCAGCCACTTCGCCGCTGATTGACGTGGACATCGCTGGCAGCAATGTCTGGGCACTCGGCTTCGTAATTAGCGATAGCGAGCATGGCCGTAGTACCTTGCTCCGCAACAGCGGCAGCGGTTGGAGCGAGGTGTCGCTGCCGCTCGCGCCGATGATCACCCTCTACCAGATGGCCTGGGTCAGTGCCGACGAAGGCTGGTTCACGGGCCAAGAAGGGGATTTCAGTGGTAGCGCAGTAATCTTCCACTACAACAAAGGTGTCTGGCAGCGGGCCGCCCTGCCCGCAAGCGTGGACCAGTACGCCGGTGGCCTGAGTATCTATATGCTGAACGCCGAGGAAGGCTGGGCCGGGATGTACACTGATTACGATCCGGTCGTGCTGCACTACGCCGCTGGCGTTTGGCAGACCGTGCCCGCTACAGGGGCCGCCGGTAGCGACGGTGGCTGCGGCATAACTATCTACGTCAACGGAGTGGTCGGCTTTACCAGTAACGATTACTTCCAGGGCGGCGGGGTTGACATGGTCACCTGCGGCGCCGGGGTCTCCGGTTTCTTCAAGCACAACGCGACGGAGATCGGAACTGAGAGTATTATCTACGCGGTGGCGGGCACTGCCGCTGACGACGTATGGGCAGTCGGTGCAGGCGGAGGCATCTTCCACTGGGATGGTAGCCGCGTCAATACGGTCGTGCCCCAACTCAGCGGTCAGAAGGTGCAGATGTTCAGCAGCAGTGAAGGTTGGATTAAGCAGTTCATCCCCCACGGCGACGGCATCGGTTACACCCATCTCTTCCACTACAGCAACAACACCTGGCAGCCGGTCAGCCTACCGGGGAGTATGGACTACACTCGCCTGGACACCTTCGCCTTTGCCAACCCAACCGACGGTTGGGTGCTACAAGATGACTATGGCGTACCAATCAGTTATACCCACTACCTCAGCGGCAGTTGGAGTGTGAACCAGAGTGTGCCCCGCAACTACCACTTCGAGGCCATGCAGATGTTGACCGCCACCGACGGCTGGGCGGTGGGTCGCCACCACGACGACAGCACCTACAACCCCTCTTATCCGGCAGTGACGCACTACAATGGCACAACCTGGCAGGAGATGGATATCGGTGGCGGGATCACTGGCACCCTGGTAGATGTCAGCTTCAGTGGCCCAAACGACGGCTGGGCGGTAGGTACAAGGATATTCCATTACAACGGTAGTACGTGGTCGGTGGTGAACCTGCTGACCAACAACCTCGGCATGATGGCAGTCTGGGCGGTGGCAGCTAACGACGTGTGGGTGGGTGGCAGGAGTGCCAATTTCCCTGCCAGCAGTGGCGTGATGCTGCACTGGAACGGCAGCACCTGGCAGAGCGTACCCGTCCCCATTGCTCAGGTCAACGACATCCAGATGCTCAGCGGCAACGAAGGCTGGGCGGTGGGACAGCAGGACGGCCCTGAAGCAGGGGCAATCCTGCACTACACGGGCAGCACCTGGCAGGTGGTGAGTAACCCCGGCGGGCCGCTAAACAGCGTCAGCTTCACCACCCCGACCGACGGTTGGGCCGCAGGCGATTACAACCTGCTCCATTACTATCCACCCTGCCTCGACTACTACCTTGACGTGCCTCCCAACTACTACGCCGCAAGCGCGATCCTTTATCTCTCCTGCGCGGGCATCGTCGGCGGCAGCGGCAACCACATCTTCAGCCCCAACGCCAACTCCAGCCGCGCTCAGTTCGCCAAGATAATCACCCTGGCGCGGGGCTGGACCATCATCAACCCGACCACCTCGACCTTCAGCGACGTGCCGACCAGCAACGTCCTCTACCGCTACATCGAGACCGCTGCTGCCAATGGAGCTGTCACCGGCTACACCCAGGTGGCCCAGTGCCCCGGCACCGCCACCCCTTGCTTCAAGCCGAACGACCAGATCAGCCGGGGGCAGACCGCGATCATCGTGGTACGCGCCTTTGGCTGGGCGACCAACACGACGGGTGGGCCGCACTTCGTAGACGTATCAACCAGTAGCTTTTTCTACAATGCGGTGGAAACTGCTTACAACCGGGGTGTGATCAACGGCATAGATGTTAGCCACTTCGCTCCGAACGCCAGTGTGACGCGAGGACAGATCAGCAAAGTCCTTTATCTCGGCCTCACCCTGCCATAATAGTAGCGGTGTTGCAACTGGCGGTCAGCCGCTTGATGTTGCGGCGGCTGACTGCCAGCCGTACTTACTGGGGATGGGTTAGAGGAGTTGCCAGACAGGTTCTTACCATCATCCGCTTGCACGCCACCTAGCCTTGCGATGTAAGCCTCCAGAACCGTGCTTACGGCTAGCAGCTTGCCCCGCAGAGCCGCTCGTTGTGCGTCAGCATGGACGTGGTACTGGAGTTTGCTGGGCAGCACTTGCCCGCCAGCCTGGTGGCGGCGGCGGCGGGACGGCTATGCGGCGCGGCAGCAGCGGCCCGGATGATCATTGCCAACGAGGTGCTGCGCCGTACCGTCCAGCAGCAGAGTAGCTAAAGGTGGCCCGCCGAGTCAGAATAGCCTACTACTCTGCTACAATGCCACCACCAAAGCAGGAGGAGCAAGCGATGCCAACCAACACCAGCCGAGCAATGAAAGATACCTCTGCTATTTTCATCGAACGTATGGAAACTTACCAGCCCTACTTTCAGCCAGCTCTGCCCATTCAGGAGCCACCAGATAAACAGGCAGCAGTAGCTGATGTCGATAAAACCTGAGCTTGTGCTTGCTGACCAATCAGTTCATGACGGATGCGGGGAAAGCCATAATCGCTTGATGCAAGGTAGCGACGCAGCAAGCGCAAGGTGAGGAGGAGCGACCTGACCGCAAGGTGTGGCTGGCCGAGTACCGCCGGAAACTGGCTGAGAAGTAGGTAGGCCAGCTTGACCAACCAGAACATACAAATCCCTGGGGTACTCGCATGACCCTGGGGCTTACTTCGGTTAATAGGCACGTACCTTAATTTGACGAAGACCAATGTGGCGATAAAGATGAGGTAGACAGGCACGGCGGCAAGGGCGATCAGGTCGGCAGCAGCGTCCGTACCAGGCACCAGGCGCAAGAAGCAGGAGACGGTTAGCAAAGTCCAGACCAACAGATGGAACCAGGTCAGCACCACCCCGTGCCAGCCAATGGGTCACGCCCGTTTGAAGACCAGGCCGCCTACATTGCCCGCCGCGGCAGCCCCAGCTCGCTCTCCCACCCTGGCCGAGCCTAAGCCGCCACCCGCAGTACATCAGCACCGAGGCCGCCAAGTTGCTGGTGCCAAACCGCACCGGCGTGCTGCTGCGCCGCTTCAGCGCGAAGGAAGAAGCTCGGCGGCTGGTTGCCGCTCCTTACCTGCGTGGACAACTACCGGGCAGTCACCTGGGCTTGGAAAATCACCTGAATTACGTCTACGCCGTAGAGGGTGAGATGCAGCCGGAGCAGGCGGTGGGCCTGGCTGCACTCCTCAGCAGCAGCCTGCTGGATCACTACATCCGCATCCAGAACGGCCACACCCAGGTCAACGCCAGCGAACTACGCGCCCTTCCGCTACCGGATTGGCCGCAGCTTACTGCACTGGGCGAAAGTGAAGTTATATAATACCAGGTAGGCCAGCCGCAAGCCAGCCTACCTGTCTCGTTCCCCTAAGTTCTACTGGGTTCTAAGGGAGGGTTGGGCCACCCATCGCTCTGTGTAGCACCTTTGCCATCTCACCACGTCGGATCAGTGCGGCGGGACGGAAGCAAGGTGCATCGCCCGCGCACTGGCTAGCCTCGCGGTAGCCACTGACGATGCCGTGCTGGGCGGCAGTTTCGATCTCTGCAAAGCCATAGCTGCCTGCTGGCAGGTCGTGGAAGCTGCTGCTGGCGGTTGCCAACGGCTGCCAGTCGTGCAGGCGAACGAGAGTCAACACTGCTTCCAGCCGGTTCACAGCTTGAGCAGGCCGGAACTGCCGCTGACTGCTGCCGTCACTTGCGTAACCATTGAGTATCCCTGCGTGGTGTGCTGCTTCGATGGCGGGGTAGAACACATCGCTGGGGTTCACGTCGCTAAAGGTAGGTTGGCTTGGGCTATAGTCAGCAAGACCAAAGCCGATCATCACGAGCTTGGCGAACTGGCCGCGAGTGAGCAGGCTGCCCGGCTCAAAGCGGTAGCCGCCCGCCACATTGGGTATGCCATTGACCATCCCCGCCGCAGCCAGGTAGTTAATGTCTAGTGCGAAGGGGTCATTGGCTGGCACATCGCTGAAGCTGACTGTACTGGCACAGCGACGGCTGTTGCTGCTGGCGGTAGCTGTCCGCCCTTGTAGCTGCCAGACCAGGTTGCTGCCGTCGAAGTTGGTGCTGAAGGTTGCCACCTGGCGACCAGATAGGAAAGCAGTGGGTTGACCACGATCTCGTAGGTCGGGCGAAAAGTAGTTGGTGGTGGTGAGTGGCACCGCTACTGTGTAGCTGTTACGGTTGTAGTAGCCGAACCGGGCAGTGTAGCTGCCGCTGCTGTTGGCAACGACGCATTCGAGGATTGGACTGATTGCTTGCTGCACGCCTGCCACTGGGCTGGGGGTGGCCGTGCTGCTGGCACAACTGCCAGGGGCGACAGCTACATTGTCTACATCCAGGGTGATTGGGGTGGAGTTGCCGTTGCGGAGGTTGAATAGGATGTAGACGTTGCGCCCAGCATAAGTAGAGAGGTCTGCACTGAGGTGCGTCCAGCCTGTAAACTGGTTTGCAGCACCGGTGTATAGGGGTACCAACGGCTCATTGGTACTAGCGTCTATCAGCCAGATGTACAGGGCAGCAACGTCACCACCAATGCTGTTAACGCGGAAGTCGAGGCTCCAGGTTGGGGTAGTAGCAGGGACGATAAAGCTCTGGCGCAGGTTAGTGGCGTTGTCGTTGGTGGATGTCAACCTGGTGGCGTAGGTACTGTTGTAGCCGTCAATCAGGGTAACGTCGGCAGGTGGATTGGGTACCGCGAACCAACCCGTCAGATCGCCGCTCTCAAACCCACCGTTCTGCAAGATGTTGCCACAGGGAACGCTTGTCGTGGCAGTGGCGGTTGGGATCGCAGTGTTGCTAGCCGTGTTGGTAGGTGTACTGGTAGGTGTACTGGTAGCGGTTGCAGTTGATGTGCTGGTTGGCGTGGCTGTGGCACTGCCGCCAGTGCTGGCATCGGGGATGTAGACGATAGAGCGGTTGCTGAGGGTAGCAGCACCAACACCAAGGAGGTAGCCATATTGTAGAGCCTGGCTGCCGTCCTGGTTCTCGATGCCGAAGGTGAAGCTGCGTCCACTGCTGGCAACGGCTAGCGCGCCATAGTTAGTGTAAATCTTGTTGCTACCTTCTTCCAATACGACCTCGAAGGTAGCTGAACCACCGCCACCGTAGACGAAGGCGTTGCGCCACTCGACCACAAAGCGGCGATTGGGCGCGGTACCAAGCGTGGCCGTGTAGACTCCATCACCGATGATCAGGTCGCTCCAGAATGGGTAGATGGCGTTGTTTGGCTCGTAGGGGTTGGGGATGGCAACCGGGCTGTAGCTGGTGCTGTTACCAGTGAATTGCAGATTGCCATTGGTACTGACCCTGATCGTCGTACCCGTCGTGTAGGTTGTGCTGAAGTAAACGAAGTCGAAGGGCAGGTCTAGCGGGGCTAGACCATCGTCAGTACTGCTAAAACCAGTCACCTGACTAGTACCAGTGATGATACCGTAGGCCACATCGTCAGCGCAACTGTAACCAGCGATCCGCCTGCCGCAGGGGGAGACAAAGGGGGTGGGGCTGGGCGTGTTGGTTGGGGTTGGAGTGTTAGTCGGCGTGCTGCTAGGCGTGTTGGTCGGTCGTGGCCCTTGTGGTAGACAGCCAGGACGTGGTGTCGATGTGATGGTGCTGGTGCCGAAGGCGGTAGCAGTGGCAGTGCCAGTCGTGATGCTAGTAGCAGTAGCCGTACCGATAACAACAGCAGTGCTGGTGGCGGTTGCGGTAGGCGTTGCGCTGGCCTCGAACTGGCTAGCCCGATACGCAGCAGTAGCATCTACCACCTGACCGAGGTCGCTGACCGCAGCTGGGTCGTTGACCGGCCATAGCATTACGCTGCCTACGCTATACGGCCCATCCAGGCCGCTATCATGGATTTCTCCACCATCGAAGCGGAGCAGCAGTTGGTTGCTACCTGCTACCAATGCCTGTCCGCTGCGGTTGAGCTGGGCTACGGTGGTGCCGTCGGTGGTAACGAGAGTGGCGGCCACGGCGTAGTTGCCAGCTTGTAGCAGGTCGAGCGACAAGCGCACATCAAGGTTGTTGTAGAGGCCGTTACCGTCGCTGTCTACCGCCTGCTCTGTGGCTGGCCCCGTCTGGATGATGTTGGGGCGCGGCCAATTGGAGCGGCTGTAGGCGGCAGTGTTGTAGGCCAGCGCGATGTTGTCGAGTATCAGGGAGGTGTTATCCACCTTGGTGAACACCAGATCGCGCAATTGGTAAGGCCCATTAGCAGCAGCCTGACCGATCAGTCTGCCGTCGAAGGTGAGGGTTAGCGAAACGCTGCCAGGACTCAGCGTGTAGCTCTGCTGGGCTGCACCGAGCCTGCGCCCATCGGTGGCGGTAAGGTTGGCCGTAAGATTGTACTGTCCGCTCTCGGTGATCTGGGCGGTGGCAGTGACTACCAGGTAATCATAGCTGCTGCCGCTGCGGTGGCCTTCGTCGGCGTAGCTACCCGTCAGGTGAGCAGCATTGCTTAGCTCTGCTGTAGTCAGGCTGGTGCGGGCAAACGGCTGGCCCTGGCTGTTCTGGCCTCTGGCTTCGATGTAGATCATATAGGTGCCAGTAATCGTTGGTATATAGGTAGCCTGGTAGATACCAGGGCTGACTGGGGCAAGGACAAGCGTCTGCGAGTAGCTCTGGTTTAGCTCGCCGCCTGTGATCACCGCGATAGTAGCAGTCAGGTTCGCGCCAGCGAGCAGGTTCCGGTCTTCCAGTCTGGCGGTGAGGGTCGACGGTTGGCCGGGGTTACTGTTTGGCGAGAGGCTGGGCCTGATCTGCACCCCGCCCCCAAATTGGCCGGAAACGTAGTAGGGTTCTGGTTGGGCTGTAGTAGTGATCGCCCGCACTACCACCTGCCAGGTGCCGGTCAGCGGGTTGTTGAGGGTGATGCTCTGGCCGTTGGCTTGCGAGTTCAGCCTGACCACGTGGCGGGCTGGGTCTACCAGGCTGAGGCTGAGGGTGGCGGTCTCGTTGACCCAGCCGAGTTGGAAGCTGACGCTCTCTGCTTGATCCACCTGTACCGTGTGGCTAGACACGCTGCCTGCACTAACCTCGTCAACGATTGCGGGGTAGCCAATCGGTAGCTGGTTGCTATCGGTCAGCACCTTGTTGGGCAGTTGCCGCCTGGTCTGCTTCACTGCCTGTTGCTGGGGAACCTCAACGCTAGCGTTGCCCTGACGGAAGTGGCTGTTCTCCAGGTTGACGTATGGCTCCATCGCGTTCCAGAACTCGGCCTGGCTTGGTTCACGGCTGTGGATAAAGAGGTCAAGCCCACCAGTGGTGGCAACCGGCTCCAGCCGTACCGCATAATCAACGGCGTAGACACTGTCGCTCGACACCACGCCGTCGCAGCGACAGTCGTAGCTCTCGCCCGGCAGCGCGTAGTAGTTGCTCTTAAGGTTCTGTGGGTAGATGGCGTTGTGGATCAGCATATAAGCAGTAGTAAGTTGGCTGATGGCTGGCATCATCCTCCGGTAGTTTTGGCCGATTAGCTGGCAGGGCCGGGTGGCGGCTGCGACTGGCACCAGGCAGATCAGTGCCGCGCCAGAGGCAGTGTCGGCCAGGTAACTGCCGAGGTTAGGGCTGCCCAGCATGATCAGGTTGTCTACGCCACCACCGCTCGCCAGGGTAGCTGCAACCCGACCGTCAATGCCGCCCTTCGAGTGGCCGATGATGTTGACGGCGGGTGAGCCGTACATCGTCTTGATGTTCTGGACAAAGCCCCACAGCACCGCGCCATTGAACTCGTAGGCTTGGTGGCCGTTGCGCGGAGCGTTGAACATCATCGCCTGGTAAGCGGGATGCACAGGCCAACCGAAGTAGCCATCGGTGTTGGTATCGTTGCTACCAATCGGCCAGAACTTGAAGCCAGCCTGGAGGATCAAGGGGCGCATCCCCTGCACCTTCAGCAGCACCTGGTCTACGCGGGAGCAATGCTTGCTGCGGGTGTGGCGAATGGTGATTGGGTTATGGGCGGGGGCTGGCTCGCTGCTGAAGCTACCCTTGTTGGGCAGGAATAGCAGGTTGGTAGGGACGTTGTAGCTGGTCGTACTCCAGGCGTTGGGTGCAGTATCGAGTTGGAACTGCCGCCCAGCGAAGCTGACCTGGATCGGGTCTTCTGGCAGCACGTTGTAGGCACGGATGGTCAGGCGGGCATACTCAGCGATAGTGCGTAGTCGATCTCCTGGCGCAGGGTGGCCCGCGCCGTCAATCGGGCCATAATAGCGCGTGATATCCACGTCGCCGCTCAGGTCTTCAGTGCCGTCAGCGGCAGGGACACGGATGCGAAACAGGTCGTCAATCTTCTCGGTCGCGGGCAAGGTAGCCTGTACCCGGCTCGCACCGTCTATGTCGCACGGCCCTGGAGTTGGCGTGCCAGTGCTACCAGGCGTGGCGGTAGGGCAGGGTGGGCGGGTCGGGGTTGGTAGCGGAGTCAGATCGAAGTCAAGCTGAGCCAGGCCACTAGCAGGAATTGTGACCGTCTTGGTCAATGGCACATAGCCAGTCAAGCGGGCCACTACCGTGTAGGTGCCAAACAGGATGTGGGTGATCGAGTAGACTCCGCTGGCGTTGGTCAAGGCTCCCAGCGAGGCTGGGCCAGTGGCGCGAATGCTAACATTCTCCAAAGGCGCACGGGTGAGAGCGTCGCGTACAGTGCCACTAAGGGCTGAGGGTTGCAGGGCGAAGTTGAGGGTGGCCCAGCCCTCCTCTGGCAAGGTTACAGTCTTAGTCAGTGGCTGGTAGCCGTTCTTGCTGGCTACCACCTGGTAGTTGCCAGTAAGTAGTTTGGTTACAGAGTAGAAGCCCTGGTCGTTGCTCGTGCCAGTGCGGTTAGTTGGGCCATTAGCACGGATGCTAACCCCCTTGAGCGGCTCACCAGTCTCCGCATCGGTGATCGTGCCGCTGATGATCGTCGGCTTGAGCGCGAAGTTGACGATCCGCAGGCTGGCTTCGGTGAGGGTTGCCGTCTTGGTTAGCGGCTGGTAGAGGTCGAGGTGGGCCTTGACGCTGTAAGTACCAGAGACTACATTGGTTATAGTGTAGAGGCCACTGGCTAGGGTGTTGGTTACGTAGCTGGCTGCTCCTTCAGCTTTCACCTCGACCCCCTGGAGTGGGCCATGAGTGTCGGCATCTGTCGCCTTACCCTTGATCGTAGAACCGAGACCACCAAGTACCGCCAGGGCGTACGGCTGGGGTCCCTGCGGGATGTTGGTTGCGTAGATGGTGACCAGGTAGACCCCTTCGGTGGGGCTGATCACGTCTACCGTCTCCACTGTATTGGCTCCATCACCGAGGTTGTTGTGGTTGCCCCCGTAGAGAGTGCCGTTGGGGGCGGTCACGACCAAGTCCAGATCGTTGACCAGGAATGCGTTAGGGGCATCTGACCAGGCGATGGTGATGTGGAGCGGCACCGAGGTAGTGACGACGTTGTAGGTATACTGACGTACATCACCGGCCAGGAGGTTCTGGCTATCGTCGAACTTGAACTTGTAGAGCGCAGGGTTGGGCTTGATCGCCAGTTGGGCGTTGACCCGCCCCCAGCCCTCTACATTATTGGGGCGGCGTTCAGCTATCTCCTGAGTTGCGCCCTGCCCATACTGGCCGGGGTACATTTCGTCGGCACTGTTGAGCAGGGTAGCCTTGACCAGGGCGGCTGAAGGATTGGCAGTTCCCAGATTGCGGGCGAAGTTCTCGCGCACCAGGGCGGCCACGCCGCTGACGTGGGGGGCGGCCATGCTCGTGCCGCTGTTGTAGCTGTAAAAGGGGTTGTTCGCCAGCAGCCCTTCGCCTACCCCTGCATTGTTGCGCTGAGACTGGGTGGAGATGATGTTGGTGCCAGGGGCGACGATGCTCGGCTCAATGTGACCTCCATTGGTCGGGCCGCGCCCACTGAAGGCCGCCATACCATCTGGGTTGTCGGCGATGTAGTCGTCGCGGACAGGATTGCTGGGGTAGCGATTTGCTACTCGCTGCGACCAGGTGAGGTTAGCGGAGCCACCCCAACCTTGATTGGCTGGGTGATTGTTCTCGCTCGCGCCTACGGTAATGTCGTCCTTAGCGGTACTAGGTGCGGAGACGCTGCCAGGGTCTACAACCCCATCTCCATTACCATCAGCCGCATCGTTCCCAGCGGCAAAGACAACGACCATCTGCTCACCGCTCGCCCGGTTGGCCCACAGGTAATCGTCTACCTGGCGGGCGTTGTCGAGGTAAGAGCCAGCACTATTGCGGGTACCCCAACTGTCATTGTGTACCCGTGCGCCAGCAGCAAAGGCTGGGCCGAACAGCCCGCCAACCAGGTCGGCAGGGATACCAGCCAGCGAGCCATTGGCGGCCTGGACTGATTGCACAACTAGGCGAGCCTGGGGAGCAACGCCAGCATAGGAGTTAGGGCCGGGGCCACCACTCTGCGCCCCGCTACCAAGCACTGTCCCTGCTACGTGCGTGCCGTGACCGTTGGGGTCTGACCAGTCGCCAGTGGCGGGCCGACCGAGGGCGAAGGTGGCAGCGATGCGGCCAGCGAAGTCGGGGTGGATCGCTCCCTGCACTCCTGTGTCCAAGCCGGTGTCAGTAACAGCTACGATCTGGCCTTGCCCTTGTAGACCGGGGTCTTGCCAGACCTCGTTGACGTGGGTGATCTGGCGGGCTTCGCGGTTGGCTAGCTGTGGCTCGTAGTATGGCTCGATGCGGAGTACGTCTTCCAACTGAGCGAGAGCAATGGTCTGCTCCTTGTTGGCAGTGAGGAACAGGAGCGGGCCTGTGTTGCTGTTGCTGCGCTCGCTGACCTGATCGCCAAGCAAGAGGGCCACAGCATCGGCCCCAGCAGTGGTGAAGGTACGCACCACTAGCCGCTGCGGGCTGGTTGGCCCTGCGGCCTGCACCTGTTGCGTGAGAGGGGTAGCTAGCTTATAGGCAGGCTGGTAGCGACCGACCCAGCGGATGAAGGAAAGCTGGCTGACCGTCTGTTGCTGGACAGCAGTGAGGCGCACGATGAAGGCATCATCAGCTACATATTCTAGCAAGGGAGAAATCTTAGCCAACTGCGCCTTCTGGTTGGCGTAGACTGGGCCTTTGAACTGAACGATGTAGTAACGTGGGGCATCAGCAGCGAGGCTGGCATCCTTAGCCTGCAAGCTGGTGGGGATGGTCGGTTCGCCCTTGAGCGGGTCGAAGGTGGCGAAGTCGAAGCGGATGAGGGTGCGCTGCTTCACGGGTCGGGCCTCCGCAGCGGGGTTGACGGCTTGGGTCACAGGCTGCTCTGGCTGATCGGCAGCAGGCTGCGTGCCAGCGTTACTAGCTGGCTGGGCAGCCTGCGCCGCTGGTGCAGGTAGATTGTCCACCGCTGCCTTGTTGGCAGGTAGCACACTACGAACGACTGGTGTCGGTATGGCAGCTAGTGGCTTGTTCGGCACGACATTGGGTTCACAGGTAGGGGTGGGGCTACCGGGGGGGGGTGGCGGTAGCTTCCATCCGTGTCCACTACCCTTGACCTTGTCTGGCTGAACAGGTGACTCTTTCTGTCCTGGGCTGAGGACAACGGGTGAACCATCGCCACTGCCAGCTAGGAAAACTGCGCCAGTGCTGTCTATTGCCAGGCCGGTGCCATGCGAACCATGTGACTCACCTACGTAGGTAGAGTAGAGGAAAGCATCGCCACTGGGATTGAGAACCGAGACGAAAGCATCGTCGTAAGGGCCACTTAGATAGTTCTGGATAGGTCTGTACAGCGGATAGTTACGTGACCAAGTGTACCCCGCTACGTAGGCATTGCCACTCCCATCCAGAGCTATGCCCATGGCCGCCTCGTAGTAGAGGTTGGTATTGGACGAATTACTGCCACCGATATAAGTTGAGTAGACTAGACCCGTACCCTGAGCGTTCAGGTGAGTAACGAATCCGTCGTCGCCACCACCAGAGGTAGCCTGTAGCGGTGCTTGCATCGGGAAGTTGGTAGAGTTTGTACCACCTGCAAGGTATGCAGAGCCATCTGCCCCCAAAGCGACAGCGTGAACTATCTCGCTGCTGCTGCCCCCCAGGTAGGTCGAGTAGACCAACCCTGAGCCACTAGGGTTTATCTTGGTGACGAAGCCATCATAGCCACCATGGTTGACGATCTGGAAAGCACCTGTGCTGGTAGGGAAGTCTGTTGACGTGGTACGCCCCACAACATACGCATCGCCTTGTGCATCTGTGGCTACAGCATAACCTCCATCACCACTAGTGCCACCAACGAAAGTCGAGTAGATTAGGCTTGAGCCGTTGGCTGCGAGCTTGGTTAGGTAGGCATCAGTGGAGCCTTGCCTACTGGTGCTGAAGGCTCCAGGGGTAACGGGGAAGTTGGCTGAGTAGGTTTCACCAGTAATGTAGGCGTTACCCTGGCTGTCTACGGCAATGCCACCGCCGCCATCATCATAGACAAACACTTCATCCGAACTACCCCCAAGGTAGGTGGAGTAGAGCAGCTGGGAGCCAGTGGCAGAGAACTTAGCGGCGAAGGCATCATAACCCCCGGCCAGCGAACTCTGAACGGCGCAGTTGGTGGGGAAATCGCTTGACTGTGTGTAGCCACTAAGATAGATGCTACCTTGATTGTCTACAGCAATGCCATGTGCGTAATCATTGCTGCTACCACCAAAGTAAGTAGCATAGATTACGTTACCTGTGCCACCGTCTACCTTCAGCAGGTAGCCATCGCTGCTTCCTGTCCAGTATGACTGCCAGGGATTGGCACCTCTGGCAAAATCGCCGCTAGCTACTGCACCCGCATAGTAAGCATTACCCTGTGCGTCAACAGCGACAGCAAAACTAGCACTGTTGTAGCCACCGAAGTTGATGTCAAACGCCAGTGCAGGGTCGATCACCAGGGCGAGGCTGCGGTCGTAATCAGCTAGCTGGAAGCCAACCTCACCGTTTGCCCGCAGAGTGTAGCCACCAGCGATCTGCCTGCGCCCACCGGCTCCATCCTGGTAGACGTGCGGCACCGTCTGGCGCACCTCCCCCAGGCTGGTGTGCAGCACTAGGTCGCCAGCCACCACCTCAGTGCTGTACGCTCCAGTTACGTTTAGGCGGATAGCGGCAGGGTCGGCACCGGCAGCCACGATGAAGTCGTGTTCTAGCTTGCCGCTCTTACCATAGTAAGCCAGGTTGATGCCAGGGTAAACTGCCTGGTACTCGACGCGGGCGTAGTTCGGCACGTCGGTGAACCAGTGGTTGGGGTCAGTCCCCAGGAAGTAGTTGCTCTTGCCTGATAGCTCTTCAGCCCCCTTGATCTGCGGATTGGCGTTCGCGCCCTTGAGTTGGTAGTGGAGTACTACTGGCTCACTATTACCCTTGTCCCCCTTCGTGCCGTCCAGCACCATCACCTGCTCGTCGGCTTTGAGCAGCAGGCTGTAACCCGCGCCGTGTGCCAGGTAGCGCACGCTTGCGTCCGCCTGACCGACGTTCGGCTCGAAGCTAAGGGGCATCTCGCCCAGGCGGGCAAGGGCTTGTGCTTGCCCGCCACTGGGTTCATTCTGTTTACCGGGTGTGCTGCGCTCTGGCGTGGTGGGGAACTGGCTGGCAAAGCTACTCGTCAGCAGGACGAGCAGCAGGAGGATGGTCAGTTTTCGGTTTAGCTTCTTCATTTCTTCACTCCCTTGTCTAACCCGTAGTGGGCGGCTGGTTTGCAGCCGCCCGCTGTCCGCTGCTAGCGACCGCCCTTGCTCTGTAGCGTAGCGGCGGTGTAGTGCTTGTACAAAGTCAGGTTATGCGCGACGGGGTAAGTCTCGTGGCTGTCGCCCACCGCCCAGACCTCGCCTTCGCTGCTGTTAACGCCGACGGAGTAGAGGGTTTGCTGGAAGCCGGGTCGTGGCGCATCCACCTGTCGCCAGGTCACGCCATCCCAGTGCAGGCTGAGAGCAGCAGGGTACTCGCCGCTGGTGTCTTCACCAACCGCCCATACATCGCGGCTATCGAGCGCAGCGACGCTGTAGAGGTTGCCCACTAGTGAGGTAGAATAGGGAGTGCGCGTCCAGTTGCTGCCATCCCAGTGCAGCATCAGCACGCCGTTGCTATCTGCGCCGACAGCCCAGGCATCGTTCGGCGCAATTGCGGTTACCGCGTAGAGGGTCTGGGTCAGGCTGCTGGTCAGGTTCAGGCTGATGTTGGCCCAGCCGCTGCCATCGTTGTGCAAGAGCAGGGCAGTAGTGTTGGGGTCGGAGCCGCTGCTACCCACCGTCCAGACATCGGTGATTGTGCTGGCGGCTACGGCGTAGAGCTTCTGCTCACCAGCGGAACTGGGGGAGGCTATAGTATTCCACCCACTGCCGTCCCAGCGCATAGTTAGCGGCTGATCGGGTGACTGCTCATTAGGTCGGGCATAGCCAACCGCCCAAAGCTGGTTGCTATCAGGGACAGCGGTTAGTCCCTCAAGGGTGTTAAAGTGAGGGTTAGCATCGGGGGCAGGCACTTTGGCCCAGCCCGTGCCATCGTAGTGCATGGTCAGGGTGCGCTGCACCTCCTGGTCATTGGCGAAGTAGTGGCACTGACCGACCGCCCACACATCGCTGCTGCTGAACGCTGCAACCGCGTTGAGCGACTTGCCTACATCCCCACGCTCATCGTTCACCCGCTTACCACTAGCTGGCTTCGCAGCCGCTAGTGGCTGCGTGACGCAGGCGGGTTGGTCGGTGACAGCCCAGCCAGTGCCGTTCCAGTGCAGAAGCTGGGGGGTCAGTTCGCTGAAGTCGAAGGTCTCCTTACTGCCAACCGCCCAGGCATCGTTGCTGGTAATCGGGGCGACCCCGCGCAAGATGTTGGTCTCCTCAGTCTCTGGCGTGCTACCTTGCTGCCAACAAGTGGCAGGGGCAGTCGGCGCAGCTAGACCAATGTTGCCCGCACCGTCAGCGCAGCCGAGGCCACCGAGAACAGCCAGGGCAAACGGTTGCTTACCACCCTGGGCTACCTCTTGGCCTATTACCCGCACCTTGTACTCACCAATCAGCGGGTTGGCGACATCCACCGTCTCTACGTTGTTACGGTGGTCACCGCCCTGTACACCGTTGCCCCAGTATATTGTGCCATCAGGAGCTTCGATCTTGAGGTTCAGGTCGTTGACTAGATCGACCGCGCTGCTCAGGTTGGCGGGAGCATCGCTCCAGGCCAGGGTAATATGCAGCGGCACCGTACCATCCGCTACTGCGTACTTGTAGAGCCTCGACTGGTTTGTGCCAATAGCAGAACTGTCTCTGAAGGCAAAGCGCAGTGGGGCGGTCGGGGCAATTGCCTGCTTGACGTTCAGCCGCCCCCACCCCTCGACGTTGTTGGGGCGCGGTGTGGTAATCTCTGAGCCGTTAAGGTACTGGCCGGGAGCAAGGTCAGTGGCACTGTTGAGCAAGGTGGCTTTGACGAGAGCGGCTGAGGGGTTAGGGTAGGCGAATGTGCGACTAAAGTTCTCACGGATGAGGGCAACTGCTCCTGAAACTAGTGGTGCGGAGAAGCTGGTGCCACTGGCATACATATAGTTACTGTTGCCGGGGATTACGCCGAAGCCATTCAGGGTCAAATCTGCGTCGCTGATCCCCTGCGGGCGGGTGGTGATCAAGTTGGTGCCTGGGGCTACAAGGTCAGGCTTGATCCGCTGATCATGTGTTGGCCCACGTCCGCTGAAGGCAGCAAGACCACCAATGTTGTTGCTAGGGTAGTCGTTTATAATCGGGTCGCGGGCGAAGCGATTGGGATCACCCTCGTTGGTGTAGTACTGGCCGTAAGTGGTGTCGCTTGTTCCCAGCCAGCCCTGCCCATTAGGGCGATCATTCTCGCTAGCCCCCACTGCGATGACGTTTTTGGCAGTAGCGGGAGCGGCGACGCTACCCAGATCAACAATGCCATCCTGGTTGTAGTCTGCCCCCCCGTTGCCAGCAGAGTAGACTATCACCATCTCACCATTGGGGGCGCGCAGCTTGTTCCACATGAAATCATCGGCAAGCCGCGCGTCGACTACGTACTGACCTTGTGAGTTGGGATAGCCCCAGCTATCGTTGTGGACACGTGCGCCCGCGTTGTAGGCGTTCTGAAACAGCGTAGTCAAGGGTCCTTGACCGCCAGTGTAAGTGTTATTCTGGTTCAGGTAGCTTTGCACAATTAGTGAAGCCTGGGGGGCCACTCCAGCAAAGGAGTTTGGGCCACCCCCGCTTTGTGTGCCGTTACCCAGGGCTACGCCAGCGACAGCTGAGCCATGACCGTGATAGTCGCGCCAGTCGTTAGGGAAGAGGCGGAATGCCTCTGCATAGGTAAGCCGATTGCCGAAGTCAGCGTGGTAGCTGCCAAAGTTCCCAGTGTCAAAGCCACTGTCTGCCACCGCGATGCTCTGCCCTGCACCAAAGAAGCCCAGGTCTTGCCAGACCAGGTTAACGCCGGTGATAGCCCGTGCCTTTTCGTCGTGGCCTACCAGGTCGTAATCTTGCTCTATGTAGTAGACATCTTCAAGCTGGGCCAGGCTTGCTGCTTGAACAGCATCCAGTTTGGCTACCACAGTTGGGTTAGGGCCAATATTGCTGCGGCTAATCACTTGCTTGTTCAGCTTGCTCGCCACCATGTCTGCTCCCGCCTGGTTGAAGGTGAGAACCATGTAGCGATGTGGAGCATCAATTCCTATTCCCTCCTGCAGCATGGTACGTAGAGGGCTACTGAGCTTGTAGATGGGGTGATAATAGCCAACCCAGCGCACAAAGGGGAGGCTGCTCACTGACTGTCTGCTCTGCTCGTCGAGGCGGACGATGAAGGCGTGATCGGGAATGTAATCAAAGATCACGCCGCCAGCTTGCTGGATTTGGCTCTTTTGTGCCTCGTACACCGGCCCGCTAAGCTGGACGATGTAGTAGCGGTAGCCTGCGCCCGCCTGGCTGCTGGCCCGCAGGTTGGTGGGGATACTTGGCTCATCCCTGAGCGGGTCAAAGGTAGCGTACTGTAGGCGAATGAAGCTGGGGCCGCTGTCGTTCGGCTTACCGCTGGTAGTGAGGTTAGCCGCAGGTGGTTTCATACTGTGGGCTTCCGCCACAAGCTGGTGCTGGGGTGGGGGTGCCGCCAGCGATGATGGTAGACTGCCTAGTAGGATGGTTGCTGTAACTGCCAGCATGGTGAGGGCGTAACGCAATTGCCACACCCACCTTGATTTAAGATACTTCATCACCCGTCTCCTTCTTGCTCGTCCGCTGCAAAGGGCCACGTTGCCGAGTCCCAGGCTAACCCTGATCCCGCCCATTGTACAGCCACTCTGTTGCCTAGCATTGGGTTTTGTTGTCCATTTTGTTGGCCTTCATTGGCCTCCTTTGGTCAATTCGTTGCATTTGGCAATTGCGTATCAGATGTAAAGGTTATATAATCCTCAGCAGGAGGTCACACGACTAACATATTGGCTACAATTATGCCTTGCTCATTGGTGGAGGGAGACAAGCAGTGGGGAACTCGCAAATCTTTCGGGAACGGGTGCAAGAACTCTATCGGCGGGCGCAGCCTTACAAAGCAGGCAAGCGGCCAACCCAGCGCGACCTGGCCGAGGCGATTGGCCTCAGTCAGTTCGAATTGAGCAACCGATTGAACGGCACAAAGGGTAAAAGCCTGAGCGAGCGCGACATCCGCGCGATTGTCAGGACGCTAGTAGAGTGGGACACGATCCAGAGTCAGGCCGAGGCTCTGGAACTACTCGCCCTGTTGTCCTGTAAGCCCTTCACCCCTGCCGAGTGGCAGGCTCCGCCGCTCGACCTGCTCAAGCCACTACCGAGCGGGGTGCCTCTAGCCACCAACCTGTCTATCCCTACGCGACCGCATGGGCGGCCCAGGCCCAACTTGCCGAAGCAGCAAAGTAGCTTTATTGGACGGAGCCAGGAGTTGACGACCCTCAGCCAACTCCTGGCTGTCAATCAGTTGCTCACCATAACAGGTGCTGGGGGGGTAGGCAAGTCCAGGCTAGCTCTGGTACTGGCTGAACAAGTGCAAGCCCAGTTTAGCGGTGGTGTACTCCTGGTTGAGCTTGCCAGCTTGAGTGAGCCGGGCCTGGTGTGGCAGGCAGTAGCGGCCACGCTGGGGGTGAGCGAGCAAATCGGTCAGGAGCTTGCCGACTCTGTGCTAAACCACTTGCAGAACCAGGAACTCTTGCTTGTGCTTGACAATTGCGAACACTTGATTGGTGCTGTAGCACAATTGTGCAACAAACTGCTGCGTGGCTGTCCCTCCCTCAAGGTGCTAGCAACCAGCCGTGAGCCGCTTGATACCGGCGGAGAGATGATCTGGGTGTTGGCTCCCTTGCTCACGCCACGGCTTACGGGCAGAGCAGCCGATGTGGGCGAGATAAGTCAGTACCATGCCGTACAACTGTTTGTTGAACGCGCCCAGCAGGTGCTGCCAACCTTCGGGCTGACTGATGACAACGCTAGTACGGTGAGAACTATCTGCTACCGCTTGGATGGCATCCCGCTGGCGATTGAACTTGCAGCCGCCCTAACTGCGGCTCTTGGCGTTGCCGAAATCAACAGGCGGTTGGACGAGCGGTTTGCACTGCTAAGTGGCGGGCGCAGGGGCGCGAACCCCCAGCAGCAAACCTTGCGCGCTTCGATGGCCTGGAGCTACAATCTGCTGAGCGAAACGGAGCGCACCCTTTTGTGCCGCCTCTCCGTCTTTGTAGGCCACTGGGGACTGGCAGCCTGCGAGCAGGTTTGTGCTGGCGGCAGCCTGCTGCGAGGCGAAGTGATCCACAACCTTGTGCAGTTGGTCAACAAGTCGCTAGTGATGGTCGAGACGCGGAACGGGGAGAACTGGTACCGCTTGTTGGAAACCGTGCGCCACTATGCCCAGGAGGAACTGGTAGCCAGCGGAGAGGCGCAGGAGTGGCAGCGAAGCTACGCCCTCTACTACCTGAACCTGGCAGAGACTGCTGACCCATTGCTACGGGGAGCGCAGCAAACAACCTGGTTGCAGCAGCTTGAGGATAGTTACGACAACCTGCGGGCCGTGCTGCAATGGTCGTTGCAGCACGAGCAAGGTCATGCGATCAGGTTGGGCAGCGCACTCTGTCGCTTCTGGTATATGCACAGCCACTTTAGCGAGGGGCGGGCCTGGATTGACGCTGTCCTGAACCTCCCGGTGGCGGGTCAAGTGGAGCAGCAGGTGCGCCTGCTCAGTGGTGCAGGCACTCTGGCCTGGTGTCAGGGTGAGATCGCAAATGCCCGCCATTACTACGAACAGTGCCTTAGCCTCAGTGAGGAGCTAGGCGACGTGGTTCTACTTGCCAACGCTCTCAACAACCTGGCTCTCGTCGTCGGTGAGGAGGATGCAGTTAAAGCTTGGCAGCTTCACCTCAGAAGCCTGAAGCTGCGTCGTGCGGCTGGGGATCGGGTCGGCATCGCCACCACTCTCAATAACCTTGCGCTGCTGACCACAGCGGCTGGTGACTATGCTGCCGCCAGCGAACTTCATCTGGAGGCATTGGCGATCAGCCGCGAACTGGGCGACTACACGACGGTAGCAGCCACCCTCAGCAACCTGGGTATGGTGGCTGCCGCGCAAGGTGATTATGCTACCGCCCACAAACTTTACGAAGAAAGTTTGGAGATCAGCAGGGACGCTGGTCACAAGTTGAACGAGGCCCACACGCTCGACAATCTGGCGAACATTGCCAGCAGCGAAGGCTTGCTCCCACTTGCTCAACGCTACTGGACAGAGAGTTTGAGGTTGTTTCGTGAAGTGGGTGACAAGATGGGCATCATTCGCGCCCTCAACAACCGGGCAGACCTGCTCCGTTCTCAGTCTGAGTACCAACAAGCTGGGGTCTGCTATCGGGAGAGCCTGGCAGCCAACCATGATCCTGTAGTAGTAAATGAGCAGGCACGCTCTCGCGCGGGATTGGCCGTGACTACCCTTGTTCAAGGGGAGTACGCCCCCGCTCCCTGCCTGCCATAGATGTCGAAGCTGGCGGCATCATCGGCTCAACAAATGCTGCCAGCTTGGGTTGATCTGCCTGTTAAGCGCGCACAGGAGTGTTGGCCCGCACGAACTCGCGGTACCATTAGGGTCTTCCCATAAAACCGAGAAGATGGTCGAGTAGGAGCATGAACAATCTTGAATTGCCGCTAACCAGCTTGTTGACGGCTCTGCAAGCCGTTCCCGACCACCGTGATAAGCACGGGAAGCACCATGCCCTTACCTCGGGGCCAAGAAGCGCAAAGGGGGCAAGCGGTTTATCGTAGTAGAGACTCTGGGCTTGCTAGTTGCCGTCTTGGTCAGGGCGGCCAGGGTGGGAGAGTGAGCTGGGGCTGCCGCGGTGTTGACCACGGTCTATGACTATGAGCCTGAACGAGTGGCAGTGGTCTAGGCCGCTGCTGGCTGCGCTGGCCCTGAGCTAGCGAACAAGGTAGCAGGCCAGCGTGGTTGGCACTCACAAGGTAGTCCGGGCCAGAAGCAGCGGGCAGCGGCAGGAGAGGCAAAAGCAGCTTTGTGGTGCAGCAATGGCGGTGGCTGGTGGAGCGCACATTTGGCTGGTTGAACTGGTGGCGGCGGCTGGCAAAGGACTACGAAGGCAAGCCGCTGAACAGTGAGGCACTGGCACAGCTAGCGATGAGCAGGCTGACCCGGCGGCGGCTGGCAACACTTCAGGTGAGTGTAGCCAATCCCTACCAGGCTCTCAGTCGCTATCACCGTTGCTGCAACGCAACCGCAACGCCGACTTACTACCCCTACCCGACCAAGTTTCAACCGCCCAGTCATCATCACCGTTGCTGGCCTTGCGCTCAACCCGATCCGACTCCAGATTAAGCATCAGGCTGATCAGTTCATCGTCCGCCAACATGGCTGCGTCCTCCAACGTGATTATAGCATAGCAGTGCAAGGTTAGAATGTTCACTTACGCCTGCTCATCGCGCTTGGTTGGACTTTTCGGGTAGGCTCCTGTTGTACAGCAAGGTGCAACTCGCGAGTGTTCAACTAGCGCAGCACGGTAGCGACCTCTGCCGCGTCCAGCCCGTATAGCTGACACACCAGCGCGTCCACCTCTGTGCTGAGTTGCGCGATTTCGGCTAGTTGGGCGGCGACTGCGGCGCGGGCGTGCTGCACTGCCGCCAGCCCCCGATGAGCCGTCGCTTCGTCGCGGGGCAGGCGCACGGCAGCGGCCACCTCCGCCCACGTCTTGCCGTCTAGCTGTGCCTGTTGCTCGGCCAGCGCGTCGGCCAGGTAGTCGATCAGCGCGTCGTCGCCGCTGATGCTGATTTCGTCCTGCTGGCGGAGCAGTAGCTTGCTCTGGCCTGCCGCTGCCCCGGCCAACCGCTTGATCGGCAAGCGCAGCGTCTTGTCGCTGGCAACCACGCTGATCAGCCCCTGCACCGCTGCGTCGCGCAGGTCGAGCAGGTTGGCCGCCCCGAAGCCCCCCACCAGCTTCCGCACCGGCGGCACGACCAGCCCGCTGTCGAGGTTGATGCGGTAGCCAGCATCGCGGTATGCCCCCACCGCGTGGTTCAAGCTGATCAGCCGCTCGGCCAATGCAACGAACGGCTGCTGCTGCTCGGCAGTCAGCGGCTTGACTGGCAGCGCGTTGAGGTGGTAGTTCTTCACTGTCATATCGGTATGTTTGGCCGCGAAGTACCAGTTGAACAGCCGCGAGTTGAGCAAGGCTAGCAGGTACTTGAGGCTGTAGGCGGGGTCACGCTGCACGACCGCATAGAGGGTCGTTGGGGTCAGATAGTTTTGCTCGTCGTAGGCCGCCCGCAGCCGGTACCTCATGCCGCCAGTCAGCCGGTGAACAACCAGCTTCGGTTGCTCCCAGATACGGGCCGGGCGTGGACGAGTCAGGTTTGGCCCCCATTTCAACCACAACTGGTTGCTTGAATGCAGGTAGTATAGGCTTACCTCATCGGTTTGTAGCTCGGCCCGATAGCTTTCATCCAGCTTGGTCGTGGCATGATAGTAGCCCAATGGCTTACCATGTTCCGGGTCGGGCAGCATACTGGCGGTCTGCTTTGGCGTACCTGTACCCACTGCATACTCCTGTATACCAGTAGACACTTCGGCCACATCCTCAAAGTGGATCGTGTCACTTTCTATCTTCTGCAAAATCGCCAGCTTGCTTGCATCTACGTTCAGGTTGAACACGTAGTTGTTATCCGGTTGCCACCAGTCGGCTTGTGGCGTGCTGATCGTCACCTGCCAATCGCCGGTCGCCAGCATGGTGCGCCGCCGCTCAATGGCGTTGGGTGGGTTCTTCACCCCGGCTAGTGCGGGCAGCGTCTCCGGCAGCAGCTTGATCGTCACCGCGCCAGCCTGCGGGCTGATGCTGTCCGGTGCTGTCGGGTCGAAGTCAGACTTGAACAGATCGGCCTTGTTAGCTTGCTTCTTCAAGGCGAAGATCAGCGAGTTGACACTGGCTGCGTCAAAAATCTTCCAGACCTGTACCATGTCCTCAATGTTCGTCGTTGCCAGCACCAGATAGCGCAGCTTGCCATATATCTTGTGGGTCGTCCACGTCTGCGGCGTGATATAGCCCAGCTTACCGCCCGGCTTGAGCATATCCAGCCCACGCTCGATGAATGCTGCATACGTATCGAACCGATCCTCGGCGGTCAGGTAGTGGGCGGCCAGGTAGCGTTTGGTCTTGTCGCTGAGTTGTGCGCCGTAAGGTGGGTTGCCCACCACGAAGTCGAAGCCGCCGCCAGCGATCACCTCCTTGTCCAGCGACATGATCCGCTCAATCGCGTCGAACTCGTCGCTAAAATAGGCTTCCAGTTCGAGGTCGTCGGCGAACTGGATGCCGTTGCCGTTGCCGTTGCTGGCAGGCAGGCGCAGGCTGTCGCTGCGGTAAATCTGGAAGCGGCGGATGGTGAAGCTGGGGTCGGCGGCCCGCGCCTGCTGGATCAGGTCAACCAGTTGCACCAGCAGGTTGACCTCGGCCAGGTAGCAGGCGAAGGGGTTGAGGTCGAAGCCGTAGACGCTCTGGATCACCCGCTCAATGATCTCGCGGGGCTGGTACACGCCGGTGGCAAGGTAAGCCGCCACCAGCCGGTTGGTCGCGGCGACGAGGAACTTGCCGCTGCCGCAGGCAAGGTCGAGCAGCGTCTTGCCGATGATGCCGCCCTCGGCGGTGTAGCCGGTTGCGTCAAGGATGTAATCCACCACCTCGCCCGGCGTGTAATACTGGCCGGTCAGCTTGCGTGCCTTCTTGATGATGTAACCTTCATACACCACCCCAATGATGTCGCTGTTGACCTCGGCGAAGTTGTACTGATTGAGGGTGGCGAACGCCCGCAGCAGGATGTTCTCGTCGCTGGTGTACCAGTCGAACAGCCCGCTGCTGTAGAAGAAGTGGGCATAGATGCTGCGCGTATTCTGGTAGGCGAGGCTGAGGAGTTGGTTGTACGCATCCTTGAGTAGCCGCATGAAGCGGTCTTTAACCGTGCCGTCGAACAGGCTGAAGCCGCCGTCGGAGATCATCCAGCCCAGCAGCTTCTTGTCCTCACAGATACGCACGAGGAGCAGGCGCACGACCTGCACATAAACGGTCTGCAAGCAGAAGTCCTCGCGGGCGGTGGTGGGGTTGGCCTCGGCTACATCGAGCCAGTAGTCGAAGGCGGCCCGGAAGCGGCGGGGTTGCTCATTGCGGGCATCCAGCCGCCGCAGCCGCTTCTGATAGTTGAGGTAGGTACGGGCGTACTTGAGCGTAGCGCGGAAGTAGTTGCTATCCGGGGCGGCGTGCCGGGCCGCCGTCGGGTGGGCGGTGCGCCACAGGTCGGCCAACAGATCGCTGACGCTGGGCTGCTGGCGGTAACGCTCCTCAAAGTCGGTCAGCACGGCCAGCACCGCGGCAGCACGAGCAGGGAAGGCCTGCGCGACCTCATCGCGGGCCAACTGGCGCAGGCTGGCGAGGGTGGCCTCGGCCTCCTGCGCCCGCGCGTCGTCAAGGTAGCGGCCCGCCGTCTCGTAGGTCAGGTAGGCAGCCTGCTGCTGGTCGAACTGCTGGTAAGCGTCGGCCAGCAAGTCGTCAGTCAGGCGGCGCAGGTCGTCCACCAAAGCCTGCTCGTGTTCGCGCTGGTTGACCGGGCGGTAGGGGTTGACGTAGATGAGGGCGCGGATCGCATCCAACCCGGCGAAGACCTGTTTGCTGAACTGCTGCCAGAAGCGACGTAGCTCGTACTCCTGTATGGAGTTGAGGCTGGCAAGGCCGCCCGCCCGGTATTGGCGGTAGATGGCGGCCAGGTCAAGGCTGGCGACCTCAACATAAGTGCCGTCGGGGTTGAACCGCCAGGCGTTGAGCAGCACCATGTTGGTCAGGATGCCGAGCGGCACGCCGTCGCTCTTGATGTAACCAGCAAGCTGGCCGAAGTTGGCCGAGGCCGCGTCAAGGTGGGGGTCGCTGGTCGCCTTCGTCTCAACGATGAAGAACTTGATGTCGGTACCCGCCAATTTAGCGATGATGTCCGGTCGCTTGCCACCCTTGTTGCCGATGTCGTGGTCAATGTCGGAGGGGAGGCCACCAAAGTTCCAGCCGAGGGTCTGGAAGATGGCAAAGCCGAGGGAGGTACGGATATTAAGCTCGTCGCCGCTGCGGGGGCTGGCGAGATAGGCGAGGTAGTCCTTACCGCTCTCGTTGAAGCTGTCGAGCTTGGACATCAAGTTGGCAACGAACTGCTCGTAGGTTGGGTAGCTGACGGCGGGGCTAGTCACGGCGGACACCTCTAAGATAGTCGGCACATTATAGCACGTCATTAGTGCCAACTTCCACCGGCATCCCGACCGACGTAGAGGAAAGGCTCAGTCGCGATCACCGTTGCTGCAACCTTACCTTGACCTCAAGATTGCCACCTACCCAGCCGAAGTTTCAATCGCTCAGTCGCGATCACCATTGCTGCAACCAGATTGCCAGCCTCGGCTATCAGCAAGCCGAAGCGGTAGTTTTCGGGCGTTTTGCTGCCACCAGCCTACTAGCGTGGTACTGGCGGGCTGATAGCGGGTGGTTTTTGCAGGCACACAGCGGTTGACATTCAAGCACGCCGCTATTGACATTTTGCAGTCTGAGAGGCTCACGACCCGTGCTGGCTAATAACCCACCTTCTTGGCCTTAGTAGTTACGCTACCCTTCTGGTTAATAGCAGCTTCGCTTGCATCTGTAGCAAAGCCCTCTGGCCGGATGATGGTCGCCTTCAGCAAGCGGCTTAGTTCGCCCACCTCAATGTTGTGGCCGGTCTGTTTCTTTAGTTCCAAGCGGATAGCGTCTAGTACCGGCGGGGTTAGCAGCACCTTAGCAAGCGAACGTGGCGAACTGGCGCGGCGGGCCTTCCACAAGTCATCTATCTGTCGCCGCTTGCCGCTCTCCAGTGGAGCCGCTACCTCGCTGGGAGCAATCCGCTCAACCGCCACAGCTTGGCTGATCGCTTCGTCGTAGCTGATGTAGTAGTTGTCGGGCCGGATGTGATCGGCCTTGCGGACAGTCAGGCTGGGATGCAGCACCTCCTCGCGCACGCTGACCAGCACCAGGTTGGGGCTGATGCCACCCTCCGGCCCCGTCCTCGGCATATACACGTCGTCGTAGAGGTTGCGGTACTGCGTCGGTCAACACGTCGTTGAGGGCGTTGCGACGGCTCTCCAATGCTACCCGCAGATAAGGTTTGTTGGAGGGTACAGCGGGTCTAAAAACAGGTTTAGGACCCGAGCCATTAGGTTAGGCTAAGAGCTGCTCAAGGGTGACTGCTGAGTGCGGGACAGGGGTTTGGAAAATAAGCGGAAAATCCCCACATATTACGTCTATTTTTTCGGCTATTTTCCTGAGTACGAAATTGGCGATAAATCGTGGCTATTTTCCGCTTATTTCCCGTCAGGGGGCGGGACAGGGCTGTTTGGACTGCCGCCATCGTCTACTGGCATTTTTGACGGGGGACCCGCACTACCTGCTTACCCGCTGAGTACAAAACAGGGCTGAATGATGCCTCTTTGCCAAAAATAGGTCCACGAACAGTTACTTTCTTGGGGTGAGATGAGTATCAACTGGCGACTATTGCTGAAAGAGGGAAAGATGAGAGCCATGATTGTTTACCTGGCGAGCGGCAAGCAGGTGGTTAGCCGCCATGCTTGCATTTGATTGTTTGAATTGTTTGATTTGGATGCACTTTTCAGCACACGCTGGTTGACAATCCACCCCGCTGCCGGTTTACACGCAGAGGTTGGCGACCGCTCGCCGTTGCAATTGCAATGATGCGCCTGACATAGTTACCATGTCCCGCCTGCCACTCGCAAGCGGGACGCTGGCATACAGGGAGGATTGTACATCATGGTGCTAGCCGACGATCAGCCAGTGGCGACCATGCCACCCGCGCAAGATGAGGCAAGAGAAGTGACCGACAATGGCAACCCGATAGCAGCGGCGACGAATCGGCGAACTGGCTGAAGAAGCGTTCCTTGACCTGTTGGCGAAGTATGGTATTGCGGTTGACTAATCACCGCCCTCTTGACAAGCGCGGCGTGATCGTCTACAATTGCACGTAGATACGGGATTTAGTACGGCTTAACGGTCTAGTTGGAGGGCTATGAGCATGGAAGAAGTTTTTGAGTGGCAGGATTTGAGCAACGCAGGGATGAACGCGGGCGAACTACGCACCAACCTGTACAATGTGCTGAGTGGCCTGCAAGCCAACCCTGATAATCCGGTATTCGTCAACCTCCGCAACAAGCCGACGGCGGTGCTGCTTGACCTTGCCGCCTATAGGGAGATGAAGGAAGAAGCGTTCGCTTACCGGCTGCTACAAATCGCAGAGGAAGCCGAACACCAAGAGACACTAACCCTTGAGGAAGCAAAGGCCGACATTCTGCAAGCACGTGCTGCAAGGCGGGCTAGACTAGCGGGTGAACAGGCTGAGGCCGCCTAATGGCTAGCTACTACGTTACCGTTACGGTGCAGGCGGCGATCAAGGCTGAGGCTGAATACTACGCTGGCAAGGACGGTGAGGCCCGCGCTGAACAGTTTGAAAACCAGTACCTTGCGCTGCTGGACAGGATAGCGGCCAACCCCTACCGCGCTGGGGTGTCAGTGCCAAAGATGCCAGCCAGCCACCGGCGCACGCTGATCGGCAAAACGCACTGGTTGTACTACCGCATTGACGCGGGCGGCGGCGTGCTGATCTACTGGATGCACGGCAGGAGCCAGGAGACTAAGAAGCTGACACCCAGCAGCCTGAAGCGCAAGGCCAGTGAAGCCTCTAAGGAGCGGGACAGTAGTACCAGCGACGATGTAGCAGCAGCCGATCTGCTGGCAGCAGCGACGCAGGCCGACCTCGAGGCTACCGAATACGGCACGGCTGAAGGCATGATCAGCGCGATGAATGAGCGTACAGCGGCCCGCCGCACCAATCGGGAGGCACCAACTGAAGAAGGTAGTTAGCAGCCGGTCACGCCAGTGGGTGAACTGGCCCTGATGCTGGTGGGCGGCCAGCACCTCGCGGCCCAGTGGGTGACGGGCGAAAGCGAAGGGTGGGGACGCGAACTGGAAGCCTGGATCGCCACCCTGATGCAGCCATCTACCCCCACCCAGTCGGCTACCGGCGTGGCAGGCGCGTGCCGCTGCGACGTGAACGCCGCTGTTGCGATGCCCTGCAGCACTATTTACCCCAACTCTTACCTTGTTGCTTACTGTTGCAGGGCTGTTTTGTCCCTCTGCAACCATCTGCAACAGCCCAAGGCGGGTGTGATCAGACATAGCAGAGCGCGATTGCCTGCCCCGTTACGTGCCGCAGCACCTGCTCAAGCTGCGCCCGGTAGCTGTCGGCGGCTTGCCCCTCGGTGTCGGCCAGCGAGCAGTTGCCGCCGCCGACCTGCACCAGGCGGGCGCGGGCGAAGTACCCGAACCAGGCGGCTTGACCAACAGCACGACGCAGATCGTCGGTGGCCGTGTACCGCCAGATGTCTCAGGCCTGCGCCAGCGTCAGCGGCTTGGCAGGGGAGAGGTGCTAAATTAGCACCCCATAGGCATCAAGCTAAGGTTTACTCAGTGCGTTTACCCTTGCAAACCTGACAAAAGCAAGCTCTTTTGGCATAATGGTTGTCTCACCAACCTTGCTTAGGAGCTTGCTTTTGTCTACTATAACCCAGCTTGCCCACGCTATCCAGTTCGTCCTCACTGACCTACCTCACGATTTCGCGCGTTCCTCTGGCTTCACCCAGCGTTCATCCAAGCTCTCTGCTGCCGACTTTGTCCAACTGCTCGTCGCTGGCTGGCTCGCCAATCCCCAGGCTAGTTTGCAGGAACTCGTCGCTACCCCCTTGCCCTCCGGCGTGGTTATTACTGCTTAGGCTCTTGACCAGCGTTTTAGCGAACCCGCTGCCAACCTGCTGCACCAGGTTCTCGCTCAAGCTGTCCACCTCTTAATCGCCAGTCAGCCTGTAGCCATCCCCTTGCTTAACCGCTTTGCTGGGGTCTTTGTGCGTGACAGTTCGACCATCACCTTGCCTGCCAGCCTGATCGAACAGTGGCGGGGCTGTGGCAATGCCAATAACAACCAGAGTGCGCTCAAGGTTGCC
>JBBROH010000021.1:0-31756 GCA_038229595.1 Chloroflexia bacterium | reverse complement strand
GTGCGCCAGGCGCGTAGTCGCTCAAAGAGGTCAATCGTTTCTTCATCCATTTCGCCCGGCTCGGACTCGCTGGGGCGGCTCTGGTAGGCTGGGCGTGGCGCAGTGCTGTAGGCTGGCCCGCTTTGCCCACCCTGCCAGCGTTCTCCGCGCCGCTCCTTACGCGCAACCAACTTCGCCTTCAGCCGCACCAGATCGGCGGCTGGCTCGTTGCCCGCCTGCGGCCCCAGCCCGACCAGGGGGAAATCCAGGCCATCCTTGTGGAACACGCGCAGGTAGCCAGCGGCGATCAGTTCATCAACCGCCTGCGCTACCCCCTTCTGGCTAGCGTAGCCCAGCACGCCAAAGTTGACAGCCCGATCCTCGCGCACTGGCGCACTGAGCGAACCAAGCAGCACCCGCGCCAACCCGCTGCGAGTTGGCTCGAAGGGAAGGGAGCGCACGCAGGCCATGATCGCCGCCGCCACGTTCGCCACTGCTGGCACAACCAACTCCGCCTCCGCCTGGTAGCCGCCCTCTGGGGGGTTGCAGACATCGCATTCCTCGGCACAGGGGGGCAGTTGCTCGCCAAGATGAGCGGCGATCACCTGGTGGCGGCAGTTGTGACCCTCGGCGTACTCGGCCATCTGTGTCAGCCGCTCGGCTG
This sequence comes from Chloroflexia bacterium, assembly GCA_038229595.1. Taxonomy (GTDB): domain Bacteria; phylum Chloroflexota; class Chloroflexia; order QHBQ01; family QHBQ01; genus JBBROH01. The sequence continues at coordinate 31,113 of JBBROH010000021.1, read as the reverse complement.
CCGCCTGCTCCTGCTGCTCTAGCAGGCGGTTGATCGCTGCGCTGGCATCGCCCGGCTGGTGCTTGATCGCCAAGACCATCTCGCGGCCTGTCGGCCTATACTGCAACAGGCCAGCCGCTTCCCAGGCCAACAAGCAGGCTTCAAGCTCGTCAGGGGCAAGGGCAAGAGGGCGGCCAGCGGCGGGCAGGTCGAAGCTGGCGGAGTAGCCGGGGTAGAGCCGCTGCTCGTCGCAGAAGCGCGCGAAGGTAGCACGGTCAGCCTGCAAACGGGCAGGGTCAACATCGTTGAGCAGCACGCTAGCGGTGCGGGGCGCGTCCAGGTGGCGGCTGAGCAGGCCCGCCCGCTCCATCAGGCTGATCGCCACCTTCATCTTGGTGTCATCGGCCTCGCCCACCTGTGCCGCGTTTACCTCGCGCAGCAGTTCGTTGCTGTAAACCAGGCCGCTGGTAGTGCCGTCGGCCTTCGTGATGCCCTGCTTGAGGTTGGCCCGCACAGCCCGGTAGACCTCGCGCAGGAAGGGGAGGTGCAGTTGTTCGCGGTGCGCCCAGGAGGTGAGATTACCCTTGTCGCCGCTGGTGTAGAGCAGCACGCAGCGGGCGGGCTTGCCGTCGCGCCCAGCCCGCCCCGACTCCTGAGCGTAGCCCTCAAGCGACTTGGGCAGGTTGTAGTGGACAATGAAGCGCACGTTCGCCTTGTCCACCCCCATACCGAAGGCAACGGTCGCCACGATCACGCGGGTGCGATCTAGCATGAACCGCTCCTGTACTGCGCTCCGCTCTGCGCTGTCTAGCCCCGCGTGGTAGAACTCGGCACTGACCCCCTCACGCCGCAGGGTGGCAGCCACCTGCTCACAATTAGCGCGGCTGGTTGCATAGATGATACCCGCCCCGCGCTCCTGCTTGCAGACCGCCACCACCAGGCGCAGCTTCGCCTCGGCGTTGGCCGCCTGCCGTACCTCGTAGCGGAGATTGCGGCGGTAGCTGCTGAGGCGCACTATCGCCAGGTTGCGACCAAGCTGTGTGCCGATCTCACCCTGCATCGCCGGTGTGGCGGTTGCAGTCAGGGCCAGCAGTTGCGGCTCACCGAGCAGCGGCAGTGCCTTGCTGAGGAACAGGTAGTCGGGCCGGAAGTCGTGACCCCAGAGGCTGACGCAGTGTGCCTCGTCTACCACCACTAGCCTTACTCCCGCCCGGCGCAGGGCTTCCAGGAAGGGCCGCTGGCGCAGACGCTCTGGGGCAGCATAGATCAGCTTGTACTTGCCCGCGAGCAGGGCAGCCAACCGCTGCTCAAGCTCCTGCGGCTCCAGGCTGCTGTTGATGAAGGTAGCTCGCTCGTAAATCTGTGGCGGCAGGTTGTCATACTGATCCTTCATCAAGGCGATCAGCGGGCTGATCACCAGGGTCAGGCCGGGGAGCAGCATGGCGGGCAACTGATAGCAGAGCGACTTGCCCGCCCCAGTCGGCATCAGAGCCAGGGTGTCACGCCCATCCATCACCTGCGCGATTACATCAAGCTGGCCGCTACGAAAGTGATCGTAGCCCCACCATTCTCGCAGGCTGTCGCGCAAAATCTGCTCGTCGTAAACTGCCGCCACCCAGTCTCTCCTCCGCTCACTCACGCGCCCGGTATCACAAAATCACCAGCGTCGTACAGTACCAGCGTCGTACCGGTCACCCGCCGCAGCATCTCGGCGAAGTAGTCGTACTGCGGGTCTGCCGCCAGGTCAGCCAGGCGGCTCTCCATCGTAGCTACCAACTCCACAATCTTCGCCAGCACCAGTTCGCGGGCTGCTTCCTCGTCGGGGGCGGCAACAAAGAGGGCGTTCGCTCGGCCCTCCTCACGGTCGCGCTCAACCGTTGCCACATCATTCGCCAGGCGGCAGACAGCAGCGGAGAGCCAGACTAGCGAGCGTAGTACCCCCCACTCCTCAGCCAGGCGCGGGTAGGGAACAGCTAGTAGGGAGGCATAGTGGATGGCGGCAATCGAGGCGGCCCCCAGTTCGAGATACTGATCCAGGCTGTAGCCGTGCCAGCGGGCATCAAACCGCCAGCGCGACTCCATCACCTCGGCTGCCACCTGCAAGTTGAACTCGCGCACGAACAGCGGCCCCGCCGCCAGGCTACCATAGTGGGCTGCTACCTCAGAGACAAGCTGCTGCGCGCCCTGGCCCAGGGTCAGGATCGAGCAGCCTGCCCCAGGGTTGACCATTGTTGGGTCAGTTTGCAGGTCGAGGGCTGCCAGGCTCTCAGCGGTAAGCTCTGCCTCTGGGTTGCTGGTGGCGAGCGTGACCACGCGCAGCAGGTCTTCAGCGGGGGCCATGCTGGTGCAAGTGTCGAGTAGAAGGTCAATACCATACATCCAGAGGATCATGTGGGCCGCTGCGTAGGCGAGGTTGGCGCGCTGGGCAGGCTGGGTGGTAAGCAGGGCGTAGTAGCCAGCCGCCTGCGTGCGGTCGCTACTTTGACCGTAGGCCAAGCCGCGTTCGCCCAGGCTGGCTACAAGGCTGCGGGTTTGCTCGTCGTTCAGTTCGGCCCGCCAGCCAGCGAAGGCTGGTTGCCAGTAGCTCACGTTGTCTTCACTCATCACCATGCTCCTTAAGGTTGATCACCGTGCCACGCCACTTCAGCTTGTCAGGGCGGGCTAGCAAAGCATAGAACCAGCCTGCCATGCAGAGCAGACTTGCGGCCATTCCTCCTCTTGCCACCAGTGAGCTAAAGATTGTACACGTCTATTATAACCGGAAACTCTGGGATTGTATGTACGCCAACGACTAGCGGCCAGCATTGTTCTTTGTATTGCGGGCGGCTGAGGCCGAGAGTGAGATAGATGTCGTTGCAGCCAAAGAGGGAGTGCAGGTCGTACCTAGCTAAAGTGACATGGACAGTTGCTTTGTCTTCGGTGGGTAGAATACACCAATGATAACAAATGGATTGGGAGAACCCATGTGATAGCGCAGCGTAGTCCCCAGAAAGAGGTAGAGGTCTTTGTTGGAGGTAAACTCATCCTCGTACTTTTGGCGTACCATTCTGTTTGCTTCCCCTTCGCTTCCTGTCTTCTTGAAGCAGTTCCAGAACAATGCGCCTATCTCCCAATCCTCGATCATCATTGTATGAGATTTGTTATCTCCTCTAGACAAGAGTTCGTAAGAGTATTTGTAAGGTAGCTTCTTGACTACTTCCCGTACCTGGCCTTCACCTTGTTCGGTAATACTGAATATATCATATTGTTTAAGTTGATCCTGCCACTGAGCTTTCCAATCCCTTTTATCATCTTCTATGATTAGCCTAACTATCTCTTGCGGCTGCAAAACACCAAGAGAGAGGCGTTCTACAGACTGAGAGAGAGCTATCATCTCACTTAGAGAGTCAAAGGAGTTCCTCAGTACAAAGCTTTTACGAATTGCCCAGTTGTTATCTGTGTTGATTGCTTCGCCAACAAAAATAGGCTCATCTACGCCATTAGTCGGCTTGTAGCTCTCCGGTCGGATGTCCTTTTCGTTACGCTTTAGATTCAAAGTTATCCATTGATATTTTTTATAACGCTGCTCCGAAGGTAGTCCTCGAAAAGACACAGGATAAATACGGATCCATCTACCATCACTTAGCACACCAGCATTACACACCAACTCAACGTACGAGTTAGATGGCAAGGGATAAGTCTTGACAGTAATTAGCACTTCAGCATTAGGAAGAACATCTGGCAGATACACGTCGCACCCCTAACCCATCAAAGATGAACAACAGATTGATTAAATGATTCACTAGCAACAAGATAGTCTGCCAATCTACGGCGATGGCATCTAGTGTTATCTCCCTCAAAACACATCAGTGCTGATCTCTTTGCCTTTTCCACCTCTGTACGTAGTAGTAGCAAAGCTAGTGGCTGAGCAGGCAGGATTTGTTCTGCGTAACTCCTGAACAATCTTTCAAGCTCTCCATCTTCCTGTACGTGGCGACGCTGGTTTGAGGGTATTCCCAGCTCAGGGAAATGTACATAGTGGATACCTACTCTCTGCGTTGCGTTCATAAGAGCCTTCTTAGAAAACCCATACTTCCGGGACAGAGGGTTATTACGCACATCTATAAGCAGATCGATATTTTTATCTATCAAAACAGCTAGGTATTTATCTATGGATATACCCTCGTAGCCGAGTGTGAACAGAGTAGGTTCTCGTTGTGTATTCCTACTTTGCTTTACTGCCAGCAACTCCTGTTCAGTGAGCAGCTTTTTAGCTTTCCTACTTCGCACAGCATACCATGGGTATTCAATGTAAGTTTTTCGCTGAAGACCTTCACCCCGTAGCTCATCTACGTCACGCACCAAGTCATCCATTATACTTATATCATCTTTGTGGAGTTGACTAAGAAGACTCTCTTTGCCTACAAGCCTTACCTTCTTTCCCTCAGCTAGCAAGCCACTAGCAACAAGCCACCTTTGGTCGTCTTCGACAACAAGGCTAAAACCACCCATTGTGTGTGGGAAGAAGCTGTAAGGTGGTTTGGTAGAGCGTTGACAAAATAGAAGCATTAGCTTCTGGCAGTCCACCCTACTAAGTTCACCCCCAAAGGCTTCTATTAGAGCCACTAGTACCCTTCTTCTGTAGTACATAAGTACGTACCCTCTACTAGTTCTTCATGCAGGCTTGCCAATTCCATCTCAATTATACCACAAAGGGGTCTTTGCAAGCACAGCCTTAAGGATATTGCCTCTCTCATCAGCCCGCCATCTGACAAGATGTGGCGCACTGTGATCCCTTGTGCCTCAAGCGTGGGGTAACGAGCTTGTAGCGGTGGCAGTGATGGGGGTCGCCCTCGCTGCACAGGATCGTGGTGGGTTGCTTATTGCCGACGGTGAGCAGTTGGCTCAGGCCGCGCCTCTAGAGAGGAGTACGAGCCATCGCGTCATAGTTGGGGCTGCCACTTGCGCTGTGGAGGTGGTCGTCCTCTGGTCGGCCACCCAGTTCCTTGCCCAGAAAGAAGTAGCCGATCCCCCCATCGCGCAGGCTATTCTGCAACTCGCGCTGGTTGAACTGCGGCCAAAGGCGGCTGTAAGGTACACTCCGTACGTCGGCCAGCAAGCTGATGCTGTGCTGCCGCAGAATCGCTAGCAGGCCCGCTATGCTCAGGTTGCTATGCCCAACAGTGTAGATGATCATCAGCACCCCTCTCTACTTGCATGGGCAGATTATAGCAGATGTAGGCGGGGCTGCAAACGGGCTGGTCAGCCGAACAAACTCAATTGGCGTGGCTCGTCGCTGGGCAGCAGACTGGAGGCTCTGACCCCCAGCAGGCGCACGGTTGGTAGCTTTCGTCCTGCCTGCTCGGCCTCGGTCAGCCAGCGGCGGTAGCACCACATGGCAGCTTTGTAGATGATTTCGCCACTGGCAGTTGCCGCCAGCAAGGTACGTTGCCGCCCGTGTATTTGGAAGTCGCGGGTTCGTACCTTCATGCCCACACACTTCGTCAGCAACCCCTCGCGCTCCAGGTGCAGGGCGACGGCCTCGGCCTGTTCGCGCAGCAGCGGGGCGATAGCGGGCAGGTTGGCAGCGGCCAGGTCGTGGCCTAGCGTAGTCTCATTGCTGATCGATTTGCTCTCGCGCTCAGCGATCACGGGGCGGTAATCGTGGCCCCGCGCCATCTCGCGCAGGGTCGGCCCCCAGTTGCCGAACAACTCGCCCGCCTGCGCCTCATCCAGGGCAGCGATCTGGCCGATGGTAAGGATGCCGATAGCCGAGAGACGAGCGTTCGTCTTTGGCCCGATACCCCCGATTTTGCTAGCCGCTAGGGGCGCAAGGAAGGCCGCCTCGCCCCCGGCTGGTACCGCCAGCAGGCCATCAGGCTTGCCCCGCCCACTGGCGATCTTCGCACACAACTTGTTGCTGGCAACCCCCAGGCTGAGGGTCAGACCGGTACGAGCGCGCACCTGCTCCTTGAAGCGGCGGGCCAAGACTACCCCCTGCTCGATGCCCGCCGCAACCTGGCTCACGTCTAGGTACGCCTCGTCCAGGGCAATCGGCTCGATCAGCGGGGTGACAGCGCGGAATAGCTCGTGGATCGCCGCGCTAGCCTCATGATAAGCGGCAAAATCGCTCGGCACTACCGCCAGGTCGGGGCAGAGTGCCTGCGCCTGATAAAGCGGCATGGCAGAGCGCACCCCAAATGCCCGCGCTTCATAACTGCAACTGCTGACCACACCCCGCGTGCTGCCGAAGGCAATCGCCACTGGTCTACCGCGCAACTCTGGCGCGTCCCTCTGCGCGACGCTGGCGTAAAATGCGTCCAGGTCGCCGTGCAGGATCGTCCGTTGATTGTGCGCGTCGCTGCTCATCTGTTCTAGCCTCTCCCCGCTATTATAAGCCTAAGCCAGCGCAGCGGCAAGGAGATCAGGCAGCCCCCAAATTGCTTCCCACGCCCGCCAGACTTGAAGTTTCGGCCCTCATCTGCTATCATAGAGGTTAAGAACAAGGCGCAAGGCACGCGCCAAATCACCTTCAGCGCAGAGGGGGAAGCAAGTTGAAAGAACATAGTATCCGCAACATCACGGTAATCGGGGCGGGGACGATGGGCAACGGGATCGCCCAGACCTTCGCCGCCGCTGGTTACGTCGTCACCATGCAAGATGTTGGTCAACCACAACTGGATCGCGGGGTTAGTACCATCCAAAAGAGTGTCGGCAAGCTGGTAGAGAAGGGCAAGCTGACTGCCGAGCAGCGCGATGCCACCCTCGCCCTCCTACACACCAGCACGGGGCTGGAGGAGGCGGTCGGCAAGGCTGACTTGGTAGTAGAGGCCGCTTTTGAGGACTTGAAGGTTAAGCAGGATATCTTCAAGCGGTTGGACGCAAACACCCCAACCCATGCGATCCTCGCCAGCAACACCTCCTCGATCTCGATCACCGAGATCGCCGCCAGCACTGGGCGGGCGGGGCAGGTGATTGGGATGCACTTCTTCAACCCCGTGCCACTGATGAGCCTGGTTGAGATCATCCGCGGGATCGCTACCACCGACGCGACCTACGCGGTGGTCGAAGCGGCAGCACGGGCGGTCGGTAAGGTACCAGTCGAAGTGAACGACTACCCCGGCTTCGTCAGCAACCGCGTACTGATGCCGATGATCAACGAGGCGATCTTTACCCTAATGGAGGGGGTCGCTACCAAAGAAGCGATTGACACGGTGATGAAGCTGGGCATGAACCACCCGATGGGGCCGCTGACCCTGGCTGACTACATCGGGCTGGATGTTTGCCTCAACATTATGGAAGTGCTACAGCGCGGCCTCGGCGACCCCAAATATCGGCCCTGCCCTCTGCTCCGCAAGATGGTGCAGGCGGGCTACCTCGGTCGTAAGAGCGGGCGCGGCTTCTACGACTACAGCAGCTAGCCGGGGCAGAGCCACGATTTGGTCACTACCAACCGCCATAGCCAACCCTTTCCCTCTTTTAGCCTTTCGCTACCCCAAAGGAGTGTCCAAAGATGAACTTTACCTTCACTGACGAGCAGCGTAGCATCCGCGAGGCAGCAGCGCAATTGGCAGACGAGAAGCTGGCCCCCCGCGCCGCTGAATACGACGAGAGTGAGGAGTTTACCTGGCAGAGCGTCAAGGAGCTAGCCGAACTCGGCTTCCTGGGCATGACCGTGCCAGAGGAGTACGGTGGGGTAGGGGCCGACCAGGTAACCTACGCCCTGGCGATGGAGGAGGTGTCGCGGGGCTGTGCCGCCACCAGCGTGACAATGACGGTGCAGAACTCGCTGGTCAACTGGCCGATCATGTACGCTGGCAGCGAGGAGCAGAAGAAGAAGTACCTGCCCAAGCTGGCTAGCGGCGAGTGGCTGGGCTGCTACGGCCTCAGCGAACCGGCGGTCGGCAGCGACCCTGGCGCACTCAGCACTACAGCGGTCGAGGATGGCGACTACTACATCCTCAACGGTAGCAAGAACTTCATCAGCAACGGCGGCGTGGCCGACCTGGCGATCATCTGGGCAACGGTTGACCGTGAGGCCCGCCATAAGGGGATCGCTACCTTCATTGTCGAGAAGGGTACGCCAGGCTTCAGCGCGGGCAAGAGCGAACACAAGCTGGGCATTCATGGTAGCAATACCGTACAACTCTACTTCGAGAACTGCCGCGTTGCCAAAGCGAACGTGCTGGCCGCCCCTGGTGAGGGCTTCAAGCTGGCGATGAAGACGCTGGACGGCGGGCGGATCGGGGTGGCGGCCCAGGCGGTGGGCATCGCACAGGCGGCCCACGATTATTCGGTCAAGTATGCGCTAGAGCGGCAGGCTTTCGGCAAGCCGATCAGCGACTTGCAGGCGATCCAGTGGAAGATCGCGGATAATGCCATGCAGATCGAGGCTGCCCGCCTGCTCACCTTGCAGGCTGCCGACCTCAAGGACAAGGGGCTGCCATACACCGAGCAAGCCGCAATGGCAAAGCTGTTCGCCTCGCAGGCAGCCAACTTCGTCACCAGCAACGCCGTGCAAATCCTCGGTGGCTACGGCTACCTGCGCGATTATCCGGTCGAACGCTTCTTCCGCGATGCGCGTATCACCGAAATCTACGAGGGGACAAGCGAAATCCAACGGCTGGTGATCTCCGGCCAGGAGTTGAAGAAGCGTCGCTGACCACAAGCTCAACGCCGCTACCCCGCCCCTCCCCTGTGATGGAGGGGCTTTTTGCTGCCCAGCGCGGCTGGGTTGGGGCAGGGTAGGCTGGAAAATGGCGAAAAACCGGGTTAAACGGTAAGCTGTTTGGTAAGGTTGGGGTGGTATAATGGTTCTGTCTGGTACTTCTGGGCTAGGAGCAGGGTAGTACCTTTGGGGGAGCAAAACATCAAGGCGGCTTAGCACAGTGCCGCAAGAGAGAGCGCAAAATGATGAACATTAAAGTTCGTACCAACCTCATACTACTAACTGGCGGCCTACTATTGGCTGCCCTACTCAACCTGGGCAGCCCAGCCCGCGCCGCTGGCATAGCAGCTGGCGGACCGCCGCCCTCGCCGACCGCCGTGATTGGCGACCCTGTTCGGGTGATCATTGGCGAACCCGTCAGCGTAGTCGCCACCCCTACCGCCAGCCAGCCGCGCAGGGCAACCCCAACCAGCCGCCAGCCACAGGCCGCCCCAGCCAACTCCCTCTACCGCCTGCTCAACTACCTGGATTGGCGGTACGGGCGGCGTTGAACCGCAACACTGGCAACCAGCCCTCCATCAATCAATCCACGCCCACCGCTTCGCCGTCGCCACGTGGGTCAGCGAAGCCCACGTAGCCGTCGGTGGTGCGGCTGATCGCCTGGGCGTGGCCCATCTCCTCCGACCACGCGCTGGCTACGTTGACGGTGTGGCCGAGTGCCTGCAACTGGCGGCGCACGCTAGTCGGGAAGCGGCTCTCCATTAGCAGATCGGCGCGTTCGCCAGGGACGGTGCCACCATGCACCCAGCGCGGGGCAGCAATAGCGGCGGCCACGTCCATGCCGAAGTCTGCTATGTTGCTGAAGACCTGCATCTGCGTCTGCGGCTGGCCGTCGGCTCCCCGCGTGCCGAAGGCTAGAGCGGGCTGGTCTTCGCCCTGGCGGTAAGCCATCGCTGGGATCAGGGTGTGGAAGGGCCGCTTACCCGGTTGTAGGCTGTTGGGGCTGCTTGCATCAAGTTGGAAGTAGGCACCACGATTGTGCAGCACGATACCAGTATCGCCCGCAACGAAGCCCGCCCCGAACGCGAAGTAGATGCTCTGGATAAGCGAAACCACGTTGCCCCAGCGGTCTGCCGCACATAGGTAGATCGTGTCACCTCCGGCGGGCTGGCCTTGTGGTACAGTGCCAGCCGCGTGCTGGGGGTCGAGCAGCTTGCGGCGTTCGGCGGCGTATTCGCTGCTGAGCAGGGCTGGCGGTAGCGGCACGAACGTGGGGTCGGCAATGCGCCCCCGGTCGGCAAAAGCGATCTTCTTCGCCTCAACCAGGTGGTGGATCGCCGCGGCACTGCCCGCCCCCATGCTGCCGAGGTCGAAGCCATCGAGGATGCCGAGGCCGAGGATCACCGCCAGCCCTTGTGTGTTGGGTGGCAGTTCGTAGACGCGATAGCCGCGATAGGCCACGCTGATCGGCTCTACCCAGTCGGCATGGTGGGTGACAAAATCGGTGGTGGTGAGCAACCCTCCACGCTGCTGCACATCTGCCGCGATGCTTTGCGCTAGCTTGCCACGATAGAAGCTCTCTGGGTCGGCAGCGATCTGGGTCAGCGAGCGCGCCAACTGGGGGTTACGCAGCGTTTCGCCAGCGGCTAGCAGGTGATTGCCGGGGTAGAAGATCGCCTTACCCTGTGGGTCGTTGCCGATGCTGTGGCGGGCCGAGCCAAGTGCGCTGTGCAAGCGGGGTGTGATCGGGAAGCCGTCGCGGGCGCAGGCGATGGCCGCCGCCAGCACTGTCGCCCAGGGTAGTTTGCCGAAGCGCAGGTGGGCAAGTAGCCAGGCACTAACCGCCCCCGGTACTGTCACTGGCAGGGGGCCGCGCAACGGCATCTCGCGCTGGCCCAGCTTGTGCAACTGTTCGATAGTCGCCGCCTGAGCAGCCCGCCCGCTGCCATTCAACCCCCATAGCTTGCCACCGCCACCCTCGTGGATCAGCATGAAACTGTCGCCCCCGATGCTGCACATATGCGGGTAGACGACGGTGAGGACGGCATTAGCAGCAATCGCTGCGTCTACTGCGCTGCCACCCGCCTGCAAGATTGCGGCTCCAGCACGGCTGGCGAGGTAGTGGGGGCTGGCGACCATGCCCCCGCTGGCGTGGGTGGCAGCGATAGGCTTCTGGGCAGCAGGCAAGGTGGCGGGCGGCAGGGTTTGCATCAGGCTGGCTCCTCGTGGTATAGTTAAGCTACTTTGTTGGCACAGCTTGTGCTGCCATGCCATTGTACAACAAAACGATGCTTACCACAGCACCTTAGCATGGCCCATCAGAACGAAAGAGGAAGACTGGTATGAACCTGAACATGATTATCAAAGATGTAATGGCGAAGCTGAAGCGGGCTGACCATCCGCGCATCATCCTCAGCGGGCTGGCGGCAGGCAGCGCATACCTGGCGGAGCAGCCACTCGACAACTGGCTGCTCGACTACAAGCACGATGACATCCAGTTGCAGGGGGAGATGTTCTTCGCCAACCCCTACTGGCGGCCACTCGGTGTTGCCCAGCACTACGCCTTTAGCCTGACCCTCACCTATCTCTACGTTCTCTATGGCCGCGACCGCTTGCCGGGGCCAGAGTGGTTGCGCGCCCTCCTCTTTATCAACGCAGAACTAGCCCTGCTCACCCCACTCGTACTGCCCCTGGATAAGATTCACCCGGCGGTCAGGCGCGGCGACATCCAGCCGCTTGGCACGGCGAAAGGGCTACTCAATCAGTTTATGCGCCACGCTGCCTTCGGTCTCGCCCTCGGCCTCACCTGGGGCGCACTCCGCAAAGGCAAGTAGAAGCATCACCACTCGCCAACCCACCTCTTTCCTCAATTCCGCGTTTGCACGGTGTGGTATAATAATACTTGAGGCGGTTCAGCGGCAGTTTACGGTGAGAGGAAGAAGCACGTGGAAGACAAGCTGATCTTTACCAAAATTACCCCAGACGGACGTGACGTTAGTATACGGGTTCACGACTACGGGGGAACGGCGGCGGCCCACCTCTACCTGGCTGGTGCCTACATCGAAGGGCCATCGCTGCCCACCCCCCTGCCGCGCAGCATGGTGCGGGGCAACCTGACCCACTATCTGGGGGGCGGCTTGCCCACAAACCGCAAGATTGCAGTCGGCTTCACCCGTGCCGAAGCACAAGAGATTAGAGCAGCTATCGTCGCCGAACGCCAGCCGACCCCTAGCCCCCGCCGCGCCCATGCCGCCCAGGTAGCAGCAGCGGCGGCCCAGGCGACCCAGGCTGCTGCTGCTGCCGCTCAAGCTGCCCAGCTTGCCGCCAGTCCAGAGCCTGAAGGGGCAATCAAGAGCTAACCCAGCCTGACCCCTGGGCTGCGCCCCCTCTGGTAGGCGGGCGCATTGCTTTGCCTGCTGGCCGAGGCTGCATCCCTTCACTATCCCTGGTCATCAGCCTGCGGCTGGGCAGCATCGCGCAGGAGGGCAGCCATCCGCTGGTTGCCTTCTTCCATTTCGCGAGCGTGGCGCACTAGCCGCAGCTTGGCTGCCCTGTTGTTGCTCAGCACCGAGGTGGCAGCGGCAATAGTGGCAACCAACAGCACCACAGTTGCCAACACTACGTCCTTCGTGCTGAACAGGTAGATTGCGCCGAAGACCCCAGCCACTGCCAGCAAAGTAGCAATGCCACTGGTCAGCAGCAGGTTGCGTTCGCTCATGCTCACCCTCACGCGGCCTCCCCCTCAAGGGGAGAGGGGCCGGATAGAGCTATTATACTCAAGCGCGGGCGGTTTGACAATCGGGGCTGCTTAGGCTATAAAGGGGCGTACAGCCCTCGCACTCGCCACTATGCTAGAGGAGATTCGATGATCAGACACCGCCGCTACCGATTGGCCTGCCTGCTACTGCTGCTGCTAGCAGGCTGCGACCTGGCAGCCGACCCCGCCCCGGTTGCGCTCACCCTGCCGCCGCAGCCGCTGGCGACCGCGACGCTGGCTGCCCAGCCGAGCGCGACCGTCGCCCGACCAACAGTCAGTGCTGCAACAGCCACTAGCACCCTGGCTGCTGCCACCAGCGTGAGCGCAACCTCCGTGCTAACGGTCAATACCCCAGTACCCTACCTCCCGCAGGCGGTGCCAGCTAGCCGCCGCTTCCTCTACGTCACCAACGGCGGCACCCTGCGCCTGCGCGACAGCGAGGGGGTTGTGGATAAAGCGGTCAGTGCGCCCGCTGCCTTCGGCAAGGTAGATTATGGGCTGGATTTCGCCGCGCAGCACATGATCCGCTGGTCGCCTGACGGTCGCTACCTGATCTACGCCAACAGCACCGCTGGCGGCCTGGACCTGGTGGAGGTGGAGAAGGCGATGGTGGGCGAGGTGGACGACGCGCTCATCCACCTGGACACGCCGGGGGTCAATCGGGTGGGATGGTCGGGCGATAGCCGTTATTTGGCGATCTCGCAGCGTGCCGCCGACGGTGATGGCTACGAACTGGCAGTGGTCGGCACCAACGGCAAGCTGCTGGCGAATGCCCCGACCAGCGACCTGCGCGACTTTGCCTGGTCGCCCAGTGGGGCAGTGCTAGCCTATAGCATCCCAGTTAGCGGCACCGAGCTTGGCCCCCCCTTCGGCGAAGTCTACACCCTGACCGTTGCGGGCGAACAACTAAGTGCGCCGAGCCTGGTCAGCAAGGATGGCGAACATCCACAGTGGTCGCCCGACGGCAAGCTGCTAGCCTACTGGCGGCTAAAAGGACTGGGCGGCGATCCTTTCGCCTTCAGCGTGCGCGTGGTTGCCGCCGCTGGCACCGAGCAGGAGCTTGGCAACTGGAGCAGCACCGACCAGCCGGATTTTGCCCCCACCCTCTGGAACGGCGGCTACATCTATGCCAACCTGGCCCTCGACGCAGGGGGCAAGCCACTCGACGATCTCTGGAGCTACCGCAAGGGCAGCGGACGAGCAATCATCTGGTCGCCCGACGCGAAACCGACAGGCGCAAGAGTAGCAGTGATCGATGGCTACGCCAGCCAGAGCCGCGACTTGCTGCTGATCACTATCCCTGGCAGCCGTGTTTTCAACGTCTTTGAAGCGGTGGGTAACGCCGAGGCTGGCGACACGCTCTACGAAGCGGCCTTTGCCGCCAGCAATCGCTATCTCGCCTTCAACGCCCTCGACCAAAGCAGCGCAGGGGGGGGCTATCGGGCCTTCACCCAGCGCAGCGACGGCGACTTTGCCCCCCTCTCGCTGGGCCGCGACCTCACGCTGGCGGGCTGGGGGGCGAACGCGAACGGCAGCGACCTGCTCCTTAGCCAGAGCCGCAATAACAACACCTTCTATCTGGCTACCGCCCCCGACTTCAAGCTGAAGGCCGCCGGTCAGGGCGTGGCCCTGGGCTGGCAGCCAGTCCGCTAGGGGAGAAGGGCGGGCTGATCATGCCAAATCCAGGGCGATCAGCCGCGCCGCCGCCGTGCCGCTGAGCGTAACGAGCGGGATGCCGCCGCCAGGGTGGGTGCTACCGCCCGCGAAGTACAGCCCGCCGATGCTGGCCCGCAGGGGGGGGCGGGCAAAAGCGGCGAACCTGCCATTGGAGGAGAGGCCGTAGATCGCGCCGCGCCAGGCACCGTAGCGTTCAGCGAGGTCGCTGGGGGTGATCACCTGCTCGTACTCTAGCCCAGCGTGGAAGTCCAGACCGAAGTTCGCCAGCCGCGCCAGGATGATCTCGCGGTAGCGGTCTTTGTGCCGCGCCCACCAGTCGCCCCCGGTGCGCGCCGTCAGGTAGGGAGCGTTGACCAGGATGAAGATGTTCTCGCTACCCGCTGGTGCCTGGGTTGGGTCGGCTTTGCTGGTCGCGGTCACGTAGATGGTTGGCTGCATGAAGGGTTGCTTGCGCCCAAACAGGTCGGCAAACTCGGCCCGATAATCGGGGCTGAAGAAGATATTGTGGTGGCTAAGCTGCGGGTAATTGCCGCGCACACCCAGCAGCACCACGAAGCCGCTGCAACTCGGCTCGATGGCTGCTAGCCGTCGGTCGGGGTAGCGCGGGCGGTCAGCGGGAGCCAGCAGCTTGCTGTAGCTATGTAGCACGTCGGCGTTGGTTAGCACCGCGCGCGCTCGTACTAGCTCACCGCTTGCCAACGCCACCCCCACTGCCCTGCCACCCTCTACTATAATGCGCTGCACCGCAGTGGAGGTAGTGATGCACGCGCCCTCCTCCTCGGCCAGCCGCGCCAGAGCCTCGGCGATGCGGTACATCCCCCCTTGTACGTACCACGCGCCGAAGCCGTACTCCACGTAAGGGATCACATTGAGCGTAGCTGGGGCGCGGTAGGGGTCAGAGCCGTTGTAGGTGGCGTAGCGGTCGAACAGTTGGCGCAGACGCGGGTCGTGGAAGAAGCGACTGACGCTGCGATGGACGGTGCTAAATGCGTCAATCTGGAGCGGGTCGAGCGGGCGGCGGCGCAAGGCGGCCAGCACGTTGCGCGGGGTGAGGTCGCCATAGATGAACACCTCGGCGGTGCGCTCATAGATGCCTTTGCTGTAGGCAAGGAAGCGGCGGTAGCCCTCGCCCTCGCCACAGAGCGCATCAATGGCAGCGGCCATGCGCTCAGCATCGGCGGATGCGTCCAGCGTACTACCATCGGGCCAACGGTAGCGACAGATCGGCTCAACCGGGGTGAGGGTCAGGTAGTCTGCCAGCCGCTTGCCGGTTGCGGCAAAGTGGTCGCGCAGCACTTGCGGCATGGTCAGTAGGCTGGGGCCAGTATCGAAGCGGTAGCCGCCCGCCTCTACCAGATTGAGCTTGCCACCCACCCGCTCGTTCTGCTCGTAGACTGCCACGCGCAAGCCGCTGCCAGCCAGCCGCGCCGCCGCCGTCAGTCCGCCGATGCCCGCCCCTACGATCACCACGTCAAAGCTCTCCACTAGCTGCCCTGCTTTCCCTGCTGAAGGTTAACCATCCGCTCATCTGCCCGATTATACGTGGCTGAGCAGTGGTCGTCAAGGATGCAGCTAACCCCCCACAATTGCCAGAACGTGCTATAATAGGGGCGATGACTATGAAGATGACCCAGCCACAAGCCAAACCGCCGTTCTCCGTCTACCTGTTTGCCTACGTGCGTCTGATGCACCCCTGGCCGGTGCTGATGGTGATGCTGGCGGCAACAATGCTGGCTCTGCTGGCGGCGGGTGGCAGGCTAGACACACTGCGCCTGCTACACGTGCTGCTGACGGTCTTCCTCTCGCAGTACGCGATTGGTGCGCTGAACGAATACTGCGACCGCGACCTGGACGCGCAGGCTGCCCGCCCGAAGCCGATAGCCGAGGGGCTGGTGCGGCCCAGCGTTGCCCTGACCCTGGCCTGGGGTAGCTTCGCACTGATGGCATTGCTGGCGGCCCCCTTTGGCCCCCTACTCTGGCTGCTCTGCCTGCTGGGGGGCGCGAGCGGGATGCTCTACGACCTCGGCCTCAAGCGCACCTGGTTTAGCTGGCTACCCTACTTCGTCTCTTTCCCGCTGCTACCAATCTGGGTGGGCAGTGCTATGCGCGGTGAGTTTGCACCCCGCCTGCTCTGGCTGCTGCCAGTGCTGGGCAGCTTGGTCGTCGGTCTACACCTGAGCAACAGCCTGCCCGACGTAGAGTTGGACAAGGCCCAGGGCAGCCGTTCGCTGGCGGTCGCCCTCGGCCTGCGGGGGGGTATACTGGCCTGCTGGCTCTCCTACGCCCTCGCGCAGATGGTCTCGCTGGTACTATTGCTCACCCCGCTGTTTGCGACACAGCGGAGAGCGTTGGCCCTGGCGGTGGTCGCCTCGGTGCTAGCCCTGCTAGCCAGCATTGCGGTCTATCGGCGTGACCCCAGCCCACGTGGGCGGCAGCTACTCTTTCGCCTGCTTGGCTTCAGCGCGATGCCGCTGGTCGGGGGCTGGCTGGTGGCCTTGACCTGAGCCTGCCGCGCTTTTCAGAAACGCAGCAGGCTCATCATCTCATACTGCTCAAGCAGCTTGCGACCATGCAAGAAATCTAGCTCGATCAGAAAGAGTACGCCGCTGACGATGCCGCCTGCCTGCTCCACCAGGTCGCAACTCGCGCGGGTGGTGCCGCCGGTCGCCAGCAGGTCATCTACGACCAGCACCCGCTCGCCCTTGCTCACCGCATCTACGTGCATCTCCACCGTATTGCTGCCGTATTCCAGCTCGTAGGCGACGTTGATCGTCTTGCCGGGTAGTTTGCCTAGCTTGCGAACTGGCACCAGCCCCACTCCTAGCCGATAGGCGACTGGCGCACCAAAGATGAAGCCCCGCGACTCGATAGCCACTACCTTGTCTACGCGGATCGCCCGGTCGCGCACCAGAGCCACCAGTTCGTCAATCGCCTGGTTGAAGGCGGCCCCATCCTGCAACAGAGTGGTGATGTCCTTAAAGAGGATGCCGGGGCTGGGGAAGTCGGCTACATCGCGTATTTTGCTGCTCAGTTCCATGCTGTTCTCCTTTGCTAGCTGGTTGGGGGGGACGCTGAAGGGGCGCACTGGCTAGTGCGCCCCTCCATTATACTACGTTTCAACCCCCACCTTGCTCCTCTCATGAGGAGCTAAGGCGCGGGGGTACCTCTCCCAGGCGGGAGAAGGGTGGCGTTTAGAGGCGGGCCTTGCTGTCGTTACGACGCAGACGCAGCGTGCGCGCCCCTAGCAGCCCGGCCAGACCGAGGCCAACTACCAGCAGCACCCAGAGGGGGAACTCTCCGCCAGTGGTTGGCAACCCCCCACCGGGTGTGCTGCCGCCGCTACCACCGCCAGTAACCGGTGGCTTGACGGTGGGGCGAGGCTTCGGGGTGGCGGTTGCGCCTGGCTTCGGGGTAGCGGTGGCCGCTCCTGGCCCACCACCACCGGAGATGACGGTGGCATTGCCGATTGCTAGCACCGCTTCGTTCGAGCGGAAGGGGTTAGCGGCCTGGTTGTAGCCGATCTCGCCGAAGGTGTTCAGCACACCGTCGGTGATGCTAACCGCAGCGTAGAAGGTGATCGTGGCACTCTGGCCCGCTGGCAGGCTGGCGATCTGCACCTTGATCGTGTTTCCAGAGACGGTCAGGCTGCCGAGCGTAGTCTTGGTGTTGAAGATGTCAAGGTTCTGGCCCTGGCTCAGCGGCACGTTGATGTTGAGGTTGGTGGCGGCACCGTTGCCGACGTTGGTGGCGATCAGGGTGTAGATTACCACTTCGCCAGCGACCGCCCGGCTCTTGTTGGCGGTCAGTTGGAGGGTAACTACGCCATTGCCGCCCGCCACTAGCGTGTTGATCGGCCCAGGGCCACCCGTTTGCAGGACAGTGAAGCGGAAGTGCTGCTTGGCGAAACCGTTCCCGCTGGGGCTGATAATTTGCACAATGGCGTGATAGGCGTTCTGGCTGAAGCCGCTCACGTCAAGCGTGTAGCTACCGCCAGTGAAGGTGGGCGAACTGAGGATGAAGTTGTTGAGCGTCTTCCAGATGGCGACGCGCACGATATAGCTCTCGTCTGCCGCCCGTGGGTTGAAGCTGAGGGCCACCTTGCCGTTGACGATGGGGGGTAGGCCGTTGCCCAGGGTCAGGTCAGCAACATTGAAAGCGGGGGCAATCACCTCGCGCCCAGCGAAGTAGCCGAGGTCGGGGGTGAACCAGCTATCCAGGTCGCCAGCGGTAGCGGTGCCATTGTAGTAGACGTAATAGTAGCCGCCTGCGGTTGGGCTGGGCAGGTTGGCGAAGCGGTATTGGCCGCTACCGTCGGTGAAAGCAGTGGCAAGCAGGGTGTCACCGCCTGCCTTCTGGTGTAGTTCGACGGTCACGCCCGCTGCCGCTGCGCCGTTGCGGAGGACAGTACCAGTGATCCTGCCGTTAACCGGTTGGGTGGTTGGGCCGGTAGGGGTAGCAGTGTTCTCTGGCTCCTCACGGTCGCGGGAACGCTGGTTGGGCTGGGCAACGCTCTGGTTGGTCGGCGCAGGGGGCTGCACGACGAACGGCGTGTCGGTTGGCGCAGGTGGCCGCGCCGTCCCTGGCGTGTTGGTGCTGGCTGCTGGTGGGGCGGGGGCAGCAGTATCGGTCGCTTGCGCGGGGGCTGCCGTGTTAGTTGGCTGCGTGGGGGCCGTGGTGTTGGTCGCTGCCGCTGCGGTGGTACTGGTCGCGGTTGGGCCGCTGGCGTTAATGGTGGCGTTGGTGCTGGCCCCCACTCCGGCACTCTGGCCGCCGCTAGTATAGGTGATGTTCGCGTTGCCGCCGAGATTACCGCCGACCCCCGCACTGGTGTGAACCAACACGCCGAGGGTTGCGCCCGCTCCGGCGGCGACAGTCGCGTTCTGACAACTGAGGCTGCTGGTGTCGGGTGGGTCACAGGTGAAGGAGCCACCGCTGGGCCGCTCGATCACCACCCCCCCGGCGGGTAGGCTACCAAAGGTGAGGTTGAGGGTGTTGACCTCAATCTGCGCGCTGGTGCCATTCGCCACCGTCACCACGAAGTTGATCTCCTGCCCTGCCGTGACCGTCGTCGGGCTGGCGGAGAGGCTGAGCGTGACCCGCCCAGTCTGGGCCAGGGGCGCGGCGGCAGCAGGTAGGCTAACCGTGGTCAGCAGCAGGCCGAGCAACACGAAGCAACCGAGCCAGGGCAGGTGCGTGGTTCTTCCACCACGCTGAGGGGTGAGGCTACGCTGAACATCCATAATATACTCCTCCTATGCTTGAGCGCGCAATCTGGCGCGTTAGTGTGAGTCGCCCCCGATCACCGGCACCGCTTCCAGAGCGAGGTCGGCGATCACTAGCAGACGGTGGTCGGCAATCCCTATTGGCGTGCAGGTGATCAGGGTCAGGCGGTAGTCTGCTGTCTGATCCATGTACTCTACCGCCGTAGGTAGCACAACCAGCTTCTCCCGTACATAGTAGCGGTAGACGCGGGATTTGGTATAGACGAAAATCTCGTCTCCCTTTTTCATCTTGTCGAGGTCGCGGAAGACCGAGCCACGAATGTCGCGGTGGCCCGCCATCACGAGGTTGCCGTACTGCCCAGGCAGGGAGCTACCCTCCTGGTAGCCAGCCGCAAAGTCAGCCACCTGCCAGGTGTTCTTTTGCATATGCACCGTCACCACTTTGCTGTCAATGTTCAGGCGGGGGATGACGATGCGGCTGGGGCTGGCATCGGTGAAGGTCTGCGAGGCCAGGGCGGTGGTAGTTGGTTGCACGAACTCAGCGGGCAGGGCTGGCAGGTTGGCATCATCCACCGGCAGTAGTACCGGGCGGTTTGCGGGATTGGGGGCGTTGCCTGTCAACGCTGTCGCCTGCACGGTCGGGGTAAGAGGCAGGCTGGCAGTCGGCTTGGCGGGGATGGTAGCGGTCAGCGGCCTGGTTGTAGTGGGGGGCAGGCTGGCAATGAGGGCGGTGGTGGGCCGGGCGGTGGCGACGAGCAGGGGGCTGCTGGGTTGGGGGGGACTCACAGCGGCTTGCTGCTCTGTGGCTACTGCGGCGCTGGCGGTGCCACTCTCTGCGTCGCTGAAGCTGCTGTAGGCCCACCAGCCCAGGACGGAGAGGATTGCTAGCGCACAAACCACCTCCATGCTGACCAGCAGACGGTCAACCAGGGTTTGTCGCCGCTTGCGCCGGGCGGGATTGATTAGCTTCGGCGGGGTGGGGTCGGCAAGGGCAGCCCGCTGCTGAAAGCGGCTGTTTAGCTCTGTTGGCAGTTCGCGCAGTTCTGGTAGGCGGGCGGTGACGCGGTCGGTTGCTGGCGCAGTGGGCTGGGCGGTAGGGGGGGCAAAGCGTGCGCTGCGGGCCAGGCCACGGTCGTGGACAAGGGGGCGTTCCACCTTCGCCTGCTCCACACTCTGGTTGGAGATGTTGTGTAGCCAGCGGACGTTGGTCATCAACTGGCTGGCTTCCTTCAGGTCGCTAAGTTCGCGGGGCGTGAAGGTGCGTGCTGCCTCGCGGGCAAGCAGTGCCTTGCGCTGCTCTGGAGGCAACTGGTCGAGCAAGGCTTTGACCTGCTCAAGGGTCGGACGTGACCCTTCATTCACTTGCGGGTTGTTCTCCAACGGCAACTCCCTCGCGGCAATGCGACGGCGGGGGTGGAACATGGCGCGCACGACCCAACTCAGGCAGCAGCCCTCACGTTATGTCGTGTTGATTACAGTATATCACCACATCGTGCTGCTAGTCAATAGGCAGTGGCCCAAATTGCGGGCTATCTGCGGCCAATTGGCCCTAAAAGGGCTACGAACCGCCGATATTCAGCAGCTTCATGGCAAGGCGGGTCTCGCTGACGGTTAGCTGGCCGGGGGCTGAGGGCGGGGAGAAGCGGGGATGAGTGGCAAAGGTGAGGTCGCTGCCGTAGAGAGGAGCGACGATGCGGGTGTGCTGGCCGTACTCGCCCATGCCGATGCCGATTAGCGGGCCGGGCCACTCGTGGCGCAGCCAGTCCAGGGTACGCAGCACCGCCAGCCCGTCGCTGGGCGACTGTACGTTGGTGGCGAACTTGATGGCGGTGGCCGCCGACCGCTCGCGCAGCCCGGTAGCAAGGGCTGCCACACGTGCCTGCAAGGTCGCTGGCGTGCTAGCAAAGTCATGCCAGGAGATGAGCATTGGCACGGCAGGCCCTGCTGCCGCCAACACCGCTTCTAGCTGGCTTGAACGCCACTCGATGTCTATGGCAGCCCCTAGCAGCGTAGCCGCGACCAGCAATGCCGCCCGCTCTGCCGTGTCCTCTGCCGCGCCGCCCTCCTGCCGCAGCCGACAGGTGACGATTAGCGGCAAAGCATAGGGCTGGGCGGCGGTCAGGGCGGCGGTCAGGCTAGCTGCGTTGAGGGGCTGGGGGCTGCTGTCTACCCGCCATTCTACTACGTCGGGCCGCTCGGCGGCGGGCAGGGCGGCAATCTCGGCTAGCAGCGTGCTAAGGTTGGCTACGCCCAGCAGTGGCAGGCAGACGAGTGGGCGTGGGCCACCAAGTAGCACGCCAGGGGCTAGCTGGATCGCTTGCTCAGGGAGGGGGCGGAGCATCAGGCGACCTGCGGTGGGCTGGCGGGCGCAGGGGTGGTGAAGGCTTGCGGGGCGTACTGCTGAAGCGCAGCCGCTAGCCCGCTCTGCCGCCAGCTTTTGGCGTAGTATTCTGGCACAAACTGTGCGCCGTTGCGGTCGGCATCGGCTTCGCTATCGAGGTCAACCCCGTTGAAGACGCTGAAGATGACGAAGAAAAGGAGGAAGGGCAGCACAAACCAGTACCAAAACTTGATAGTACGTTGCGGCTCTTTGACCAGCAAGCGGTCAATCGGCTGCTTGCTACCGACCTGCTCCATGCCGTAGACCGCTGCCCAGGGGGTGAACAGCGCGCCACCAATAATCACCTTGCGCAGACCAGTGGGACTGACCTCCAGCCGCTGCCGCCGGGCGACCCAGGTGAGCAGGGCAAACGGCACGGCGAGCAGTGGCAGCCCGAATCCAGCCGCGCTATCTTTGCTGCTGAAGTAGTAGATGCCGCCGCCGATGCAGAGGGCGGTCAGCACTCCAAAGGGGATTGCCGTCAGGTTGCGGCGGCGGTAGGGGAAGCTCTGGACGTTGGGTGCGGTGGACATTTTCTAGCTCCTTAGGTTCTAGTTGAGCAGTAGCGTGGGCGGCTGGCTGATTGCGGCGGCTGGCGTTCTACTCTGCTGTAATTATACACCACTTCTGCCAGATTGTAGCTTACGGCTAGCTTACTGCGCCGGGGGCAACCGCCAAATCAATGGCAGTCCCAGGTGGTCGTATGGTATATTTGGGTTATGGTTGCCTGCGCTCTTGGGCGTGGCGCAGCCTGGCACGGATTGGCGGCCTAGTGGTTCTTTAGCGAGAGGAGCGTGAAATTGGCACAACAGTTTGGCAGAAGTAAGTACCGTACCCTGCTTGCCCTGCTGCTCCTATGCAGCCTCGCGCTAGGCAGCGGCCCCGCGCAAGCCAGCGTCAAACAGCCTGGCCTGAGCCAACCAGCGGCCTTCGCGGTCGCGCTCAAAATCGAACCGCGCCTGCGCCAGATGCTGGAGCGCGATGATAGCGGGCCAATCAGCTACCTGGTGCTGCTGACCGAGCAGGCTGACACCCCACGTTGCAGGCGTGGATAATTAGGGGCGCGGGTTGCTGATTGCCTCACGGTAGAGGGCTTCAACCTGGGGCGCAACTACTTCTTTGCTAAAGGTGGCGCGGGCGTTGGTACGCGCGTTCTCGCCCAGCCGTTGGCCTAGCCCCACGTCAGCTTCGAGGCGGGCGATTGCCTGGCTGAAGGCGGGCAAGTCGGCAGCCAACAATCCCGTCTCGCCGTCGCGGATGACATCGCCTGTGCCACCAGTGTCGAGGGCAACGATAGGCAGGCCCAGAGCCGAGGCTTCAAGCAGCACGCGACTGAGCGGCTCCGGCCAGCCAGAGGGAAAGAGCAGGCCGCCAGCCCCCTGCACCTGGCGCAGCACCTCATCGTTGGGCAACCAGGGGTAGATAGTTAGCTGAATCTTGTACTTGTTGGCTTGCCGCTCAAGCGTGTCGCGCAGCTTGCCCTCGCCATAGACCACCAGCGGCCACTTCGCCCCCGCCTGGGCCATCGCTGGGAGCAGCAACTCGGCTCCCTTATTCGGCTCCAACTTGCCGATGAACACCCACGTTTTGCGCTGATCCAGCCCGCGCTCCCCTTGCAGCAGAGGGTTGGGTTGGCGGTCAGTAGCCGCAGCCAGTGCAGCAAAGTCGATCATATTGGGGATTACGCGCACCTTTGCCGCCTCCACATAGGGCTGCAAGCGGGCGGCAGCGTCGTGGCTGACCGCAATGATGCGGCGGCTGCGGGCAAGAGTGTTGCGCTTCAAGCGCAGGTTGTAGACCATATAGGGGATTGCAGGCCAGAGCAACGCCCCCTTCAGCCCAGCCACATGGGGGAGACCGCGTAGGAGGTCGCGGGCGGTGCAGCCAGCACAGGGGATGTTGCCGTGTCGCAGGGTACCGAAGTAGCACAAGGCCCACCAGTCGCGGATTGTGCTGACCGAGGCTATCCGGGTGCGCTCGGCGGCCATGATTGCGGGCGGGATGCTCAGGCCGTTCTGCCCATGCACCACCTGGATGCGCTCCTGACGGATCAGGTCGGCCATGTAGCGGGCGAAGGCGGGGTAGAGCCGCTCGTTGTGGTTGATGTTGGTCAGGATTGGCAGCTTCCAGGCCGCCTCCGGCCAGCCGAACTCGTGAACCGGGATGCCTTCGTAGTCGGTGTAGCGGTTCTCCTTGACCCCCAAGCGGGGGCGGACGACGACGACATGGTGGCCGCGCTCGCGCAAAGCCGCCGCCAGGTAGTAGCTGCTCCAACCACTGCCACCGCACTTGGGCGGGAACACATCGCTAGCAATCAGGATACGCAGCCTGCGCTCCTCGTTGCGCCCCCTGCTGCTAACCCCCACCTGCACGTCGTATCTGCCCAGCTTAATCCGCATAGCCGCTCCTCATCTCACCTGCTGTTTGGCTACCGCAATCTACAGTCCACCGCTGCTTTGCTGCCCAATCTCGCCCATAATCCGCTCCAGCGAACGGCAGTGTTCCTGCCATGAGTAGCGCGCTACGATGCGCTGGCGGGCGGCTGCCCCCATTCGTGCGCTGGTGCTGGGGTCGGCCAGCAAGCTGCTGAGGCGGTCAGCCAGGGCGGGGATGTCGCCAGCGGGGTAGAGCAGTCCTTCCTCGCCCTCGCGGATGATACCGTCCAGAGGGGGTTGGCGAATCGTCACCGTGGGCAGGCTCATCGCCATGTACTCGAATATCTTGAGTGGCGACCAGTAGAAGCCGAACAGACGGAGCGGCTCGTGGCGGCTGGGGTCGAAGGGGGCAACCCCCACGCTAGCCAGGGCCAGGTAGAGCGGCACGTCGTTGTAGGCAACCGGGCCGGGGGTAATCAGCCGTTGGCTGAGGCTGGCGGCTATCGCCTGCACTGGCTTAAGCAGCGGCCCACCACCTAGCAGCAGGAAGGCGGCCTCTGGCACCCGCTGGGCAACATCCAGGGCAGCGGTGGCTAGCTGATCTACGCCGTGCCAGTGCCGAAAGCTGCCGCTGAAGACTGCCACGGGCTGCCCCTCGCGCAGACCAAGCCGCTCGCGTAGGGCGGCCAACTCCGCACCCCGCTGGCTCAACACAGCCTCACGGTCGAACCGCTCTACGTTCGCACCCCAGGGTAGCTCGCAAATCTTGCTGCGGTCTGGCTCAAGGGCGGGCGGCACGGTACTAGCCAGCGGGGTGACGATGCGGCTGGCGTAGTGGCACTGTCGCCCAGCCCAGCGGCGCAGAGGTTGGCCCGCCAGCCAATCCAGGCGTGTCTTGCGGCTACCCGGTGGGTCAACAAGCGGGGCGTTCACCTCCAGGATGGCGGGGATTCGCCGCTGATGAGCAACCAGCATCCCAGCCCCAGCAAGGTTGTAGAAGCGTTCGATGATCACCGCAGGCCGCAACTCCTGCGCCAATCGCGCTATCGTTGGGTAGTAGAGCAGCCCTGCACTCTTGGGGTAGGGCAGCCAGTGCCACTGCGGTGCATCCAATCCCCGCTCACCTTGCTGGGGAGGGTCTCCTGGCCTTTGGCAGACGACGTGTACTTCGTGGCCGAGGTGGGCCAGGCCAGCCGCTACCTCTACCACGTGGGTTGCGCCACCATGCGAGCCGGGGGCTGCGATGCCCACCGCGACGTAGAGGACACGCAACTTACTTGGCTCGCAGCAGCACGAAGAAGGGGCCGGTCTGCACCTTGCCAAACAAGACCAGGTCGAGCAGCATTAGGCGCGTGAGACCGAGGAGGCCAGTGCGGTAGAGGCCGCCCTCAGCAATCTTGCGCTTGACCTCCTGCCGGGCTGCCTTCGCTGCCGCATCCTGGGCTGCGTCGGGCAAGTCGTGCGCGTGGTCAGCCGCGTCCTCGTGAGCGTGGTCGGTGGGCAGGCCAGCAGCAACTGGCTCCAGTTGCCTGACTTTGCGGCGGGTAAAGACCGCCTCGCCCACTTTGGCGATCACGTTCTCGGTCAGGCTCTGGAACACGCCGTTCCAGAAGACCGCCTCCTCTAGCACGAAGCCAGCCTGGTCGATTACCGCCTTCAGTTGGTCGAAGGTGGCGATTTCCTTGATATGGTCTGACTTGCGCAGGCGGTCGCGCTTGAAGTCAGCTAGCCCCACCCCTTCCAGCAGGTCGCCGACTTTGCGCGAACCGGCAATCAGCGGGTAGAGCGGTGACTTCTCCCGCGTGTTCGAGTAAATCATCACCCGTCCGCCCGGCTTGAGGACGCGGCGCATCTCCCTAAACATCTGGCCCACATCGGCAGCGGTCAGGTGTTCCATCAAGTCGAGCGAAAAGATGACGTTGAAGGTGGCGGGAGCAAAGGGCAGGGCGCGGGCATCGCCCCGCACCAGGTCAACCGCGTTGAGAGCTTCGCTGGCAAAGAGCGGTGAAGCGTCCAGGCCAATCATGTGGTCAACCCGGCGGCGGTTCCAATAAGCAAACTTGCCATTGCCGCAGCCGACTTCAAGCGCGCGGTCGTTGCGGTGCAGGCGCAGCAGCTTACGTAGGGTGGCATTCCGCACCCCAGCACCAAGTAGTGGCTCACTAATATGCTCGTAATCCAGAGCGCGCTCAAACTCGTCGTGGTGTTCAACGTACTTGGTGGTATGCCCAAAGTGGCCGCCGCTGGCGAACTGCTCGCCCTGCGGTAGCAGACCGAGGTAGCCTAGAGCCGGGCGGTAGTCGTAGCCCTGACCACAAGCGGCACAAACCAGCTTGCCAGCTTCCACCGTCAGGCTACCCCAGGTTGCAGGGTTGGCTCCCGCTGGCGGGTCGGCAACACAATCGGGGCAGCGCACCATCTGCAACAGTTTGTCAGAGATCAATATTATTCGCCTCATCATCAAAGTCGTGAGAACCAGGGGCGCGTGCTGCCCCTCGTGCGTAGTATATGCAGCAGGGGGTTGCTTGTCAAGGGGGGCAGCGGCTGGCAGCCGCGCGATTGCGAAGTGGCAGCTACCACCATTCGTAGCGAAAGTGCGCCTACTTGCGGAGAACTCTGCAACAGTGCTGCCGAAGTAGATGCCCACGCTCAGCAGCCAGCCATCAGTTGGCCGCGACCAGGAATATGTTGGGCCAGGGCTTATAGTTGCTGCCGAAGCTATCGGTTCTGGTCTCCCCATTTTTGGTAATCTGGCGCACTATTGTGGCACTGATGCCTGCATGGGCATAGTCCACCTGCTTCTTGGTGCCAGGAGCCAGGGTGTTGTCTACCTCATAGCGGTCGGGTGGCGGCGGAACCGGCGCGCCTGCCCGGTGACTAACCATCTGCACGTCCAGGCCAGAGGCCTTCGTACCATAGATGTTCACGATCAGGTCACTACCCTGCGCGTCCGCCTCCACCAGCAGGTACGCACCACTGTCGTTGACGAACTTCATGTCCACGCCAGGGTCGAACACCGCTGCGTCGAAGCCGACTGGCGAGCCATCCTGTTCGTACCAGCTAACCCGATAGCTGTGCTGGTTGCGCTCTACTATCGGCAGTCCCGACCAGAAGGCGGCCCGGAAAGCGGTAGTGCTGACCTGGCATACGCCGCCGCCCACGTCCTTCTTGGTGCGCTCGGCAGCGATCACGTAGCCCTCGGTATAGCCGCGCTCCAGGCTAATGTCGCCAATGCTGTTGAGGAAGCTGAAGGTAGCTCCTGGTGGCACCACCGTGCCGTTGAGGAAGGCCGCCGCCACCCGGATATTCTGCGCCCGCTCCTTTGTCGAACCAGCAAAGGTGCTACGCCCGCTACCGACCAACTGCTTGATGCCCAACGCGCCGACATCCTGCGAGGAGACGGTGGGGCTGAGAATCTGCACTGGCAGCGCGAGGCTGCGGGTGGCAGTCGGGGCTGGGGCGGGCTGGTTGAGGGTGGCAGATAGCAGGCTGGCAGTCTGCACCGGGTCTAGCTGGCGACCGTCCACGCTCTCGCTAATCACCGCCACGCCGCTGCCATTCCAGCTAAAGCGGGCATTCTGCGGCGCACGATTGACATCCTTTGCGATATTGCGACTAAAGGCTTCGATCTGGTTGGCAGCGAGGCTGACCGTGACGTGGTCGCCAGTCGCCTGCCGATCCAGCACGCGGGCGATAGCGATCCACCTTGCTATGGTGGGGCGGTCGAGCGTGTAGTTCTTCTCGGCGTAGCTGGCAACGAGCGACGCACTGAGCCAGGTATTCAGCCGCTCGGCCACCCGCTTGGCCTCCGCCTCACTGACGATGGGCTGGGTGATCGTCACTGGCAGCAGCACTGTCTGCGTTTGCAGGTTGTTGAGGGCGGCCTTGAGTGCGCCGACGCTGGCGTAAAGGTCAAGGTCGCGCCCATCCTGCCCGACGACCACGCTCACCGCCCCCGTGTTGGGGTCAAGCTGCACATCGCCTTCCTTGAGCGGCTGGGCAATCTGGAGAGCCACCCCTTGCAGGTACTTGCCGATCTGCGTCTCATCGAGGTTGACCCGCAGGGGGACGACCACGCCTTCGCGCCATGCCTGCCACTGCTTACCCAGCGTGTCAGTCAGGCCACCCTTGCGGCCAACATCATACGCTGCCTGCAAAGTCGCTTCCGCATCAATGCTGACTCCCACCTCTGCAAGCTGTGGCTGCCACTGGCGGTCAGCAAAGACCAGCGTCACCGGCTTGCTGCTGAAGGCTGCTAGGCGGTCGGTCAGCTTCGCCTTCGCCTGTTCGCTGCTCAAACCGCTGAGGTCGAGGTCAAGGACGTGTACGCCAGGGTAAATCTTCTCGCCATTGATCTGCTGGTAGATCAGCACGCTAGCCAGGCCCGCGACGAAGAAGACAGCCACCAGCACTGCCAGCCAGCCTGCCACCTTGCTAATTCCACCCTCACGCTGCTCTGGCTCGTCGGTGCGATAGCGGGTCAGGTAGGGGGTCTCCGCTGCGGCGGGCGGGCGGTAGGGGCGACGCGGTTGCGGCTGCTCAAAGGGGGCTGGCTGGCGTGGGCTGGCGGCTGGTGGCTGGTAGCCAGGGATAGAGCGCGGGCGGCTGTCGGTTGGCTGGCCGGAGCGCGGGGGGTTGGGCGCAGGTGGGCGACTGGCAGCCGGGGGGCTGTTCAGTTCGTAGCGGCGGGCTGGTTGCCGCTCTGCCTGTGGCTCATCTGCCGTGTCATCTCGCTTGTCAGTCGTTTCTGCCATCACCCTACCCCTATCCAAGACGCAAGGGCCGCCCCACAATCTAGCTCCACAATCTAGCTCTACACCGTAAAACCTCTGGGGGTATCTCCCCGCTGTCTACACTGCTCAGACGGGTGTAGGCAGCCTGTACCTGCGCGTCGGTTAGCCTGCCGCCCGCTTCAGCGCGGATCGTCTCGGCGGTGGCAAGGATAGCAGCGCGGCTGAGACCAGGCGGCGGCTGGTGCTTCCAGCTAGTCAGGGCTAGCATGATGCCGTTGGGGTCACGGAAGTAGTAAGCCAGTTCAAGCGCGGTGTCCAGCGGGCCGAAGACAGACACCCCTGCCCGCGTCAACTCGCCCTTCACCTGCACGAACGTCTCGCTGCTGACCGCTAGGGTAAGTTGCTGCAAGGCACCGACCCCCATCGTCGGGCGGGGGACGTAGCTGTTCAGGTCGGGGTGGCTTGGGCCATAGAAGCCAATATAGGTGTCGTTGCCAGCAGCAAACAGCAGTTGCTCGAAACCGGGGTTGTCTGCGTCCGGCTGGCGCATCACCAACGCCATACCTAGCAGGCGGCTGTAGAAGTCTACCGTCGCCTCGATCTCTGCCGCCACCAAAGTCGGGTGGCTAAGTCCGAGCGTCTTGATCATGCGTGCCTCCGTGCTTCTCACCGCTCCCACGCTGGGAGCAAGCTAGGGTCAGTAGTTAATCCGCAACTCCACCCGGCCTACGCCCACGAGATCGCCGGGGCCGACTGGGGTGGGCTGGTCAATGCGCTTGCTGTTGAGGTAAGTACCATTGGTGCTGCCACCATCCTCCAGCCACCAGTTGCCATCCTCACGCAGGATGAGGATTGAGTGTTCGCCAGAGATGAAATCGTCCTCCAACGGGATCGTGTTGGTCTGGCGGCGGCCCATCGTGGTATAAGCCAGCAGCGGCAGGCTCTGACCGATCCGCAGGCCACTCTTGCCCGGCTGCACCACCACTAGCTGACCGAGCGGCCCATCGTCGCCCGCAACCTCGGCAGCGGCAGCGACCGGCTGCACCCGACTAATGTCTCGCGTTATCACCCGCACCACCTGATAAAGAAAGAAGTAGATGAGGAAGACAAAGATAAAGCGCAGCGAAACGATCAGGATGTCAAATGGCAGGTTCTGGAAGTCGGGCAACAGTTTTCCTCCAGGCTCCAACCCTCACCTTTGTGGGGAGAGGGAGTTCAAGACAATTGAAATAGTAGCTCGAAGCCACCGAGCGAAACGCGGTCGCCCGCAGAGAGTTGGGCTTCGGTGATCTGAATGTCGTTGAGGAAGGTACCGTTGGTGCTGCGGTTGTCGTGCAGCGCGTAGTGGCCTGCCTGCCAGCGGATGGTAGCGTGGTGGCGGGAGATGCGCGCGTCCTCCAACACCACCGTGTTGTCCAGCCCGCGGCCCAAGGTGCTGTCACCCCGCTCAAGGCTGAACTGCTGATCCTGCTGCCGCCCACTCAGCACGGTCAGGGTGGCCTGGCGCGCTGCCTGGCTATAGCGGGGGGGGATACGCATCATGCGGGTGCGCTCAATCTCACCCTCGATCTCGGCGGCCCCTTGCGGGTCAACGCGGGGGTCAACGATGCGGGTGGCAATCTGCACATCGCGGTGGCCAACCCGCCCATCCTCGATCAGGCGCACGAAGGGGGGCGTGGTCAGCCGATAGCTGCGCTCGCCAGCGGTGCGCTTCACATAATCGGACAGTTCGTACTCAACCGAGGCTTTGAAGCTGGCAAAGTTGGCGTAATCCTCTGGGTGAAGGTGGACATCGTAGGAGTTTGGCACGAACACTTTGCCGACGCTGAGGCTCTGTCCATCCTCCATTGCCCGCTCAAGACGGCTGGCGAGTTCGGCGGGTTGCAGCTTGCTGTGGAAAAGGCGGGTGAAGCTACCCTCGAACACACCCTCGAAGAAGCCCTCCAACCGTTGCAGCGGGTTAAGGCGTGGTTTGCCGCCAGCACCACGCTTGCCCCGGCGCGTCTTCTGTGTGCTTGCAGGTGCAGCCGCAGCGGGGGTGGCCTCCGCTACTGCTGGCTGGTCATCTGCGCCAGCAGACGCTAGCTTGTCTGGCGCAGCGTACTCGCCGCAGGCAGCACCAGGCGCGGCCCGCGGTTCGGCGGCTGGCGGTGGGGGGCGACGCTTCACCTCGAGGATCTTTTCTTCGCTCCTGGTACTCTGATAACGGACGAGGGGGCGGACAGTTGTGCTACCGCTATTATATACGAGGAAAGAAGGACGGTCAACCTGCCTGGCGCATTGGCATTGCGGACAGCGGCAATATGCTGTGACGGCTGCCCCAGCCGCTGGGCATAGCCACTT
>JBBROH010000020.1:0-32557 GCA_038229595.1 Chloroflexia bacterium | reverse complement strand
ATTGACGATGGCATCCACCGCCAGTCGGGTGATATCTCCTTCTAGCACCACGATCCTGTTTTGTTGCTCTTGCATATCATTCTTTCTCAAGCCAGCAGCAATCTGTACTTTCCGCAAAACCTTCAGCCGAGCTGGAGGGCCACGCGAATCGCCGCTGCTGCCTCGTCCGCCGCCTCGAAGGGGACGAAGTGGCCCACGCCAGGGAGCGTCCGCAACTGGTAATCAGCAAAGTATTCGCGCAGGCGGTCGGCCCACTCGACGCGGATCACTGGATCGGCCTCGCCCCAGCGGATGATGGTGGGCTGGCTGATCGGGGCTGGCGGGGCCGCGTTTGCTTCGGCTTGGCGGCTGCCCGCCCGTGCTTTGTAGTAGGCGATGCTAGCCCGCACTGCTCCCGGCTGGGCATATTGATCCACAATGTGAGCAAACTCTATGGGGCGCACACTATCTTTGCGCCCTACCCAGTGGTCATAGAAATGGCCCAGGTAGAGTGCAACCGTGTCGCGGTTGTAGCCAATCAACTGGTCGGCCCAGGGCAGGTTGTGCAGATGTTGGTACCAAAACTCCTGCTGCCCGCCTGGATCGTAGCGGCGGTCGCCGATGCCACCATAGGGTGGGTCAAACAGCACCAGTGCGCTGACCCGCTGCGGCGCAGTGCGGGCCAACACCTGGGCCACGGTCGCCCCAATATCGTGCGCTGCCACCACCACGCTCTCAAGCTGCAAGTGATCGAGCAGGGCCAGCAAGTCTGCGGCCAGCATTGCTGGGCTGTACCCGGCGGCGGGTGGCAAGTCGGGCTTGTCTGAGCCGCCAAAGCCGCGAAAGTCGGGGGCGATCAGGTCGGCTTCGCCCGCCAGCAGCGGGATCAAGTGCCGCCAATCGTACCAGAAGCCGGGCCAGCCGTGCAACAAGAGGACTGACTGCCCACTACCCTGGCGCACGTAATGCAGGCGCACACCATCGACGGGGGCGTAGTAGTGGCCCCACGTAGCGTCGTTGGGAGAGCGATCAAAACTGCTGCCGAGGCTTATACTCAACCTTCTTCACCTACCTGCGTCAATCAGCACTTTGACTATTGATCCACATTCAACCTGTCATTTGGTTTGTTGCGGGTATAAATTGCTCCCTCATTATAGGGCAAGCAGATACCAAATTGCAATGGCTGGCGACGATACTATCGCCCTCTGCCATAAGCAGGCGGGGTACCAACTTCAGCTAGCCTGCTTGGCTGGCGGTGCGCTAGTTGCTGCGTAGGCCTGCTCGATCTGGGTGGCGAGAGCTGTATCCTTCTCAGTGATCACGCTGCCAGCCGCATGGGTAGAGGTGCCAAGCGTTACCCTGGCGTAGTTGATCACGATGTCGGGGTGGTGGGCAGCGGCCTCGGCGATCTCGGCCACCTGGTTGACGAAGGCGATGGCGGCGACGAAATCCTTGAGGCTATACTGCTTCTTCAACTGACCTGCCGCAACCTGCCAGCCTGGCAACAGGGCTAGTGCGGCTCCCAGTTCGGCTTCACTCAACTTAGGCACGATATTGCTCCTCACTCTGGCGGGCTGCTGGCCCGAATCCTGTTATATACTGCTCTATTCTAGCCTATCAGGCAGCGGCTTGCAACTGCGCTGCTTTAGCAATTTGGAGGAGATCACCCACTAATGAGCAGCCAAAGCAGACCAGCTACTGGTCAGAGCCGCGCCGATGCAGAGGTGACGGAGCTAGCCCCCGATTTTACCCCCCGGCCCAACCCAGCCCGCGACATTCACATCACTCCCGGCACTATCGCCGCGATCTTCCTTGCTGCCCTGGGGCTGATCCTCTTTCTAGCCGCCCTGCGCGACCTGGTTAGCATCATCCTGCTGGTGTTGCTGGCGATCACCTTTGCCCTTGGCATCATGCCCGCGGTAGATCGCTTGGAGCGGCTGAAGCTGCCACGCGTGCTGGCTACCCTGCTGATCTACGTGGGGGTGTTGGGTGGCCTGATCCTGCTACTTTTCTTTACTGTCCGCCCGGTCGCCAACGACTTGCAAGGGCTGGCCCAGAATGCACCCAACTTCGCGCACCAGATTTACGAAAAAGCCCCTGACTTCGTGCGCGAACCGCTCAAGCCGCTGCTAAACGCCACCGGTTTGCTGACCGACACCGCCAGCACGCCGACCCTGACCAACACGCTCGGCACGATCACCAGCACGACAACGATCTCGACAGCGAACGGTTTGAGCAGCACGACGACGGTTGCACCCAGCCTGGCAACTGGCAGTGGTGGCGGTGGCAGTGGCGGCCTGAGCGATTTCTTTGGCCCGCTGATCGCTGTCCTGGTCAGCGTATTGGGGGGGATCGGCACGGTGACGATTGGCTTCGTCAGCGTGCTGGTGATCGCCTTCTACTGGGTGATGCTACGCGACCAGCCGCAACGCATCTTCCTCACTACCATCGCGCCTAGCCGCCGGGCCTACGCTGCCGACGTACTGAACGAGCTTGCCAGCAAGATCGGCGGCTACATTCGTGGCGAGTTGATCTTGGGGTTGATCATTGGCGGCCTCTCCTTCGCTGGTCTGCTGCTGCTGGGGGTCAAGTATGCCGTGGTACTGGCGGTGCTGGCGGGCATCACTGAACTGATACCCACCATCGGCCCGATCATCGGCGCGATCCCGGCGATCACGGTCGGCTTCGCTACTGGCGGCTTCGACCTCGGCCTCAAGGTGCTGATCCTCTACGTCGTGATCCAGCAGTTGGAGAACAACCTGATCGTCCCGCGCGTGATGGGGGCGGCGGTTGACTTGCCTCCCTTGCTGGTGCTGACAGCGGTGCTGATCTGGGGTAGCCTGTTCGGGTTGCTGGGGGCGATCCTAGCGGTGCCGATCACCGCGATCTTTACCGTGCTATTCAACCGCATTGTGCTGCCCTACCTGCAACAGCGGGCGATGGAGGCGGGCTGAAGCGGGCCAGTGGCTTAATTTGGTACAATACAGGCCATGATAGATAGCCTGATCCTGCCACATGGCGAACTGCCGCTGCCTGCCTTCCTACCCGATGCTACCCTAGCGGTCGTTCGCACCCTGGATAGTGCTGACCTCGAAGGTTGTGGCACGCCAGCCTTGGTGATGAACACCTTCCACCTGATGCAGAGGCCTGGTAGTAGTACGATCCAGGCTTTGGGTGGCCTGCACCGCATGAGCGGCTGGCGTGGCCCGATCATGACCGACAGTGGGGGCTTCCAGGCCTACTCGCTGATCCGCGAGAACGCGAAGTATGGCACGATCAGCAATCGGGGGTTGGACTTTAAGCCGGACGGGGCGGAGCGCAAGTTCAGCCTGACCCCGGAGAAGACGATCCAGCTACAGGTCAGCTATGGAGCGGATATAGTAGTTTGCCTGGACGACTGCACCCACGTGGACGAGGGTTACGACGCGCAGGTAGTCGCGGTCAAGCGCACTATTGACTGGGCCAGGCGTTGCAAGGATGAGTTCAGCCGCTTGATGCAGCAGAAGAAGCTGTCGGCAGGGGCGCGTCCGCTGCTCTTCGGCGTGATCCAGGGCGGCGGCTACCGCGAGTTGCGCCAGCGGTGCGCCGATGCCTTGTTGGAGATTGGGTTCGACGGCTTCGGCTTCGGAGGCTGGCCGCTGGATGCAAGAGGCAACCTGCTGACCGAGATCATTGGCTACACCCGCGAGATGATCCCCGGCAACCTGCCGATGCACGCACTGGGCGTGGGCCACCCGGTCAGCGTGGTGCAGTGTCACGACCAGGGCTATGAGATGGCCGACAGTGCGCTGCCCACGCGCGATGCGCGGCACGGTCGCCTCTACACCTTCACCAGCGACAGCGGTCTGTACGGCGACTGGTTCGCCCACCTCTACGCTACCGACGACAAGCTGATCAAGGCTGACCGCCCTATCTCGCCCTACTGCGACTGCCTGACCTGCACTCGCTACTCACTCGGCTACCTCTACCACCTGTTCAAGCTGGGCGACGCAGGCTTCATGCGGCTGGCAACGATCCACAATCTACGCTTCATGGCCCAGCTTGGCGAACGCTATCGGGCGCGGGCTACATCTGGCGGAGCTTGATCGGGGTGATCACTATCGCCTGCGAAAAGGTAGCGGCCATGATCTCCGGGGTCATGCCTAGCCCTTTGATCCCCTTGGCGTACTTCTCCAGGTAGGCAGGCAGCATAGGGCCTACCGTTCTCGCTGCGGGCAACTCTGCTGTCCCCTCGATTATAACTACGTCTTGGCCGCCGCTAGTGTTGTCCAGCGAGAGCCATACAGCAGGGTTCTGCTTAAGGTTACGCACCTTCTGGCTGGTTGGCTGACTAAAGACCAGTAGCTTCTCCTCGTGCCAGAGGAACCAGACTGGTACCATATGCGGGCGGCCATCGGGCCAGGTGCTACCCAACCAGGCGATCTGTTCATCGTGCAGGCGTTGGCTGGCGTGCGCCTGCTTCGGCTCATTGCTGTCAAGAAACATCTATGTGAATCCTTGTGCTATGCGAGTAGAGCTGGGAAGCGGGCCGAGAAGCGATCCGCCGCTGGTAATTATAACAGATTAGGAGCAAGTGACAAGCTGCGCCAGCCATGTGGCTGTTCAGGTTTGGGGCATCTGCCAGCGCGTTTGTAGAAGCGAGTAAATTGCAGCTGTCTTGGTCAAGGGCAGCCCCAGCCAGTTAGCCGCTTGTCCTACTCGTATCCTTTGGGCTAACCTGTTTGGCTGTAGCTCTTGCAATCTCGGACAGTTACCAGCCCTCAGGTCAGTAGCACCCGTGCTGGTGCGCCGTCGCCGCCCAGCAGCTTGAGCGGCAGGCAGGTTAGCTGGTAGGCACCGGCCCGCACCGTCCGCAAGTCCAGCCCCTCAACGATCACCACGCCCGCGGCTAGCAGGGCGCGGTGGGCGGGCAGTCCCTTCGCCCAGAAGGGGTCAACCGAGAGGTAGTCAATGCCTAGCAGCTTGAGGCCGGCCCCACGCGGGCGCGGCAGGGCTAGCAGCCAGGCAGCGGCGGGCGACAGGGCAGTATAGTTGCTGGCAAAGCCCGCCTGCTGCCACAAGTCGGCCTCCGAGTTGGGGGTGCGTAGCAGCAGGCGGGTGCAGTCGGTCGGCAGCTTGAGGCTCGCGAAGTCGGCGGGGGTGAGCGGCTGGCCCAGGGTGCTGCCCACCTCGGCGACATAGCAGGGGCCGCAGAGTAGATCGAGAGGCAGCGCATCCACCGTCAGGCCGCCCGCGAACAGGTGGCGTGGTGCATCAACGTGCGTCCCGGCGTGGCTGCTCAGGCGCAGGTGGCTGATCGTCGCGCCGCCCGCCTGCTCTGTCACCACCTCTGGCGGGGGGTCGCCAGGGTAGACTGGCAGGTGGCTACTGAAGGGGATGGTAATGTCAATCATCAGACTGTGCCACTGTTTTCGTTGTAACTACGCGCCTTCCAGGTAACGCCCTTGCCGCTCAAGATACGGTACATCGAGTTGCCGAGGATAGCGAGAACGATCAGGCCGCCGAGCGGGTGGGTCAGCCCCCAGGCGGGCGCGAGCTTGATTGCGCGGTTGCCGTAGGCGCGCAAGAGCAAGATGCTACCGCTCTGCACCGCCCCCGCCAGCAAGATAGCCCGTGCGGTGTCGCTGCTGCGCCTGAGGGCGACCCCCGCCAGACCGCCCAGCAGGAGGGCGAAGGGCAATACCGTGTCGGCGAAGATCGCTACCGCCGCCGCTGCCCCATTGAGCGGGCTACCCAGGGCCACAAAGAAGTTCTTGCTCCAGCCCTCAAACAGCGAACCCAGCCCGGTATACATCCGCGTGGCGATTATGTCGAAGCCAACCAGCAGCCGCACCTTGCAGCCCGAACCCTTGAACAACTCAGCCAGGGCATAGTCTTCGATGATCCGTCCTTTGACCGCCGCATGGCCGCCCAGGTCATCGTAGCTGCTGCGCCTGACCATCAGGAACTGACCGTTGGCGGCGGCTAGCTCGTCGTCGTCGTCGTTGACCCGGCCCAGCGGTCGGTCGAAGATGATCGAGAGGAAGACCACTGGCTGCACCACCTTCTCCCAAAAGCTGCCTAGCCGTTGGCAGGGGTGGAGGGAGAGGAGGTCTAGTTCGTGCTGCTGGGCATAGCTGACTGCCGAAGTTAGTGCGTGCGGCTGCGCCTCGGTGTCTGCGTCAATGAAGATCAGCCACTCGCTAGCCGCGTCCGCCCTTGCCTGCGCCGTCCAGAGGGCGTTGCTCTTGCCTGTCCAGCCAGGCGGTAGGGGACTGCCCTGTAGTACGCGCAAGTGGGGATAGCGGGCGGCCAGCCTGCTCAGGATCGCTGGGGTCGTGTCGCTGGATTTGTCGTCGAGGACTAGCAGTTCATACCTGTCGCGGGGGTAATCCTGTTCGAGCAGCGATAGGGCGCAGCGTTCGATGTTCGCCTCCTCGTTGCGGGCAGGGACGATCACCGAGAGGTGGGGAGGCTGGTGATCGCCAGCCTGCCGCTTGACGGTCGGCAACTGCACCCACTGGCGTAGCAGGCGGTATTGGTAGGCGGTCATACCCACTACCCCGGCGGTCAGCAGGGTGAGGATCGGCTTCACTTTCAAAGAAGGAACTCCTGTGGTGTGGCTGGAGCTACTATAGCAAAGCAGGGGCCGCCCTGTCAATCAGCAGGCTGGTTGACACCTGCGAGCGTGGGCATTACAATGGGGCGA
Source organism: Chloroflexia bacterium (assembly GCA_038229595.1). Classification (GTDB taxonomy): domain Bacteria; phylum Chloroflexota; class Chloroflexia; order QHBQ01; family QHBQ01; genus JBBROH01. Next base: position 25,890 of record JBBROH010000020.1, on the reverse strand, counting down.
GAAACGCTATTGATGAGGAGGAGCCGTGCGTCCACGAACGTTTTTGTCGTCCCTGCTGACCGTTGTGCTTGCCTTGTGCCTGTTGGCCTGCGACAGCGACAGCAGCCCGCAGACCCTCGGCGGCCCTACCGCCACGCCCGACCTGCCCGAATATCTTGGCCGTGGCCTACTGCTCAACACCCGCCTGGGGACGGTACAGGTATCGGCGGTGACGACTAATAGCCTTGCGCTTGAGGACAGCCCGAAGGTTGCCCCCAATCTGCTGGGCGGCACCCTCAACAGTCTGCGGATTGCCCAGCCCGCCCTGCTCCCCGCTGCCAGCTACAGCATGCTCAAGCTGGACGAGCTGACCCCGATTACTATATCCCTCAGCACTCAGCCAATGACCAACTACCCCACCCAGGTATTGATCCTCACCCCCACCCAGCAGTTGCAGGGGCGCAATCTAGGGCCGGGCCGCTATGCAGTGCGGCTACCTGACTGGCAGGGCGGTCAGGGGGTGCTGTGGTACTACTTCAATATTATGGGAGAGTAGCTTGAGCCAACCCAGCCTGATCCTCGCCTCCTCCTCACCCCGTCGCCGCGAACTGCTAGCCAGCCTCGGCCTCCCGTTCAACATCCTGCCCGCCGACCTTGACGAGACGATCCTGCCGGGCGAAGAAGCTGGCCCTATGACCCTGCGGCTGGCACAAGGCAAGGCCGCCCTGCTAGCCAGTCAGCAGCCCGCCGCCTACGTGATCGGGGCCGACTCGACGGTGGCTCTGGGCCAGGCCGCTCTAGGCAAGCCGCACAACGCTGCCACCGCCGCTGCTATGCTCCGTTCGCTGCGTGGCAGCACGCACCAGGTGATCACCTCAGTTAGCGTCACCCGCGCCGGGGTCTACCAGGCTAGCGAGATGGTGTCTACCACCGTGCTGATGCGCGAGTACGACGAGGCCGAAATCGCCGCCTATATTGCAAGTGGCGACCCCTTCGACAAGGCGGGGGCGTATGCAATCCAGCATCAGGGCTTCCACCCGGTCGCCAGCATCGAGGGCTGCTACAGCAATGTGATCGGCCTGCCAATCTGCGTCGTATACAGCGCGCTGCTAGCAGTGGGCTTCAGCCCCGACCGCTGTGCGTTGCGCCTTTGCAACAGCTACGCCAACACCTGCCCACGCGCCAGCCTTCTCTTGCAAGGGAGTAACTGTGGATAAAGTGATTGTCACCTGGACCCTAGCCGAGAGCAAGCTGTTCGCCCGCCTACGTGCTGCCTTGCCCGCCGTGCAGTTCATTAGCGTAGACGAGGCGGGGCAGGCCGCTGCCGACCTCAGCGACGCAGCTATCTTCCTGCGCTGGTGGTCGCCGAAGCAGACCAGCGAGCGCGTCTTTGAGCAGGCGAAAGGGCTGAAGTGGATGCACACCCCCTCCGCTGGCCTGGATCAGGTACTCTTTCCCGCCCTGGTAGAGAGCGAGGTGATCCTCACCAACTCTAGCGGCGTACACGCCATCCCCATCGCCGAGTGGGTGATCACCTACATTCTGCTGGCGGCCAAGCGGGTGCCAGAGTTGCTGGCAGCCCAGGCTGAACATCGCTGGGCTGACGACCTCAAGCTACAGGAGTTGAGTGACAAGACGCTGCTGATCGTCGGCTATGGGGCGATTGGACAGGAGGTGGCGAAGCGCGCCCTCCCCTTCGGGCTGCGGGTGATCGCTGCTAGCAGCGGCAGCCAGCAGCGGGCGCAGATCGCCGGGGTGGAGCTTGTCAGCGGTGCCGAGGCGTGGCGGGCGAAGCTGGCCGAGGCCGACTATGTGGCGATCTGCTTGCCGCTGACCAATGACACCCGCCACGCCTTCGACGCGCCCACCCTGGCCCGAATGAAGCCGACGGCCTGGCTGCTCAATATCGCCCGTGGCGAGATCGTGGACGAGGTGGCGTTGCTGGCTGCTCTGCAAGCTGGGCAGATCGCTGGGGCTGCCCTCGACGCTTTTGCCGAGGAGCCGCTACCCAGCAGCCACCCGCTCTACAGCTTGCCCGGCCAGCCGCCTGATCCTCACCCCGCACCTGACCTGGAGTTCGCCACAGGTACAGCAGCGGGCAATTGACCTGTTTATCGAAAACTACTACCGCTTTGCCGCTGGCGAGCCGCTACGCAACGTAGTGGACAAGCGGGCGGGCTACTAAACTGGCCGCAGTCATTGCTCAGGCAGATGATAGAAAGTTACAGGCTTCAATGCAGGTTTTCAATGCAGGTTAAAGGAGAAGCAAAGCAGGCAGCAGCGATCAAGCCTGACCCCGCCGCCACCCTCGACGGACGCACCCTTATGTTCATCCTGATCACCATTGTGCTGTGGGCCAGTGCGTTCGCTGCGATCCGGGCGGGGCTGGCGAGCAGCACCCACCCTGGGGGCTACCAGCCGGGTAGCCTCGCCTTGCTCCGCTTCCTCACCGCATCGGCGGCCCTGGCGGTCTATGCCGCGATCACCAGGATGTCGTTGCCGCCCCTGCGCGACTGGCTGCGGCTGCTACCGCTCGGCTTCGTTGGCATCACCGTCTACCACGTCGCCCTCAACTATGGCGAAGTTAGCGTACCAGCCGGGCCAGCTAGCTTCCTGATCAACGCCTCGCCGATCTTCACTGCCTTGCTTGCTACCGTCCTGCTCGGTGAGCGGCTGAAGGTGTGGGGCTGGGTGGGGATTATTGTCAGCTTCATCGGGGTGACGATCATCTCCCTCAGCAAGCCCGAAGGCTTCCGCTTCGACCCTAACGCGCTACTCATTCTGCTGGCGGCCTTCAGCGGTAGCCTCTACTTTGTCTTGCAGAAGCCGCTGCTGAAGAAGTACAGCGCGTTGCAGATGACCTCCTATGGCATCTGGGCGGGGACGCTGTTCATGCTGGTTTTCCTGCCCGAGCTGCTCGGCAGGCTACCGACCGCCGACCCTGGGGCGACCGCTGCTGGTCTGTACCTGGGTATCTTCCCAGCGGCCCTGGCCTATGTTACCTGGACGCTGGTGTTGGCGAAGCTGACTGCCAGCCGCACGGTCAGCTTCCTCTACCTGGTGCCGCCGCTTGCCACCCTGATCGCCTGGCTCTGGCTGGCTGAAGTGCCGCCGCTGCTCGCCCTGCTGGGCGGGGCGGTTGCCCTCACCGGGGTGATCATCGTCAATACGAAGGGGCGATTAGCTTGCAGCCCCACCTTGCGGCTGAGCAGTGGCGATGATCGGGTTTGGACGATCTAGCTCAAGTTGGTGTGCGAGTGTGCAAGTTGCGTGCAGATGTGATAGAATAGAGGCGTGGATGCAGATCGCAACAAACTAATTGGACGCTGGCGTTTGCTGGACTGTGGCGGGGCTGGCAGGCTCGGCACACTCTGGCGTGCCAGTGACCTCCGCAGTGGTCAGGTGGTCGCCCTCAAGCTGCTGAACGAGGCTAGCAGGGCTGACCCTGAGTTGTTGGCTCGCGTGCGGCAGGCAGTGGCGGCGGCCCGCCAGCTACAGCACCCTGGCATCGTGCCAGTGCGCGAGTTCAGCAGCGCGATTGCCTACTACTACATCGTCAGTGACTACAAGCCGTTGCCGCACTTGCAGCAGCTTGACCTCGGCCAGCCGATCACCGTAGAGCAGGCGGTGCGGGTGGCAACCACTGCTGCCGACAGCCTCGCCTATGCCCACGGGCTGGGGGTGGGCCACGCCAACCTGAAGCCCAGCAACATCCTGTTGCCTCGCAGCGGCAGCGTACTGCTGACCGACTTTGGCCTGGCCGCCCCGATCCGCTCGCTTCAGCCAGACCCCTTGCTGGATATCAGCAAGCTGTACGGCAACCCTGCCTACCTCGCCCCCGAACTGGTGCGCGGCGACGCGTTCACCCCCAGCGCAGACATCTACGCTCTCGGCCTGATCCTCTACGAGATGCTTGCGGGGCAGGCCGCCTTCAAGGGAGATGCTGGCAGCCTGGTGCAGCAGCATTTGCTCCGCCAACCGCCGTCGCTGGCTCGTCTACGACCACAACTGCCCGCCGAACTGGTGGCTATCGTAGCCCAGGCCACTGCGAAGGAAGCTACTGGGCGTTACCAGAGCATGGTCGAGTTCGCTGCTGCCCTGCGCGACTTCTTCATCCCCTGGTACAGTGCCGCCGCCGCCCAGCGCGCCCGTCGCTCCGCGCCCCCGACTACCCAGCTAAACAAAGTGTCGCTCTCCCAGCACCCGCCGCCGCGCGCCGAACCCCGCGTGGTAGTCCCCCGGCCCGCCAACTACGTGAAGGGGCCAGCCCTGCCCACCCGCGCCCTAAAAGCTAGCGATTTGCGGCGGAGACCCCTGTTGTTGGTCAGTCTCGCGCTGCTGCTGGTAGGCTTGCTGGTGGGCTTGCTGCTAGCAGGGGTGCCGCACCTGGGTTGAGCAGCGGAACCACGCTGCTCCCTCAATGGGGGTGAGCAGCGTGGCTCGTAGGTGGGTGGCTAGCCTAACGCCGCTACCGCCACCGCTTCCTCGGCGAAGTCGCGGGTGTAGAGGCGGTAGTAGAGACCCTCGCGCTGCATCAGTTGGTGGTGGGTGCCTTCTTCGATCAGCCGACCACGCTCTAGCACCAAGATTTTGTCCGCCTTCTCAATCGTGGTCAGGCGGTGGGCGATCACCAGCGTGGTCCGTCCCTTCATCAGCCGATCCAGAGCCTCTTGCACCAGATGCTCCGACTCGTTGTCCAGGCTGCTGGTCGCCTCGTCCAGAATCAGGATGCGTGGGTCTCGCAGGATGGCGCGGGCAATGGCGATGCGCTGCTTCTGGCCGCCAGAGAGCTTGACCCCCCGTTCGCCGACCACCGACTCGTAGCCTTCGGGGAAGCTGCTGATAAACTCGTGGGCGTTAGCTGCCTGGGCTGCCGCTACAATCTCCGCGTCTGTCGCCTCAAGCCTGCCGTAGGTGATATTTTCGCGGATGGTGCCGCCGAACAGGGCTGCTTCCTGCGGCACGATAGCCAGTTGGGCGCGCAGGCTGTGGCTCTGTACCCCCTTGATGTCGTAGCCGTCCACAGTGATCCGCCCGCTGGTGGGGTCGTAGAAGCGGGGGATCAGGTTGGCGACCGTCGTCTTGCCTGCGCCGCTCGGCCCGACCAGGGCAACTACCTGCCCTGGGGCGGCCTGCCAACTGAGGTCAACCAGGATCGGTGGGCCGAAGCTGTCCTCGTCGTCCTTGCCGCTGTTCAGCTTGCGCTTGCCTACCTCGCCCAAGCTGCCGCCCTCCGGCGTGCTGTCGCGGTAGGCGAAGCTGACCCGCTCGAAGGCGAGTGCGCCGCGCACGGGGGGCAGGGCGGGGGCGTTAGGTGCGTCCTTGATGTCTGCCTGTGCGTCAAGTATCTCGAACACGCGGTCTGCCGAGGCCATTGCCTCCTGCAACTGGGTGTAGAGGGTAGCCAGACTGGAGATCGGGCCGATCACAATGAACATGGTGACGATGAAGGAGACTAGTTGGCCCGCCGTCAACCTCCCGGCCAGCACCTCCTGACCACCGAACCAGAGGACAGCGGCGATGGAGCCGAAGGCAACGAAGGTGATCAGCGGCACGAAGATGGCAGTCATCCGCACGCGGCTCATTGCCAGGCTGAAGACCTTATCCACGCTGCCGCCAAAGCGGCGCGTCTCAAAATCCTCGTTGGCGAAGGCCTTGACCGTGCGGATGTTGGTCAACACCTCCTCGACCACCACTGTCGCCTCGCCAACCGCCTTCTGCGTCTTGTCCGATAGCTTGCGGACGCGGCCACCGAAGACAATTGCCACCGCCACGATGATCGGCACCAGCACAAGGATCACCAGGGCCAGCCGCCAGTTGGTGAACAGGATGATCGCCACGCCACCGACCAGGGTGATCAACTGGGTGATCAGGGTAACGAGGTTGTTGGTGATCGCCGCCTGCACCTTCACCACATCGTTGGTCAGGCGCGAAATGATCTCGCCCGTGCGGTTGTTGTTGTAGAAGCGCAAATCCAGCTTCTGCAAGTGCTTGAAGATGTCGAAGCGCATATTGGCGAAGACACGCTCTGCGACGTAGGCTAGCAGGTAGGTTTGGCCGAGGGTGAGTGCGCTCTGCAAGACGAACAGGCCAACAAGTAGCAGGGTAACGGCATTTAGTGCGCTACCGCTACGGTCAACGAAGACAGTATCGATCACCTTGCCCAAACCCTGCGGCACCGCCAGCGTGACCAGCGAGCCGCCGATCATAAGCACAATAGCTACAGCCATCCTGCCGAAGTAGGGCCGCACGTAGGCGAACAGGCGGCGGTAAGTGCCGATCAGCTTGCCTCGGCTGAGGGGAACGCGGGCGGGAGCATCCTTCTCCTTCTCCTTGTCTTTCGCCCGCTCGCGCCCGCCGCCCGTCAGCGCACTCATCGCCCCAAAGAGGCCGCTCGTTTGTGGCTGCTGTTGCTTTGCCTGCTGCTTTGCCTGCTCTTGCTCGGTCAGTTCGTCTTGCTTCACCATTTCGTCGTTCATCAAGCCCGCCTTTGCTTCGTTAGCTGATCATCTTGTTACCCCATTATACACCGAATGGGGAGGTTGGATCGCTATAATTATGTGAGAAGATAAAGGGCGGGTTTGTTTCAGCAAAGGGCTAGAGATAGCGGCTAATCGTCCCGGCCACCGCCGCCATGCTCGCTTCAACTGGCAGCGGGCGGTTCGCGCCTGGGTTGTCGCCTTCAAGATGGTAGTTAATCACTGCCTCTGCGTCCTTGAGCAGGTGGCCGGTTAGGATGCAGGCGACCCGCTCGTTCGCGCCGATCACCCCCTGTTGGCGCAACAGGCGCGCCCCAGCGACGCTGGCAGCAGAAGCTGGTTCGCAGCCGATGCCCACTGCGTCTACTACCGCCTTCGCCTGCATGATCGCCTCGTCGCTGACGCTGGCAACCACCCCGTTGTGGCTGCGGATTACTTCGCGGGCGCGCAGGTAGCTGACCGGGTTACCAATCTGGATTGCCGTCGCTAGCGTCTTCGCACTGACCGTGTGCCGCTCGGCAAAAGCAGTCTGGTAGCTGGCGTAGAAGGGGGCGGCCCCAGCAGCCTGGATCGCGGCGATGCGCGGCAGGCGGTCGATCCAGCCAAGCTGCAACATATCGCGGCAAGCCCCGCCCACCGCCGCCGTGTTACCCAGGTTGCCAGCGGGTAGCACGATCCAGTCTGGTACCTGCCAGCCAAGCTGTTGCATCAGTTCGTAGGCGATTGTCTTCTGCCCCTCGATACGGAAGGGGTTGATCGAATTGAGCAGGTAAACCCCAAGCTCGTTCGCTACCTGCTGTACCAGGCCCATCGCCGCATCGAAGTCGCCTGCCACCTGCATTGTCACCGCACCGTAGGCTAGAGCCTGGGCTAGCTTGCCAAACGCAGTCTTGCCAGCGGGGATGAAGACGAAGCAGCGCAGCCCGGCTTTGGCCGCATAACTGGCGAGGCTGGCCGAGGTGTTGCCGGTGGAAGCGCAGGCCACTGCCCTTGCGCCAATCGCCACCGCCTGAGACACGCCCGCCGTCATGCCGCGATCCTTGAAGCTGCCGGTTGGGTTCTCCCCCTCGTGCTTGAGCCACAACTGCGCGATGTCGGCGAACTCTCCCACCCGCCGCTCACCGCTGTGCTGGTCGCTACCTACGTTGTAGAGGTTGGTATTGCCCTCTGGCTTGCTGACGATGTGCGCGTTGGCGACCGGCAGTACCAGTTCGCGGTATCGCCAAACCCCGCTCTGGTAGGGGAAGCTGCGGCTAGCCCAGCGTGCATCTACCTCGGCGGCGGTCAGCGCAGGCAGTTGCGGGTAGGCGACTTCCAGCACTTCGCCGCACGCGCAACGGTAGCGCAACTCGCCTGCCGGGTAGCAGGTAGCGCAAGCCACACAGCGTAGCTTGTAGTTCGCAGCTTGCGGCTCAGCGGCTGCCTGTTCCTGCCCAATCTGCTCCATAACATTGCCCATGATCCTTCTCCTGTTTGCTTGCTAGCTACGATCAGGCCGCTCGTTCGGCGATCACCTTTGCGCCACCAACCGCGATGTTAAGGATGCGGCTGCTGCCCTCCACCCCGCTTTCGGCGGCGGCTCTGCTCATTGCGCTGGCGATCACGTCGTGCCGTCGATTGGCGAGGGCGAGGATCGTGCTGCCACCGCCAGAGAGTGAAGCACCGACGGCACCCGCGGCCAACGCTGCCGCAATGATGTCGGGCATGGCAGGAAAGAGCGCGGTGCGGTAGGGTTGGTGCAATCTATCCTGCATAGCAGTCTGCAAGCGGCTGTAGTCGCGGCTCTGCAATGCTGCCAGAAAGAGGGCGACCCGCCCAGTGCTGAAGACCACATCGCCGGTGGCATACTGGCCGGGCATCAACCCTCGGCCACGGACGGTGTCCATCTCGAAGGTAGGGATGAACAGGACGGCCTTGAGGTCGCTGGGGAAGGGAACCTTGATCGCCTGGGGTTGCTCCTTGCTGCCCGCGCAGACGACGAGGCCGCCGAGCAGGGCAGGGGCGACATTATCAGGGTGGTTGCCAGCCTCGAACTCGATGGCGGTGGGCAGCAAGTCTTCGCGGCTGAAGGGTTCACCCAGCCAGCGGTTGGCCGCCAGCAGGCCGCCGACGACCGCAGTTGCGCTGCTACCCAGGCCGCGACCGGGCGGTATCTCTATGTTCATGTGGATGTTGACGGTTGGCACGCTGCGCCCGGCCCGCACGCAGAGGGCGGCGAAGCTGCGGTAAAAGAGGTTGTCCGCGCCAGTGCTGATCCCCTCTGACTTGGCCGCTCCGTTGATCGTGATGCCACCAGCCCCAGCCGTCTCGCTGACGGTGAAGGTATTGTAGAGGCGCAGAGCCAGCCCAAACACATCAAAGCCTGCCCCCAGGTTTGCGCTGGTCGCTGGCACGGTGACGGTCACGGCCTTTACTGGCGGGCGCATCCCCAGTCGCGCTGTGTTGGGCGGCGAATACTGGCTCACATCGCCCACTGCGTAGGCCAGTTCAAGACCCTTCTTCATCACAACCCTCCTTGACCCTGCCACCCTGCCCCGCAAGCGGAGGAAAGTGGACGGCAAAAAGCCGCCTTCGATTGCTGCTCGAAGGCGGCCAAACGGCACGCGGTTCCACTTCGACTCCCTTTGCCAACCCCCTGCTGCCCGTTGTGGGCGGCTGGTGGCTGTGCGCCAGGCACTCTGCGACCCTATAAATGCGCGGGTCAGACGGCTGCTACTCCCCAGGTGGTTATTCGGCGCGGGTCGCATTGGTCAGGCTCTCAGTCGGTGGCCTAATCTCCCTGTTATGGACGGGCGCGCCCTTCATGCCCAGGTACGAACGCGGCGGCATTCAGTTGTCGGTCAAAGCTAATGTGCTGCCATTCTAGCACAAGCAGCGGGTGGCTGTCAAGCGGGTTGCTGGCTAGTGGGCGTACTTCACCTCGCCACCGACGATGGTGTACAGCACCTGCACATCCTTGATCTCCTCTGCTGGGATCGCGTAGATGTCGCGGTCTAGCACCACTACGTCACCTAGCTTGCCCACTTCCAGGCTGCCTTTGCTTGCTTCCTCACCACTAGCATAGGCGGCACCGAGGGTGTAGGCGTGGACGGCTTCGGCGACGGTCAGCCTCTGTGTTGGGTGCCAGCCGCCCACGGGCGTAGCGTCGGCTCGCTGGCGAGTAACAGCGGCGTGAAGGCCGAGCAGTGGGTCGAGCGTCTCCACGGGGCAGTCGGAGCCAAAGGCTAGCCGGGTGCCGAGGTCAAGCAGGCGGCGGAACTGATAGGCCTCTGCGCCTGCCCGCTCTGCCCCCAAGTGCAGGTCGGCTACAAGGTAGTCGGAGGTGGCGTGGATCGGCTGCATCGAAGCGATCACGTTGAGGGCGTGGAAGCGGGGTTGGTCAGCAGGGTCAATCGTCTGGGCGTGTTCAATGCGGTGGCGCAGTTGGTGGCTAGTCTGACCCTCCTGCGCCCTGGCTATGGCGAACACATCAAGGGCGCGATGCACGGCCCGGTCGCCAATGGCGTGGGTGGCAACCGCAATGCCGCCTGCTGCTGCCCGCAAGGTGTAATCCTCAAGCTCTGCGCTGGTCATCACTGCCACCCCTTGCCGCTGCGGGTCGCTGGCGTAGGGAGCAAGCATATCGGCGGTTAGCGAACCGAGGCTGCCGTCGGCAAAGAGCTTGAGGTGGCCGAGGCGGAACCAATCGTCGCCCAGGCCCGTCCGCAGGCCGAGGTCAAGAGCGGCTTCCAACTCGTTCTTGTTGAGCAGGCTGTAAACGCGCAGGTTCAACTCGCCTGCTTCGTGCAGAGCTTGCATTATCCGCCGGGCTTGGCCGCCCTCGATGTTGTGGATGCTGGTCAGCCCACGGCGGTTCGCTTCGGCCATACCCAGGCGCAGGGCCACCGCCGCCTGCTCGTTGCCCAGATCGGGGGCGACGGCGTAGACCAGGCGTTGGGCCGTGTTCTCTTGCAGGATGCCGGTTGGTTCTCCCGCCTCGTCGCGCAGGATAAGGCCGCCTAGTGGGTCGGGTGTCTCCCGCGTGATGCCCGCCGCCAGTAGCACGGCAGAACTGGCCCAATGACTGTGGCCGTCCTTGCGGGTGAGCAGCACGGGATTGTTCGGGGCCGCTTCGTCGAGGTCGTAGCGGCTGGGCAGCACCCCCCCCCAGACGTGATGGTTCCAACCGTGACCACGAATCCACTGCCCAGCTGGGGTCTCTGCGGCTTTAGCCCGCACCAGGGCGAGGGCGGCGGCCTTACTCTCTAGCCCGTCAAGGTTCAGTTCTAGCAAACTCTGGCTGGCCCAGAGGAAGTGGATGTGGCTGTCGGTCAGGCCGGGGATCGCCCGCCGCCCACCGAGGTCAAGTTCGGTCGCGCCGGGGGCAGCAGCACGAGCAGCAGCACGGTCGTCGCCCACGTAGATGATGCGACCAGCAAGGATCGCCAACTGGCTGGCGGCCCGCTCCCCTGCGAAGAAGCTGGTGTTGCTCAAGATCAAGTCACCGTTCAAGCTACTCTCCTCCAATAGTTTGTGTCGGCTAATAATAGCAGCAGTTCAGGCCTCCGTCAACGCTGCTGCTCTGAGATCACGATAGGGCTGTTGCAAAGTCAGCGAAGCCGGTATTGGAAGAACCTTTCTTGTGTTAGGATGTCTGTGTTCCAACACACCACCTACAAGGAGAAAGGTTCCTTATGGATCATACCAGCTTCACCCTCGCCCTGCCCCCGGCCCGCTCGTGTTCAGTCCTACCTCGCGCTACGCCCAGCTACTCACCTTGCCTGACCATCGCCACTAGCGCGGCGTGCGCGACCGCCTCGGCCAGGATGCAGCGGAGCCTACCGCCCTGACGAGGGGGCGGACTTGCAGTTCTCCACCAGCATCGCCTTGTGGTGGATGCTCTGATAGCGGCTTCGCGCTGTTCACCGCGCTAGTGCCAGGCGGCACTCATCGCGATGAGGAGGAGAGGTCGGAGTTAGCCCCTCGCAACCAGTATAGCTGCTGCTCTGCTTCCTGCTTCAAGCTGCTATTGCCCTGTTCAGTCCGCACCACCGCCTCAAAGTCGGCGACTGCCTTCTCCTTGTCTTGCAGACTGGCGTAAGCTCTGCCCCGTTCCAGATAGGCTTCAGCCTCGTTCGGGTCGAGCTTGATGGCCTGGTCAAAGTCAGCAACCGCTTCTCTGTAGATGGCACGTTCCTGCACCTTGTCATTCAACCCAAGGGTATGGTACCGGCGTGCCTTGCCCCGCCAAACAAAGGCATCAACCATGTTGGGGTCGAACCGGATCGCGCTGTCGAAATCCGTGATCGCATCCGAAGTCTTATCAGCGTAGGTGAGTCGCTGACCACGCCGATAGTAGGCCTCCGCTCGTTCAGGCTGAAGCTGGATCGCCCGGTCAAGGTCAGCCAGTGCCACCACCTCATCGCCTGCCAAGCTGCTGCGGAAGACATGGGCATCATATAGCCTGTCATCAAGCTCGATTGCCTTGCTGAGATCGTCTCGGCTTTGCTGCCCCAAGCGAGAGTAAAGATACCAGCGGCCACGACCCTCGTAAGCTGTCGCCAACGTCGGTGCTAGCTCAATCGCTTTGTTGAAGTCAGTGTAGGCTTCGGATGTCTTGCCCACCTCAAAGTAGGCCGTGCCACGCCCGACATAAGCCTCGGCGTAGTCGGCCTCCAGCACGATGGCCTGCTCGAAGTCGGTTCGCGCGGCCTCGTACTCCTTCGCCGTCATGTGCGCCTGCCCACTTCGGTAGTAGCAAGCTGGGTCAGTGGCACACGTCCCCACTAGCGGGCTGGCATCCGGCGAAACTGCATTGGCACTGCCGTCACAAGCCACCAGCACGCTGACCACCAGCAACATCACTGCCGCAAAACTTGAACCTTACCATCGCGCGCCTCCTTGTATCTTGTAATAGTTGTACGCAGGCGCGGGAAGATATGTTACACCTACTCTTCAAACGGCAGGAAATCGCCATGCTCCCCGCGCTCGAACGGCTGCACACGCAGCACCGCATCGGGGTTGAGCGGGCCGTAAGGGGTTGAGCGGGCCGTAAGGGGGGGTAAGAAGCTGTGGGTGCAGCAGAGTGGCACGACCTGCCAGGGGGTTACGCTGGCAGGAGCAGGAGCTAGACCTCGCCATGAGCAACGGCTTCGCGCAGAATGGCATACCGCTGTACACCTGCGTCGACCTCAAGCGGACGGCTGTCAGCGTGCGTTAGTCGTCGCCACGTCCCATTGCACATCGCACCGCTGGCGCACAGCATCCATAACACTGCGCTGGCTGCTTGTCTACAGGATAGTGAAGGTAAAGCTAATGAGGGTTATCTCTATCTCTATCCTTGCAATCTGTTATGAGGCAGGCTGACCGCGGAACCAGGCCAGGAAGCGGGCCAGGTCGTCGCTGGCGAAGTAGTAACCTTGTAGCCGCATCAGCCGGTTGTCCTCCTTGAACAGCAGGTCGCCATGCTTCTGCAACTGCTCGGCTCCCGGCTCATCAAGGATCATCTTGGAGGCGATAGCGTCATTCATTCGCAATGCTACCCTGCTGTTCATCAACGTGCGGATGTTGCTCGGCACAAGGTCAACTGACGGTCGCTGGGTGCAGAGGACGAGGTGGACGCTGCGGTTGCGGCCAAGCTGGGCAATCCGGCGGATGATGTTGTAGAAGGCATCGCGCCGCTTCTTCTGCCCGGCCAACTGGTCGGCAAGGTCAGCGAACTCGTCAACCACAACCACGAACGGCGCAAGCGGGGTCTGGCTGCGGGCGTTGTAGGCGGCCACGTCGCGTGCGCCCGCATCCTCCAGCAAGACGCGTCGCTGCTCGAAGGTTTGCTCGACCAACTCCTCGATCTGGTCAACCGCCTCCTGCGCGTCCGACACCACCTGTCCACCCTCAAGCTGCGGCAGCCCGCGAAAGAAGGTGAAGTCCTCAGATTTGGAAGTTGAGATAAAGAGGCGCAGGTCGCTGGCACGTGGGTGGCGATAGAGCAGGCTACCTAGCAGGCTGTAGAGGAAGATCGTCTTGCCCGCCCCGGTTGTGCCACCGACCAGCATATGCGGCATTGTGGCAAGGTCGCGCACAATGTGTTCGCCCTCCGGCGTGACCCCAATGGTGATCGGCAACTGCTCAAGTCCGCTGATTGCGGGTAGGTAGCTCAGAGCCAGCGCGAATGGCACGGATTGGCGGTCGCTGCGTGGCACATCAAGGGCGATCAGGTCACTGTTCGGCTGGGTCGTGACCAGCAGGCGTTCGCGGCGCATCTCGCGGCCAATATCTTCCAGCGCGTTCCGCAGCGGGTTGAGCGACTGCCCCTTCACCAGCCGCACGTAGAAGCGGATCACGCTAGGGCCGACCTTCGCCAGCAGCGGGTCGCAATCCTGCACGTTGATGCGGTACGACCTGGCGGCGCGGCTGAAGGCACGGGCGATCTCGGCTAGTTCAGCCTCAGCCACACCGCTGTCGGTCGGCGGCTGCATGGCGAAGCGGGCCAGCAATTGCGTGGCAGCCCGCGTCACGGTGTCGTTGCCCGCTACCCCAGCGTGAACCGCCCCTAGCTCATTTTGCTCCACGTCAAGCATGGCTGGTGAGGGTTGCACTGATATGTAGTTCGCAGTCATCTCATCAAGGCCACTTGATACTTGCGACGATATGTTGCTTGGGGCTTCGCTGGCTGATTCAGGATCACCGACAAGCAGGGTGGGCGGCTCAACTGCGGGCTGGCTGGTTGCGGGGACGGCCAGCGTCGCCAAACGCGGCAGCCGCCCGGTCGTGAAGTATTCCACCACTGCCGCCGCCACTGGCGACAGGGCTGGTTCGTGGCCGGGCAAGGCCGCCAACGCCCGGTTGATGCTCTCCTGACCCAGCCACAGCATGGTCACGCCGTCGGTGTTGCTATCCGCAGCGACGACCTGCGGGCTGAAGATCAGGCCGCTCTGCTTGAAGTCAACCTCATAGCCATCATCAAGGCTGTAGAGGAAGGGACGCACCGTCTCGGCGTAAGCCGGGTCAACCAGCCCGTAGCGGCTGGCGCGTTCAAGGTAGAACTCAAGCAGGCTGATCAGTTCGCGGCTGCGTAGCTGGTGATCCACCCGCTGCTTGTCGGAGTCGAAGCGGTTCTCCAACGCCTTGCGGGTGGCAACCACCTGCTCGGCGATGTGGTCGGCAAGATCGTCGCGGGCCACGCTGCCACTCAACTGCTTGCGATACTTGACCTCAACTACGTGGAAGGTCAGGCGGTGGTTGCCCGGGTCAAGCTGCACCAGCAAGAGGTCGCCGCGCAGGTTGGGCGCGTCGTCGTCGCGGCTGGTCAAGAGGCTCTGGTGTGCATCAATCGGGATCAGCAGACTTGTGCGCAACAGGCCGTTCTGTTCAAAGTAGAGGCGGGTGAGGAGCAGGCCAACCAGTTCTTCAGCGTTGCGTTCGCTGTCCAGCAGCCGCAGAGCCAGCCCGCCGGAGAGCGAGCGCAGCACCACTAGCAGTTCCGTCGCCCTGCTCTCGCTGACCGGCAGCCCCAGCCGCTCCATAACCCGGCGGAGGACGTTGACAACCTCGCCCGCCACCCGCGTGGTCAACAGCAGGTGGCCGTCGGCGTTGCCGAGGAAGGGCGGGTCGAAGGCGAGGAGGTAGATTTGGCGGCGGTCGTCCACGCCATCAAAGTATTCTAGCCCGATGTTCTGATCGAAGGTCAGCACCCAGTCGGATATGTCGTGTAGCTGGTACAGCAGGTTCTTGCTTTCCGCTTCCAGATGTAGCTGCAAGGTGGGTAGGCTGTCGCAGGCCCCGCCCGCGACCTGTTCGGCGTGCAGGCTGTCGAGGATTGCCAGCGTGTGGGTGAAGGGGTCTTGCTCCGGGCCGGGGCGCAGTTGCCGCCGCCAGCGGTAGCCGCCCGCTGGGTTGTCGTAGGCGACCGCCGGTTGCTGCACAAGGCCGTTGATGTAGCTGGAGCGGCCCTCGGCCAGCGGTGCAGCCAGCCTAGCGGTGACAGGGAAAGGGTCGAGCAGCAGGCTGATGTGCGCGGGGTAGGCGGCGGGGTTGTGGAGGAAGTCGCTGCACTGGTGGCGGGCAACCCGCAGGCGGGGGTGCAGGGGGTCGCGGCCCGGTTCGGTGAACACGCCCGCCGCCTCCGACACCTGCCGCTCCGGGTTGAGCAGGGCGGTCAGGGCCGAACCAGCCGTGCGCTGCCCGGTGGGGTCGTTGCTGAACAACTGGATGTCGTAGCTGAGTTCAGGCGACCCCGCCAAGCCGTCGGCCTGCGCCTTGAGCGCGTCCTTCTGCAACTCGACCATCGCATCGGCCAGCCAGTCCATCGCCCCCGCGCCGAACACGTTCAGCCGCAGCGTGCGGACGTAGGGGTGCTGCCGCTGGTAGCGGGCCAGCAACTCCTTGACCTGTGCGACGGTGTAATCGCCACCCGCGCCCAAGCCCGCTAGCTGGGCCAGAGCCGCCCGCCGCGCCGTCGCCGCCAGCGGCAGGTAGAGCGGCCAGCCGCCCAGCACGTCGGTTTGCAGCAGCCATTCGCCAGCCAGCGGGCGTAGCGGAGGAAGGTTGCGCGGCAAAAGATCGCGCAGCAGCCGTCCCATCTCGCTGCGGCTGGCCCGCGACCCTCGCGCCTGGCGCAGCCAGTCGGCTTGCAGGCGGGCGTGGCGTAGTTGCCAGCCCAGCAGCAACGGGTGTAGCGGCGTGATCATCTGCGCGATCACCGTGCCGTCTTCGGCCTGCACCGCGACCACATCTAGCCCGATCACGGCAGGCAGACCGCCAGCCTGCCCATGCCCGACCGCGATCAGTGCCTTGCGGGAGGCTTGCAGGTAAGCCTCTATCTTGTCAGCCAGCGGCAGCAGGTCGGTCGCCGCAATGAGGCCGCCGCCGCTGCCGTTGGCCGCCGCCTGCTGCACAGCATCGCAGACGGCGCGGCGGGCGGCCAGCAGGTCGGCGGGCAAAGCGACAGCAGTGGCAGGCGGCACAACCGTCGCCGGGTTGAGGCGGATCGCCCAGCCGGTGGCCTGCTCCGGCACCTCTAGCAGCGCGTGTTCCAGTTCGGCCAGCAGCGGGTTGGGGTTGAGGGTGAATTGCTGGCGGCCCGCCCCCTCGAAGCGCACCTCAATCGTGCTGCCGCCCGCCTTAACCTCGAACTCAGGTTTGCCCGCCTCCTTGCCGCCCTCGTTTGCCAGCAACATCGCCTCGCGCAGCGACCCCACGCCGCGGTTGAGCGGCACGCTATCCTCCGCCGCGCCCGCCTCGCGGCCCAGATAGAACGGCTCGCTGGTGTTGAAGGGAGTAAGGTTACGCTCGTTGCCCGGATCGCGCCTCGCCTTGTCGCTGCTCTCGTCATTAACTACGTTGCCGTTGCTGTCGAAGGCCCGCACCCGCACGTAGTAGAGGTCGTCGTCCAGTTCGTCGGCGTTCAGTTCCACCGCCCGGCTGTGGCGCGGCGTGGCCTTCTTGCTGACGTTGCGGCTGGTCCATGCTGGCACACCTTCGCTGTTGAGCAACTCAACCCGATAGTAGACGACAGCGGGCGACTCGGCGGGCGGCGGGTCGCTCGTCCAGCCAACGGTAAACTTGTTCTTCTTGCCACTGACCATGTTGAGTGACTTGACCCCATCGGGGCGCAAGGTCATCCCTTTAAGCGGCTCAATGTAGAGGATGGGCGGCTTGTCACTCTGGCGGTCGGGCAGCCAGCGTTCGAGCGCGAGGTCGCGGTAGGCGGGGTCGGTGGCGATCAGGGTCAGGGCGGTGCGCCACTGTTCGGCGGTCAGCAGCTTGTAGAGGGCGGCGTGGGTAGCCGGTTCGCGCACCCGCAAGTGCTGGACGCGGGCGAACAACGTGCCACCGCTGCGGGACTGCACCAGCGCGACCGCATCGCTGTTCTGCTTGAGGCGGGCATCGTACTGGGCCGGGTCAGCGGTCAGGTCGAAGTCGGGGAACAGGCCGAGGCAGTAGAGTGAGCCGCCGACCACGCCCGGCTTATCATAGTTAGCCTTATCCAGAATCGTGAGGTAGTAGCGCAGGATGTCGTCGCGGTCGGCGACCAGTTCGCGCAGGCTGCCGACAATCGTGGCCGGGCGCACGGCGAAGTTGAGCCGGTCGGTGGCCGCCACCAACTCTGCCTCCAGATTAGCAAAGAAGTTGTCGCGCAGCAGCGGCGCAACAACGGCAAAGGTGCTGTTGCTCAACGAGTCAATCGCCCCGGCCCGCAAATCGGGCGGCACGAAGATGAGCAGGGCGCGGCTGAGGTCGTTGCGTAGCTCGACGGCGCGGCCCATGTCAATCACATAGCCGGGCGCATCGGTGGGCAGTTGCTCGGCATCGCTCAACACGCCAATCTCGAAGCCGCCCGGCGCGTCGGCAACCAGCCGCCCGGCCACCAGATTGATGACCGCCGGGGGCAACTCGTCCACCCGCAGGCAGGTACCGGCCAACTGCGCGGCAGGCAGTGCGCCCAGCACTTCGCGCAGCACCCACTCGGCGCGGGAGGCAAGAAAACGGTCGAGCGTGTCGGTGGCAAGCGGCTGCAAAACGGTGTCAGGCACAGGACGGCTCCTAAACGTGGTAGCGGGGAGTGAGGATCCGGGCGGTGCTGGCATCGCTCAGGTCGGTATAGAAGCCAATATCGCGCAATCTAGCCCGCAACGCATCCATGTTGGCGCGGTAGGCGGGGTAGGCATCGCCGCTGGCGACCCCGGCCTGCAAGGGGCTGATGTAGATACCGTAGCTGGCGGCCAGCCAATCCACAAACTCGTCAATGGTGAGGGGGCGGGTAACATAGCGGCCCGGCCCGCCCTCAAGCAAGGCCAGCAGCACGAAGGTTTCAAGCAGACGCGGCGCAATGCAGAAGCGCGGCTTGGCGTGTTCCCACCGCCCCATGCTGGAACGGAGCAGGCCGCTGTCCTTGTTCTTCAACAGGGTGGCGTTGACCAGATCATCGGTGTAGGGGCGGTGAAAACCGAGACGGACGGTGCTGATCATCTCAACCAACTGCTCAAACTCGCTTAGTTCGCTGCGGCTGATCGCCAGCATCTCCTCATCCATGCCGCCGCTGTCGGTTTTAGTGCCAGCCAGCAAGTCCTCAACGCGAGTGCCAAAATACTCCTGAAAGCGGGTAGTGTCGCGCTGTTGTAGGGCAGCGACGACCTGTTGCGCGGTGGGGTTGTTAATCTTCAAGCGGTTCTCACTGTAGCGTTGCAACTGGTTGAAGGCGATCACGCTGCGGATGTAGTCGGCATAGTCAGCAATGTAGTGGCTGAAGCTGGCGCGGGCCAGAGCTGCCATTGCGCTCTTGGCATCCTCACCAAGATCAGCCAGCAACGTAAGTTCGCCCTCGTCGCTGACTGCACCAGCCGCCAGCCAGCGGGGGAGCGCGTCCACAAGGTGCAGGACATAGAGGCCGAGGTGGATCGCTAGGAGCGTCCGCATCGTCTCAATCACCGTCTGGCGGGGCAGCACAGCGCGGTAGGCCAGCAGCCGCCAGAGGTCGTCGCAGAGGAGCGCGGCCTGCTGGGGCAGAACGGGCGGCTCAAGCAGCGGCGGCGGGGTGGGGCGGCCCTGCTCCGGTTCAGTCAGCAACATGATCATCAGGCTGCTGATGTCCAGTGCGTCGCTCCCCTCGGTTGTGCTGCTGCCGAGGTAGTGCTTGAGCGCGGCCAACAAAGCGGGGTCGCCACTGATCATAGTGTACAGTTGGTCGGAGGCATTGTAATCACGGGCATACTTGGCGTTACGCAGCTTATAGCTGCTGAGGTGTAGCGGGCGCGGCGCAGCAATCCGCAGTTCATCATCGCTCACCTCACGCTGCTTCTGGTTGATAACAATGTCGAGCAGGTCGCTCTTTAGCCACCGCCACGTCAGGTCGGTAGCGGTGGCATCGGCGGTAAAGCCGCTCAACAAACCTTCAGCTTCCTCGGCCTGCACATTGTTGAGCAACCGCTGCTGATCCACCGACTGGCTGTGCTGGATCGTCACCACACCACCGTCGTTGTCCAGCCGCATGAAGAAGGCGTTGAGGACGCGATCCGGGTCTAGCTGCTTGGCATCGGCGTGCAGCAGGCGGGGGTTGCGGTAAGCCATGAACGGTGCGTCTAGCTTGCGGGCCATAGTTTACTCCTCCTCGGCGCGGCTGAGGGTCAGCCTGCCGCCATCTTCGCGCACAACGTAGCGGTGCTGGCCGTCGAGCAGCAGCAGTTCGCGGTAGGGCAGGCGGGCGAGGGTGTTCTTGAAGATCGCAAGGTTGATCAACGACCCCTGCGCCTGATTGCGCGACGGCACGTAGCCCTGCTCAAGTTGCAGCAGGTTCTCAAACAGGTCGAGGGTCAGTTCCAGCCGGGCATCGGGGTCGGTGGCGGCGCGGCTGCGGTGTTCCAGCACGAGGCGATCCGGTTCGTACTCAACATACTGCGCCTGCTGGCGGTCGAGCGTGTGCGGGCGCAGACTGAACTCGTCGGCAGCGAAGCGGCGATAGCTAAAGATAGTAGGGCGGTGGCGGCTGTTGACCGCCCGCAGGTAGAGGGCGGCATCGTCCGGCAGGATCAGCCCGGCGTTGTCCTCATCCAGCGAGAGCGAGAGGCCGCGCAACAGCTTCAGCTTCAACTCATCAAGGGCGGCGGCATCGTCGTCGACCAGTGCCTGCCGGAAGCGGGTCGCGTGCTGGTAGGGGAGCATCGCCTCCCAGTCGGCATTGAGCCGCTCAAAGAAGGCTTTGCGGCGTAGCTGCTCATGCAGCCGCAGGCGGTCAGCGGTTGGCTGTTCGCGGGTTGGCTGTTCGCGCACACCCTCAAGGAGATCGCGGTCAACCTTGCTGCGGGCGGCAAAATCCAGCCCGGCATCTTGCAGGCGGCCATCGAAGTAGAGGCTGCGGTCGTCGAGCGGATTAGCGACGGCGGCCACGTCAATCGCCTGCAAAGCAGCCACGAGGCGGTCGCCGCTGCCCCGTTCGGCGGCGTTCAGGTTGTAGTAGAAGGATGCGGCGTAGTCCAGCGGCGGCAATTTGCCCGCGTCCAGCCGCTCAAGCTCAGTAGCGACCTGTTCGCAGTTCCTATCTGCCGTGAGTGTGTAGGCGAGCAGGGAGCGCAGGTCGCGCATGGTGATGTGCAGGGTGCGGCGCAGGTGGGCGGCGGTGAGGAGGCTGTGCAGCCGTCCGCGCACGGCTGGCCCGGCGGCGGGGTCGCGCAGGCTGTCGGCATTAAACTTGATGTAGCAGCGATCCTTGAGGCTGCACCCCTCGCACGCCGCCCAGAACGACTGATCGAGCAGGCGCACCAATTGGCGTTCCAGAATCGACTCGCGGCCCGCCAGCAAGGAGCGCGAATTGAGATTGATGAACAGCATATCATCCGGCAGCGTTACATCCTCGCCAGCAAAGAAGCGGGTAACAAGCTGGTAGAGGGCGGGGAAGGTGGCGCGCTCCTTCGCCAGAAAGTCGCGCAGGCGGCCCTCGTTGATCGCAATGATGAACACCTTGCCGCCCGCCTTTGCGGTCAGGCCGAGGTGGGGGCGGAGTTGGTCGCCGCCCGCAAAGTCGCTGAGGAAGCGGCGCAACACCTCGCGGTTGGGGACGGTATCTTCGTTCTGCGAGCCATCGTAGTTGGTGCGGAAGGTGTAGTTGGTCAGCCCAAAGTGGCTGCCGTTGCCCTGCCCGTCGTTGCCCTGATCGAGCGCGACCGCGCCCCGGCGGAACGCCTCCTCCTCCAATGCGTGGATGAAGGCGGTTTTGCCGTCGCCCGCGTTGCCGCTGATCACGATCAGCCGATAGTTGCCGCCGAGGATGTCGGCCCGCAAGCTGCTGTCCAGCAACGTCTCCACGTAGGTGGCCGCCCCCAGTTCGTCGCGCCGTTGCAGGCTGCTGCGCTGCTCGGCAGGGCCGCTGCGGGTGCCGCGATTGTTGCGGGCCTGGCTGTACATCGTCTGGAAGCGGTAGACGTAGGGGTTGTAGTTGTTGCCCAGCGCGGCGCGGCGGGCTTCGTCCTCGGTGGTGGCGGTGTTAATGCGGGCGGCGGGGGTGAGCGGGTCGGCGGGCAGGTCGAAGCTGGTCGGTAGCTGCTCAAGCGCGACCAGCATCGCGGCTGCGCTGGCGAAGCGGTCAGCGGCAAGCGGCGCAACCGCCTGGTCGAGGAACACCACCCACATGGGCGGCAGCAACCGCCCCCAGCCCCCTGCCGAATGGGGCGAGTCGAAGCCGGGCAGCCGCTCGGTACGCCCCGCCACCTCGCGCTCGTAGGGGTGGTGGCCGGTCGCCAGTTCGTAGAGGACGACCCCCAGCGCGAACAGGTCGCGGCTGGCTTCCATCGCGGGCGGCTGGCGCAGGTCGGGGTCGAAGTCGGGCGCGAGGTAGTTGAGGGTCATCATCTGCGGGTCGTCGCCACCAACCTGCACCGCCGCATTGAAGTCAATCAGCTTGAGGCGCAATTCACCGCTGCTGAGGTCAAGCACCATGTTTTCTGGCTTGATGTCGCGGTGGTAGAAGCCCCAGTTGTGGAGGCGGCGGAACTCGTTGTACTGCGCTGCGCTGAGGGTACCGTTCGCCAGCAGTTCGCTCAAGCGGTCCTCATCCTGGTGCATATAGGCGAGGGCGGCCAACGCCTGCTGACCGATGGTATGCACCTTGGCAAGCGGCAGCAACGTCGGCGGGCTGGTGTAGCGGCGCAGGTCGTAGTCGCCCGCGTACTCGGTCAGGATGTAGGGGCGACCGTCGGGCAGGCGCAGTGCGTCGTAGACTTCGGCGATGTGGGGGTGGCGCAGACCCTTGAGCATCAGGTATTCGCGCAGCAGGTCGTTGGTCAACGCGCCATCGTCGAATACCTTGATCGCCCTTACTTCCTCGGTCAGTTCGTTCAGCACCTTGTAGACTTGGCTAAAGCTGCCCCGCCCGCGCACATCCTGCACGATATAGCCACTAGTGATCATCGCGCCCGGTTCGAAGGTAGTCTGCTCCATAGTTGCGCCCGCTCCCCACTCTTGACTCAAGGCTGATTTGTCTGTGCAGTATAGCATAGTGGCTTGGTAGCTGGCAAGCAAACTGCAACACTTGCTCTGGTACAGCAACCTTACCAAAACCTTACCAAAGGTGAAAACCGCCTGCTAACGCTGCTCATAACGTTGTGTCAGCAAGTTGGTTGTGCTATAATCTGCCCACGCAGCCCCGTAGTGAAGGAGGAGCAAGTGGCACAGGCAAGCGAACCCAGAGGCTTCAGCCGCGATGTAGCGGCCCAGTTGTGGGCTAGCTTGTTTGCTGATGCCCCAACGGTGGATCAGTCGCCACTCTTTGCCGCTGCGACCACAGCCGACGTGAGCGTAGCTCCCGAAATGGTGGTTAGTGTCAGCAACGAACATCCGCCCCCCGCCTTTGAGCCGGAGCAGGCAGCATGGGCGGGTGAACTTGAGCTTGAAGCCAGCGACGAATTGGCCGATGACTGGGATGCCGACTTCGAGATTGACCTGCTGGCCGAGGTCGGCGACCTGGACTGGCAGCCTGCGCCAACGATCAGTGTCAGGCCGCGCAGTAGTGCGCCCCGCCAGCAGTTCAGCATCCGGCAGGTGCTGGCCGCGTTGCAGCCGGTCTTCGACGCAGGGGAGACGACGTGGGCGCGGCTGATCGGCTGCGTGCGGATGGTTGAGGCCGACCCCTACAGCGTGGCCCGCATCGCTACTGAACTGGCCGACGCGGATGTAGGTGTGCTGGCCGAGTCGCCACGTCAGGGCCGGGGGCGGGGAGGTACGCTACGGCTAAACGAGGATGGGAAATACGAGCGGATCGCGCATGAGGCGTTCGCGGGGCTGCGGCTAATCCCGCTGACGTGGGTACGGGTGGCGGCGGCTCTGGGTGAACTGCGCGGCAGGGTTGCGCCATCGCTACGTCCGCGCCTGCTGCAATACTACGCCATGCACCAGCTGGATTGCCGCGAAGAAGCCGCCCTGTTTGCCCAACTTGAGCAGTTGCGGGCCGCTTACCCCGACCTTGACCCCGCCCGCGACCCGGAGGCGAGCGACGAGGCCGCCGAGACCGAGGGGGAGCGGCTGCTACGCTGGCGCAACCTGCCCGCCGTTGCCGCTATCTACCATGCTGTCTGCGAGGACAACCTCTGGCTGGTCGCCCGCTTTGCGCTGGCCCTCGCTAACCGGCGCATGGGCTTCGACGATCTCTTTCAGGATGGCTGCATCGGCCTGCTGCGGGCGATAGACAGCTTCGAGCCACAGCGCGGCTTCCGCTTCGTCACCTACGCAGGCAACTGGGTCAACCAGCGCATCCAGCGTTCGATCCAGAACAACGACAACGTGATCCGCCTGCCAGTTCATGCGCGGGAGGCTTACGAGCGTGGCAACGACCTCTACGAGGATAGTGAGGTGGTAGGCCGCCTACCCAGCCGCGACGAACTGGATGCTGCCGCCGACCTACGCAGTGCAACATGGGCGCATCTGCACAATGTTCGGCGGGTGCTGCCGCTGCACCGTAGCCGGGCGGCCAGGTTGATTGTGGATGATGCGCCGGGGCCGGAGCAGCTTGTCATTGGCTGGGTGGTGCGCGACGTGCTGGATCAGTTGATTACAGAGCAGGGTGGGGCGCGGCAGGGGCTGCTGCGCCAGCGGCTCCTACTAACCGACCCGCCTTCGCTGGAAGCGGTCGCCCAACGGCACGGCATCACCCGCGAACGGGTGCGCCAGATAGCTGATGGCTTCTGCCGGAAGGTGCGTCGTGACCTTGCCAACCGGCTGAACCTGGTTGTGATGGTGGGGAGATATGAGACGCTAAAGGTTGCCAAGACAGCGGCATCGCCTTCAGCAACCACGAACCTTGAGGCTGCCGCTGCGCTGGCTGAGAGCAGGAGCGAGGCAGAGTTGTGGGCCAAAGCCGAACATGGGGAGATTGCCTATCTTAAAAGCACACTTGATCGCTTGATAACTGGCTATCCCGGCTCGAACCGGGCGATCATCCGTGCTTGCCTAGATTTGGATTGCGCCACTACGCCCCAGCAGGTGGCTGACCAGGGTTATGTCAGCTACCAGAAGGTTATATGGGTGATGGACGCTTTCCTAGCGTATCTGCGCGACCTGTTGTACCGCCGGCTCGAAATGCCTGAGTATTTGACCCGTCAGCAGCTTGCCTTTATCATCAACTTCACCTGGCTGCGTATGACCAAAAGAGAGAAGGATGTAGAGGGTGTTGTATATCGCACACGCCCACAGCCAACCGATATCACAGCAGGTCATGCCACACAGTCTGCCAAACTGAAGCCTGTACCTCTCTCACTGGCAGAGCTAACCGACGAACAGCGTGCTGCCACCCAGCAGTGGATCAACAAGCTGATTGATGCCTCTACAGTGGACGAGGCCGAGCGAGCCTTGCTGCGCGTCCACTACAACTTTGAGCGACCACTGTCGCCTAAAGCAACCGCCGAGTTTACTGGCGTGGGCCGCGACAGGATTTTTGAGGCGCATCTCAAATTGTGTAAACACGTCTACAATCGGATAAGGAGTACGTTGAATAGCGAAATGAAGGAACGCAAGGCACTGCGGACTATGGCCGTCTGGATGGGGGAGACTGGCATCCGGCACAGCCGTATACCGGAGAGCAGCGCGAGGCTGGCCCAGCGGGTTGCGGAACTGGCGGCAACGGCTAGCAGCCCAAACGAGGAGCAGCCCCATGCTTGACTTCTACACCTCGATGACCGTCGCCCCCAGCGACATCCGCAAGATGACTGCGCTGCTGACCGAGGCGGGCGAGTTGCAGCGGGCCTTCTCGCACGTCCTAACTACGCCGCTGTTCATGAACCCCGCCGCCTTGCAGAAGATTGCGGCGATGCGCGACGAGCTTGGCAGCGTCGTCTGCTTCGATAGCGCGGGCTACTACGTGCAGGTTGGCCGCATTGACTACGACGAACTCTACTACCGGCTGCTGACCTGCTACCGCGCCAACCCCTGGGCCGACCGCTATGTACTGCCCGATTACGTCCCATGCACGCAGGACGACCCCGCTACTGTGTGGTACAAGGTGCGCCGCACGGTGGAGATGTCGTGCCTGTTCTGGCAGGAACTCAGCCCAGAGATGCGCCGCAAGGCCGTCCCGGTCGTACACGGCCACACCCCGGAGCAGATCGAATACTGCCTCAAGCACTACCTCGCGCTCGACAGCTTCGCGGCTATCGGCTTCGGCTCGTTTGCGACCAATGGTAAGGACAACGGCAGCAACTCGGCCAGCCAGCAGTCTATCGCCAACGTGCAGTTGATCGTGCAGGCCGTTGCCGGGCTGAAGCGGCAGGGGGTCGGCACCCACCTGTTCGGCCTCGGCGTACCGGCCCTCGTCGGCCTGATCGGGATGCTGGGCGCGACCTCGTTCGACTCCGCGACGTGGCTCAAGGGGGCGGGCTTCGGGCAGGTGCATCTACCCTTTACTCGCAGCTACAACATTAGTCACCGCAGCCTTGTCAGCGAATTGCAGCAGGGGATCAGCCATGATCAGTTT
>JBBROH010000019.1:0-32599 GCA_038229595.1 Chloroflexia bacterium | reverse complement strand
GGCGCGGTCATCGGGATGGACGAAGGCGATCCAGCCACCGCGGGCGTTCAGTTCCTCGGCCTTGTAGCGGCGCAGGCCAGGGAAGGCACCAGACACCCATTCCAGCCGCGTGTGGCCTAGCTCATCCACAGCCAGCGAGTAGACGAACTCGGAGGTGAGGGCGGAGACGGTTCGATAGCGTTCTTCGCTCTCGCGCAGGGCCGCCTCTACCAGCCTGCGCTCGGCAAGCTCCTGCTGCGCGGCCAGATAGAGGGCTGTATTGTCGAGCGCAATGGCGGCGATTTCGGCAAAGCGCAGCAGCAGGTCTATCATCTCGTGGCTAAACTGGCGGTCAGGGTCAAGGTGGCCGAGGCCCAGCACCCCCACCACCTGCGTCCCCGACGTAAGCGGCACCCCCACCACGGCGTGCAAGCCGAGGCTAGCCAACGCGGTGACGTGGCCGGGCCAGGTCTGATAGTCATCAACCGCCACTGGTTGCCCACTAGCCCAAACTCGCCCGCTGATGCCCTCGTGCAGGCCAACCCGATAGCCAACCTGTGCGCCGAAGACCCCTGCCCCTACTGTCATCTGCAACTGACGGCGATCTGGAGTGAGCAGGTAGACGTAGCCGTGTAGGGTACCGGCTAGCAGACCGGCGCGGGCGACCAGCACTTGTAGCAGGTCGCCCACGTTGCGGCGGTTCATCAGGGCCAGCGCAGTTTCGTGCAGCGCAGCCAGATATTCCTGCTGCTGGAGCAGGCTGGCTACATTCTGCTCTGGGTAGGGAAGGGGTGCGATCATCATCCTGACCTGTGGCTGGGAGCGGCAGATTGGCAGTCGGCTATCGTTCCCTTATCATAGATCAGGCTATCTGGTGTGTCAAGCGATCAAAGATGTTTCTCACCTTACCGTTAACTTACCATTTGCCTAGCGACGGAAGTTGAGCATTGCCAGTATGATCAGAGCTACGCCCAACACCAGTCGGTAGACGACGAACACTGCCGTGCTGCGCCGTTGCAGGTAGCCGATCAGGAAGCGGATGGTCAGGTAGCCCCCAATGGCGGCGGCCAGGAAGCCGAGGATAAAGGCAAGGGTGGGGATGTTAGCGGGGTTAGCATGGGCAGGGTCTTTGATCAAATCGTACAGCTTCTTGAAGCCAGCGGCGACGATGATCGGGCTGGAGAGCAGGAAGCTGAAGCGGGCAGCGTCGGCCCTGTTGATCTTGCGGAACAAGCCAGCGGTGATCGTCGCGCCGCTACGGGACACGCCGGGTAGCACAGCGACGGCCTGGGCCACCCCAATGATCACCGCGTCCAGCAGGGTGATGCCAGTCAGCGGCTTGCCCTTGCCACTGTAGAGCCGCTCGGCCAGCAGTAGAACAAGGCCCATGACGATCATTGCCCCGGCAATCGCGTAGATACCCCAGGCGTTCAGGTTGGCGGGGGTGTGGAAGGAGTCGTCAATCTTCGACTCCAGCAGTAGGCCCGCGATTGCGCCAGGGACGGTGGCGATCAGCAGCAGCCAGGCTATGCGGCGGTCGCTCTCCTGCTCGGCCTGCTGCACTGGGCTGGCTGTTGCAGAGGGGCTACCAGCGGTCAGGCCGAGGCTAGCACCGGGGCCGAAGTTGGGTAGCCCGGTAAAGAGGGCGCGCACATAGCGGATGATGTCGCGCCAGAAGTAAGCCAGCACCGCCACCAGCGTACCCCAGTGTAGAGCCACGTCGAAGCCAATGCCAAAGTCTTGCCAACCGAACAGCCAGGGGACGATGATCAGGTGGGCTGAACTGCTGATCGGCATGAACTCGGTCAAGCCCTGCACGAGGCCGAGGATGATCGCCTGAATGATCTCCAAAACACATTCTCCTTGTCTAATCTGGCGTGCTGTTGAGCTGCAACTCAGCACAACCTGTTGGTATGTGCTTATTATAACACACGGCTGGCAGATGGTATAATAGGGCTGGGAGGGGCAACGATGGCCGAGGCGGAGGAGTTGGAGCTAGAGGATTACACTGTGCAGGGGGCTGCCTACCTGCAAGCGGGCCGCTTTGCGGAGGCGATAGCGGCCTTTAGCGCAGCGATCCGCCTCGCGCCAACTGTGCCAGCGGGCTTCAACAACCGGGGGACAGCCTACGCGCAAGCGGGGCAGCCAGCCGCAGCCTTGAGCGACTTCAACCGGGCAATCCGCCTCGCGCCCGATTACGCCCTCGCCTACAACAACCGTGGCTTTGCCTACCGTCAGCTAGAGCGCACCGCCGAGGCTCTGGCCGACTACGCGCAGGTGCTTGCGCTGGAGCCGGACAACGCGCAGGCCCAGTTCAACCGGGGGCTAGCCCAGGTGGAGGCAGGTGCGGAAGCAGCCGCGATCAACGCCTTTGCCGCCTTCCTGCGTGCCAGCCGCCCCCTTGCCGAGCAACTGGCCCTTGAGGTTGCCGACACCATCTACGCCCCTACCTACGCCCGCGCCTGCACCGTGCTGGCTGCCGAGGCTGCCCAGCGCAGTGATTGTGCCGACGCGCAAGAGTGGTTGCGGATGGCATCGCTGATCCAGCCCGGCTTCGTGTCTGCCTACTTGCAGGGCAGCAGCGACTTTGCCGCCTGTGCTGCTGCCGACTGGCAGGCATTTGTTGCACGGCTACGTTAAAGGAGAACCACCATGGGCAAGCCAACGATCAAGCGCATCATCGTAGTACCCCACACCCACTGGGATCGGGAGTGGCACACCCCTTTTGAGCAATTCCGCTGGCAATTGGTGCGCGCCCTTGACACGTTGATCCAGACGTTGGAGCAGGAGCCGCAGCACCCTGGCTTCTTGCTCGATGGTCACACTGCGCTCCTCGACGACTACCTCGATCTGCGCCCTGCCATGCGCGAACGGCTGCTAGCCCTGACGCGGGCGGGACGGGTCAGCGTTGGCCCCTGGTATGTGCTAGCCGATGAGTTCCTGGTCTCGCAAGAGAGCCTGATCCGCAACCTGCTGCGTGGCTTGCAGGATGCGCGCCGATGGGGTGCGCCGCTGCTGGTCGGCTACCTGCCTGATATGTTCGGCCACGTGGGGCAAATGCCGCAACTGCTGCGGAGTGCCGGGATCGACACCGCAGTAGTCTGGCGCGGGGTGCCGCCGCAGCTAGCTAGCACCGAGTTCTGGTGGCAATCGCCCGATGGTAGTCGCGTCTTGGCTAGCTACCTGGTGGAGAGCTATGGCATAGGTCAGCAGTTGCCACTAGATGCTGAGGGTTTGCGCCACCGGGTTGAGCAGATCGCCGCCTCGTTGCAGCCCTGGCAAGCCAGTAGCATCGCCTTGCTGCCCAATGGCTTTGACCACCAGGGCATCCAACCGGGGTTGGCAGCCGCAATCCACGCGCTGCCCAGCAACGATGCAGGCGCGCGGGTAGAGACGGGGCTGCTGACCGATTACCTGAGCGCAGTACGGGCCGAACTGGGCGAGCGGTTGGCGGATTTGCCGCTGCACGTTGGCGAGTTGCGCCACCCGCAACGTGCGCCGATCCTGCCCAACGTCGCCAGTACGCGCACTCCGTTCAAGGTACGCGACTTTCGGGCTACCAACCTGATGGAGCGCGTAGTAGAGCCGCTGGCAGCCTGGCTCACCCTCCTCGGCGAAGCGCATGAGCCGACCGCCCATCGGCGCATCTGGACACTGCTGCTGCAAAATCAGCCACACGACAGCATCTCTGGCTGCAATGTTGACCAGGTGCAGCAAGACGTGGCTACTCGCTTCGCCAGTGCCGAGCAGTTGATGGCCGCCCTGATCGCCGACTACTGGGTCGCCCTCAGCCACTACCTGCCAGCGGCTAGCGGGGATGGGCTGGCCCAGATTGTCACCTTCAACCCGCTGGCCCCACGAGCGGAGGAGGTGTGCGTGGCAGACCTGACTACCCCCCAGCCGCTAATCGCCCCTTTGCTGCGCGACGAGCAGGGGCGACCAGTTCATTGCCAGCTTGTGCCACAGGAGGGGCGGGTACTTACCTCCTTCAATGTGCCAATCGCTTACGCAAAGATGATCATGGGCATGGCGGGCAATACTACCGTCGCTATGGGCGGCCACGTGCAGCGAGTGGACTGGGGGCTGGCTGCACCCGATACCGCCAGTGTGACAGTGTTGCTCGGCGATCAGCCCAGCCCTGCCTTCACCATGCCCGCTACCGTCGCTCAAGGCCGCGCCTTCCTTGAAGCCAACCAGCAGGTCAAGCGAGTCAGCGGCTACGTCACCCTCGGCTACGACTATCGTCTCTACTTCCCCCAGCGGGAGGTGGGCAGTGGTGCTGTGCGCCGCTACAGCTTGAGCGACGGCGGCAGGCCGCCCACCAGCGATCTGCTCGCCAGCCCCCAGGGATTGGAGAACCAGCACTACCGCCTGACTATCGGCAAGGATGGCTTCCTCTACCTGCTAGACAAGCGCGATGGCAGGCAGCATGGCCCGCTTAACGCCTTCAGCGATGGGGGCGAGAAAGGCGACACCTACAACTACTGCCCGCCGTCGCTAGACAGCGTGGTTGCCCATCCGCAGCGGCAGCAGGCCAGCCGTCTCAGCTTCATGCGCGTGCCAGTGCGGGTAACAGTGACAGCCAGCGGGCCATTGTTCGCCGAGTGGAAGCTGATCGACCGCTACGCCGTGCCAGCGAGCTTGAGCGAGGAGCGTAGCAGCCGTAGCAAGAAGCGGATTAGTCTCAGGATCGAGAGCCGGGTGCGCCTCTATGCGGGCAGCGAACGGATCGATTTTGAGACCACGATCCACAACCGCGCTCGTGACCACCGCCTACGTGTCAGCTTCCACACCCCGATCAAGAGCGATGTAGTCCACTCTGACGGCCACTTCGAGCTAGTAAGCCGCCCCTACCGCGACCCGGAGGCGGGCGACATCACCTGGGTCGAGTTGCCGCAGCCTACCCGCCCGGTCAACGCCTTCGCTGCCCTCAGCGACGCACGGGCCAGCCTCTTGCTGATCCCCCAGGGTCTGCGCGAGGTGGAGGCGAGCGCAACGACAGGGGGTAGCACTCTCCACCTCACGCTCCTGCGGGCCGTCGGCCACCTGTCCCGCAGCGACCTTGAGACGCGGCCCTCGGCGGCGGGGCCAGAGCTTGTTACCCCGGCGGCGCAGATGATCGGCACCCACCACTTCAGCTACAGCCTCCTGCTCGTCCCGCAGCCGCTCGCGCAGGCGGCCCTGTGGGGGCGAGTGGCCGCCTGCCACAATCCCTCACTGGCTTACACCAGCAGCGGCGGCGCGAGTGGGGTAGCAGCCGACTGGCCTGCTGCTGGCCTGCTGCCCCTGGCCGCCGAGGTCGAGTGGTCGGCCCTCAAGCCCGCCGAGGATGGGGATGGGGTGATCCTGCGGCTGGTCAACAAGCGCGACCGCCCGCTGACCGTCAGCCTGCCACTCCCCCCACTCTGGCGCGACTGCCACTTCTATGCAGCAAACATATTGGAGGAGTCGATTGGTGATCCATTGCCCCTTAGCGATGGTGTTCTCACCCTCCACTTCGGCCCAGCCCAGATCAGAACGCTGCGGCTGCGGCGGGCGGTAACTGCATTGGAGCAGCATTAGAGGCGCGGCTGTTAACCGCACCAAATTGGATCGCAGCGGCTTGATTGGGTAAAATAGAAAGGACTTTGAGCGATGAGTGAGAGCGTAGAGCTTTACCTGTACTCCTCTTGTACCAGTTGCAAGAAGGCAGAGAGCCTGCTGAAGGATGAGCGCGTCAGCTTCCAGCGGCGCGATTACTTCAAGGATCGCTTTGGCGCAGACGAGTTGCGCGCCCTGCTGCACGGGGTTGGCCTGACCGCCCACGACGTACTCAGCACGCGGGCGACTAAATACAAGGAGATGAGCCTGGATCAGCGCGTTCTCAGCGAAGACGAACTGATCGCCCTGATGGTGGCAGAGCCAACCCTCCTGCGCCGCCCGCTAGTCAAGCGTGGCGAGCGAGTGGTGGTCGGCTTCGACCGGGCGGGGATTGAGGCTCTGGTGAGGTTAAAGAGATGGATGCAATGCGTTATACTATCGTGGATCCCGGCGGCATCACCAGCTTCGTCGCCCCTTGTAGCGTGCTGAAGGCACTGGTAGCCGCCTGCGTCAGCGCACCCTCCACTGCCAGCGACCTGCTGACCGCAGCCACCCCCTACGACGACCGTCTCGCCAGCTATGTGGGCGACGCGCTGGCCCGCTTTGCCGAGCGCAACACGCCAGAGCAGCCCGCCAACATCACGGCGGGCATCCGCCTGGCCCAGCTTGAGAAGCGTGAACAGGAGATACCCCCTTTCCGCGTGCTGGATGACTTTACCCACGACACCAGCCTCAGCCCAGTGGAGGCGGGCCTGGTGATCTTCAACCTACGCGACAAGCGGATCACCCAGGTGCAGAACAGCTATGCCCCGGTGCAACGGGCCGACCGTAGCCGCATCCGCCGCGACGGTCGGCCCATCCAGCAACTCTACCATTACACCCTACCCGACGAGTGGCGCATCTTCTGAGCGGTAGCGGGGCTAGGCCAACTCGCGCCCTTCAACCTTCATCATCGCCCCGAACCCACCTCCTCCAATACCGCCAGCGTCTCGGTGGCGCACCGCCGCCAGCTAAACTGCTGCGCTTGCTGCAAGCCCCGCTGCCGCAATGAGGCGCGCAGGTTAGCGTCGCTCAAAGCCCAGTGCAGGGCGGCGGCGATGCTGGCGGTATCCAGGGGGTCGCACTGCACTGCTGCGTCGCCAACGATCTCTGGTAGGCTACTGGCATTGGCGGCCAGCACGGGGGTGCCAGCGGCCATCGCCTCTAGCACCGGCAAGCCAAAGCCTTCGTAGAGGCTGGGGAAGGCAAACAGGGTCGCGCCGCTGTAGAGGGCGGGTAGGTCGTCGTCGCTGAGGTAGCCGGGGAAAAGCACGCGGTTTTGCAGGCCGAGGCGGTTGGCAGTAGCGTAGATTTCGTCGCTCAACCAGCCACGCTTGCCGCCCAGCACCAGCCGATAGTCACCCGCGCAACCGCTAGCAGCGAACGCCTCTACCAGGCGGGTCAGGTTCTTGCGTGGCTGGATCGTGCCAACGTAGAGGACGTAGTTCTCCGCAGCTTGCAGCCCCAGGCGCACTTTGGCAGCGGCAATAGCGGCCCCGTCCACAACTGGCACGAAACGTGCGTCATCGTAGCCGTGATAGACCACCCGCACCTTTGCCGCTGGCACGCCGCTGTGCTGCACCACATCACGTGCAGTGGCCGCTGAGACGGCGATAATCTGGCGAGCAGCCCTTGCGCTCCAGATTGTGCTGAGGCGCAGGTAGTAGCGGCTGAGGCGGCTGTGCGCTTCGGGGTAGCGGAGGTAGCCGAGGTCGTGCAGGGTAACAACTGTGCGCGGGTGGATCGCTGGTACGACGTGGGCGGGGACGAACAGGACGCGGGGTGCCGCCCTCGCCATCTCGCGGCTAAGGCGCAGGTGCGTCCAGAGGCGGCGGGCAGGCAGGTTGCGCGTGCGCCAGCGGCTGGGCAGAGCGGCCAGCAGTGCTTCGGCCCCCACCGGCGGCTGGTTGAAGTAGAGAGTGTAGCGGTTGTGCTGGTCGAGGGCAGCCAGGGCGCGCACTATCTGGTAGGCGTAGTTCTCTGTGCCAGTGCGCTGGCCCACCGCTAGCCTGCTTGCGTCAATGCCGATTTTCATGCCGCCATTATAGCATGGGACGATCAATGTGGTATAATTTATGCAAAGCAGCGTAGACCAAGACCCGCGCTTTTGGAGCAAACATTGAGCAGCAAACAGCCAAACAGCCTGACCGAGCCGCAACCGCCGTCCACAAGCAGGCTAACCGACGACGATCTCAAGCCGATCCGCAAGCGCAGCCTGCTTGCCGATCTGCCACACATGGTTTACAGGAGACTATCTATCATGCTAGCTGAGCGCATGGGCAAGAACAGCAGGACGCACCTTAATTTTAATTGGATTACCCCACAATTGGCGATGGGCGGCAAGTTCCCCACCGAGGCCGCCGAGCATCTGGCGAAAGACCTGGGCATCACCCACGTAGTAGATGTGCGGGTGGAGGATCGGGACGACGAGCATACCCTACGCGAACATGGTATTACCTTGCTCCACCTGCCCACCCAGGACGCACACGCCGTCTCACAGACGATGCTGGACGATGGCGTGGCCTGGATCAACGAGCAACTGGCGCAGGATGCGAAGGTCTACATCCACTGCCAGTACGGTATTGGCCGCAGCGCACTGCTACTCTGCTGCGTGCTAGTCAGCATGGGCTACACCCCCAGTGCGGCTCTGCACCTGGCTAAGCAGGGCCGCGCCCAGGTTGCACCCAACCAGGAGCAGCTAGATGCGCTGATCGAGTGGGCGCACCGCTGGCGAGAGAAGCAGGGTGAGCAAGGGCCGAGCGAAACGGGCAGCGACCTGGCCGACATTGCCTACAGCGAACGCGCTACCCTCGCCCCAGAGTCGTAGGCGGTTGGCATATCGCCTTGACAGCGGCGCGTCCCCTTGCTATAATCAGCTTGCATACGCGCCCGTAGCTCAGGGGATAGAGCGTCCGCCTTCTAAGCGGAATGTCGTGGGTTCGAGACCCGCCGGGCGTACCACAGCACGGTCGTAGCAGCTAGATGCAGCCAACAGACTGGCAGGTTGCAGGCCCACGAACTTGCGAGGTGCAAGAGTGTGGGTTAAGTCAGGCGACTGACCCTGCTTTGGTAGTAGGGGCGCGAATATCTTTTCGAAGCGGCTGTTGGCCGATCCCTTGCCGCGCAGGATCGTGCGGTAGCCAGGGAAGTTATCTGCCTCTGCTGCTGGCGAACTATAGCGACCCGCGTTTAGCTCGGCGTTCATCTGCGCTAGCTGCTGCTCAAGGCGCAGGCGGGTGTCGTTGGTCAAGGCTTTGGCGTTCAGCGCACGGCCCTGCACCGCTTGCCCAGGGCCGATCCGCAGAAAAATCTCTGGGAACTGGCTGGTTGCGAACTCGTAGCGTACTGCTACCGGGTAGAGGTAGCAGGCTGGCAGCTTGCGGGCAACAGCAGCGTGGCCGCCGAAGAAGTCAAGTGGGCGGCGGCTGCTAGTCTGGATCTCGCCCTGGGGGAACAGCCATAGGCTGCGCCAGCGTCGCTCCCGCAGCAGATTGCTGATGTAGTTGAGGCTCTCCACTGCGCTGCGGCTACTCTGGCGGTCAACCGAGAAGGCTCCTGCCCAGGTGAAGAAGAAGTATTTACGCAACTGGCGCACGTCCATCATCAGGTAGGCATCGGCCTTGAACAGGTGACGAGCGAGCAGGTAAGTGACATAGCCATCCCACCAGGACGAGTGGTTGAGGTAAAAGATAGCCGGGCGATCCAGGCGGGCCTGCGGGCGCGGTGCCTCGGCTCCCACCTCCACCTTGAGCCGCACCTGGCTGAAGGCTCGCCGTAGCGAACCCAGCACCAGCCAGTTGACCGCCGCCTCACCCAGCCGATTGCGCTGGGCCTTGATCACCGTTGGGTACTGCACGCTCGTTTTGCTCATCGCTTGGTTTGCACCATCTCCTTCGTCAGGTTGGGCCAGTCATCCTCGCCTCGTTTTGCCGCCGTTGCTTGCGTAAGCGACAGCTTCTTCCAGCGTCATCGCCTTGCCAACCACCCAGGCCACCGCGTATCTTTCTGCGTCCAGAGCTTGATGGAGCGCAGCCATAGTCCTGTCGTACTCCTCGCGTTGGGAGCCTAGTACGGGGTTGTCGCTAGCCTCGCGCAAGGCTGCTGCTGCCGCCAGCAGGTGCGTTGCCCGCTCGTAGTCCTGTTTTGCAATCTCCACCCGCGTCAGCCGCTCGAACACAGCGGCAATGTCGCGCATCACCCCTGCTTCGTGGAACAGGTGCAGGCAGCGTTCAAATAGTTCCTCTGCCTGCTGGTAGCCGCCCTCCTCCAGGATCACTTGGGCCAGATTGTTGGTGGTGCGCGCAACATCCAGCTTTGCCCCCAGTTCCTGGCGGATAGTCAGGGCCTCGTTGAGCAGAGCCTTCGCCTGCTCGTAGTCACCCTGCCGCCGCAGCAAATCCCCCGCATTGTTGAGCGTAAAGGCGATGTTTACCTTGTCGTCTAGCGCGCGGTAGATGATCAGGCTCTCCGCCCAGGCCGCAAAGGCCCCGGCTGCGCTCCCCCGCTCAAGCTCGACCACCCCCTGGTTGTCCAGCATCCGAGCAGCAGTAATCACATCACCGATCTTGCGCCAGGCAACCACACTTTCAGCGATCAGCCGGGCCGCCGTATCCAGGTCGCCCCGGTAGAAGGCCACCGTACCGATGCGGCCCAGCGTGCTAGCGATCTTTGGCTCGTCAGCCAGGCTCTGCCAGATGGTCAAAGCCTCTTGCAGCATCAGGCTTGCTATGTTGTTGTCACCTTGCTCAGAGATGAGGTTGGCAAGGCTACCCAGGGCAGTGGCAATGGTTCTTTGATTAGCCAGTTCCTCGCCCATCGCGATTGACTGCTCAAAACAAGTACGGGCCGCGCTGTACTCTCCTTGCATCCTCACTATGTTGCCTAGTGCGTTCAGGGCAGCGGCCTGCATGATCGTGGTTTGCCGATCTTGAGCGCGGGCCACTTCCAACCACTGCCGCCCCTCGCTGTAGTAGCCGCGGATCATCCAGAAGTAGCCAAGTGCAGTTGCCAGGCGCAGGGCCAGCGGTGCTTCGGTTGCCAGCGTCCATTGCAGAGCAGCCCGCAGGTTGTCGTGTTCGGCTTCGACGCGGACGATCCAGTGCGCCAACTCGCGCCCCCGCAGTTGCTGGTCGGCGGTCTCGGCAAAGGCCACGTAGTATGCGGTGTGGGCGGTGCGTAGGGTTGCGCTCTCACCACTCTCGGCTAGCTGCTCCAATGCATATTCGCGCACCGCTTTTTGCATATCGTAGCGGCTCTCGTTGCCCGTCAGCTTCTCCAACGCATACTCGCGCACGGTCTCCAGCATCTGGAAGCGCAGGCTACCATCGCGTTCTTCCGCACTCCGCAGCAAGCTCTTGTCTACCAGCGAAGCAAGGCCGCCGAGAACATCGAACGGCAGACTACCGTCGCAGTTGCAGATAGCGAAGGCGGCTTCTGCCGTGCAGCCACCCACAAAGACAGCCAGGCGGCGAAAGAGGCTTTGCTCCTCGGCTCCCAGCAGGTCGTAGCTCCAGGCTATCGCTTCGCGTAGACTGCGCTGGCGGGGGTCGGGGTTGCGGTTGCCGCTGTTGAGCAGAGCCAGCCTGCTAGCCAGCCGCTCGACCATCTGGCGGGGGGTGAGCAGCTTGATCCGCGCGGCGGCCAATTCGATAGCCAGGGGCAGGCCGTCCAGCCGGGTGCAGATTTCGGCCACTGCTGCTGCGTTCTCCGCGCTCAAGTGGAAGTCGGGCCGCCCTGCGTTGGCGCGGGCGACAAAGAGGGCAATCGCTGCGTACCGCTCAAGCTCGCTGCTCGGCGGTAGTCGCTTGAGGTCGGGCAGGGCCAACGGTGGCACCGCGTACTCCTGCTCGCCGTAGAGGTGTAGGACCTCGCGGCTGCTGACCAGCAGCTTGAGGCGCGGACTGGCGGTTAGCAAGCCGTTGAGTATAGGGGCGGCCTCTACCACCTGCTCAAAGTTGTCTAGCACCAGCAACATTTGCTTGCCTTGCAA
Source organism: Chloroflexia bacterium (assembly GCA_038229595.1). Classification (GTDB taxonomy): domain Bacteria; phylum Chloroflexota; class Chloroflexia; order QHBQ01; family QHBQ01; genus JBBROH01. Next base: position 21,012 of record JBBROH010000019.1, on the reverse strand, counting down.
ATAACTTTGCAGCGCATTGGTGGCAGACTGCCCCGCTGTCTCCTTCACCCCCAGCGTGCTGGCGATTGTGCTGGCGACCAAGCCAACATCGCTAACTGGGGCCAGGGGAACGAAGTACACCCCGTCGGCGAACTCGTCCAGCAAGGTGGCAGCGACGGCCAGGCTGAGGCGCGTCTTACCGGCCCCACCCGGCCCAGTCAGGGTCAGCAGGCGGGTTTGGCGCAGGCTGGAGCGCAGGGTGGCAGTCTCTGCTTCGCGCCCGATCAGCGTAGTTAGCTGGGCGGGCAGGTTGTGGGGCCGCGCATCAAGGGTGGGCAGCGGTGGGAAGCTGTCAGCTAGGCCGGGGGCAACTAGCTGATAGAGGTGTTCAGGTGGCAGATCGCGCAGTTTGCGCTCGCCCAGGTCGCGCAGGGCGTAGCCCTCTGGCAGGTAGCCATGCACCCCCTCCCGCGTCGCAGCGGTGACCAGTATCTGGCTGCCGTGGGTAACAGCCAGGGTGCGAGCCAGGCGGTTGAGGGTAGGTGACGCGTAGTAGTCGCTGCCACGCAACTCGGCCAGGCCAACGTGCAGGGCCATCTTCACCCGCAGCCCCCCGACTACGGCCCAATCCTCGGCTAGCAGCGCGTACTGAGCGGCAACCACGGTGCGGAGCGCAGGCGTGATCTGCTCGAAGGCAACACAGAACTCGTCACCGACTACCTGAAAGACATGACCGCCACCTGTGCTAATCACTTGCTGCAAGATCGCATGGTGGCGGGCCAACGCGCCAGTCATTGCCTGGGCTTGCCCATCCCACAAGCGGGCTGCCCCCTCAATGGCGGTGAAAAGGAAGGTAAGAGTACGTTGCTCTCCGTTCATCGTTCGTCCCCGTCTAGTGTAAGAGTGCAATATCAGGCCTTACCATTGCTGGTAGCGGCTAACTCGCTGTTCAAGGCCAACGCGGTAACCTGCGCGAGGCTGAGGCGGCGACCTTGTTGCCAGGCCACAGTGTAATCCTGCTCGCTGAGGCTAGCGCGGGCGGCGGCCAACTGCTGCGCTCGGTCTTCGCGGTTGAGGATAGAGATCGGTACGCCGACCAACTCGCGCAGGCTGCTGCTAGCGGCGAAGATGATAACCGCCTGCCGCGCTTCGCCGAGGTCGCACAAGGTGGCGGCCAGCCCTTCCAGTGCGTCGGCCACTTCCACCTTCTCGCCTAGCTCTGCATCTATAGTAATAGCCTGCCGATAGAATTGGGCGGCAGCCTGGTAGTTGCCCCTGTGCCGGGCAAGGTGCGCCAGGTTGTGTAGCAGGCTGAACTCGTCACGCCGTGAGCCAAGCTCTCGATAGCCCGCCAGTCCTTGCTCGTAGAGAGCCTGGGCCGCATCATAGTCGCCTTCGCGATAAGCGACAATGCCGAGGCTGTTGGCGAAGGCCGCCATGTGCAGGCGGTCATTCGTTCGGCGGCTAAGGGCCATCCCCTGCTCGTAGAGGGCGCGAGCGCGGGCATAATCCTTCTCGCGGTAGGCAATATAGCCACGATTACGCAAGGCACTGGCAACGCCCTCGTGGTAGCCGCAGCCCTCGCTGATCGCTTCGCCCTCGGCCAGCAAGCGGCTGGCGGTGCCGTAATCGCCCTCGTAGGTAGCCAGAATGCCGCTGGTCAGCAGAGCCTTCGCCCTTTGCAGCGGCAGATCGTCGCCCACCGCCTCCACCAGCCGCTCCAACCAGCCTCGTCCTTCGCTCAGGTAGCCGCGCACGTACCAGAACTCGCGGATGCCCACCGCCAGCCGCAGCCCCGCGCCTGGCTCGTGGAGGCTGCACCACTGCATAGCAGTTCGTAGATTGTCGTACTCCTGCTCCACCCGATCCAGCCAGCTTGGGTCACGCAGGGGTACCAGTTTGTCCTCCACCTGCTCGGCGAAGGCGACATAGTACATGGCATGGCGGCGGCGCACCGCTTCGGCCTCACCACCCAGGTTCAGCCGTTCGGCGGCATATTCGCGGATGGTATCCAGCATCACGAAGCGCGGCTCACTTGCGCCCTCGGTCGCCTGGCGTAGCAGGCTCTTGTCTACCAGCAAAACCAGGCTCTCAAAGACACCCGCTGGCAGCTCGCTCAAACCTTCGCCGCTACAAACCTCCTCGCCCGCTTCGGGGGTGCAGCCACCCACGAAGACGGCAAGGCGGGCGAACAGTAGCCGCTCCCCTTCGTCCAGCAGGTTGTAGCTCCAATCAATTGCGCCGCGCAAACTCTGCTGGCGCGGGGTCAGGTCGCGCATCGGGCTGGTCAGCACCTTGAGGCTGTTGCTCAGTTGGCCCAGCATCATCTGCGGGCTGAACAGCTTGCTACGCGCCGCCGCCAGTTCGATAGCCAGAGGTAGGCCATCCAGTCGGCTGCATATTTCGGCCACCGCCCGCGCATTCTCTGGCGTGAGGCGGAAGTCATGGCGGATCGTCTGCACCCTAGCGACAAAGAGGGCAACCGCTGCGTACTGCTCAAGCTCATCGAGGGGCGGCAGTTGCTTGAGGTCAGGCAGGGCCAACGGTGGCACCGCGTACTCCTGCTCGCCGTAGAGGTGCAGGACCTCGCGGCTGCTGACCAGCAGCTTGAGACGTGGGGCGGCGGTAAGCAGTTCGCCAAGTTGAACAGCAGCCTCCACCACCTGCTCAAAGTTGTCCAGCACCAGCAGCATCGCCCGTTCACGGCCATAAGCCTTGACCGCTTCGCCATAAGGCTGCCCGACCATCTCCGCCAGATTGAGGGTTTGAGCAACCGCCGCCATCACCAGTTTGGGGTCGCTGATCTCCGCGAGTGGAACGAAGTACACGCCGTCTGGGTAATCATCCAACAAAGCCGCCGCCACCTGGAGGCTGAGGCGCGTCTTGCCACTACCACCCGGCCCACTGAGGGTAAGCAGACGCACATCAGGGCGGCGTAGCAAGGCGAGCAGGTCTGTCAGTTCGCGTTCGCGGCCCAGGAAGGATGTGGATTGCAAGGGCAGGTTGTTGGGGTGGGTGTCCAACGTCTTGAGAGGGCCGAAATCGCTATCCAGGCCAGGGGCAGCTAGCTGGTATATTTGCTCTGGCTGGGTCAGGTCTTTCAGCCGCCGCTGACCGAGGTCGCGCAGGCTGAAATCGGGCGGGAGCAGGTCGCGCAGCAGTTCGCGGGTGGCCGCCGAAACCAACACCTGCCCGCCATGACCAGCCACTAGCAGGGCGGCCACGCGGTTGATCGTTGGGCCAAAGTAGTCATCGCTACGCACCTCGGCAGGGCCAGTGTGCAGAGCCATCCGCACCCGTAGCGGCTCTACTGGCCCCCAGGCTGCGGTCCGCAGTGCCTGCTGAGCGGTGGCGGCGGCAGCAAGGGCAGCGGGCGCGGTGGTAAAGGCGGCATAGAAGGTATCGCCGACCGCCTGGAAGATGTGTCCTCCCCGTGCCTCGATTGCCTGGCGCAGCAGCGTATCGTGTAGGGCAAGGGCAGCGTGCATCGCCTGTGGGTGTTGCTCCCAGAGGCGGGTGCTGCCCTCAATGTCGGTGTAAAGGAAGCTCACCGTGCCGGTCGGTAGCTTTGTCACCCTGCCGCTCCTATCCTACCTGGGGCTGGGCGGCCAGTACAGATAGCAGCCCAATCCCTCCGTCGCCCTACCAGGTCGCTCAATCCCCACCCCCTTGCTTTTGTGCTGTTGGCAGTGTAGCACAGAAGCGGCAGATTGCTGCGGCAACCTCTTTACAGAAGACTGTATATTCCTTTACAGATTGCTATTTAGCCGCCAGCCCTGCGGTTAGCGAGCCGGCTGCTACTGCTCGCGCCGCTCCACCCGTGCTTCACGGATTGCGTCGTAGTTGACCTGTCGCTTCTCGTGGAAGGCGGCCAGCCCCTCGCGTACCTCGGCGGAGTCGGCGTTGACACTGAGCCAGTCACGGGCGTGACCAACCGTCATGTTCCAGGAAAAGTCGCGCCAGAAGTTGGTCTGCTGTTTGGCATAGCGCATGATGTTGGGCAGGCGATCCATTAGCTTCGCCACCATCGCGTCCACCGCTGCGTCAAGTGCAGCAGCGGGGACGACCTGGTTGATCAGCCCCCAGTCCAGAGCCTTCGCCGCTGATACATCTTCGCAGAGCCAGAGCATCTCCCTTGCGCGGCGGTCGCCAATAATGATCGGCAACCACTGGGTTGCGCCGCCCGCTGGCACGCTGCCCCGTGCCGTGCCAACCTGCCGAAAGATTGCGTGGTCGGCGGCAATCGCCAGGTCGCAGGCCATGTTGAACTCGTTACCACCGCCCACCGCCATGCCGTTGACCCGCGCTATGGTCGGCTTACCGATATTGCGGAGGCGGTCGTGTGCGTCGATGAACGCGCCCATCCACTTCCAGTAGTCATGGGGTCGTTGCTCAAACTTCATCTGCTCATCAAGGTCGGCCCCAGTGCAGAACGCCTTGTCGCCCGCGCCAGTCAGCACCAGGACAGCCACCTCGTCGTCCCAGGAAGCATCGAGAAAGGCGCGGGCCATCTCGCTGAGGGTCTGGAAGTTGAAGGCGTTGTAGACTTCAGGCCGGTTGAGCGTCACCGTCGCTCGCCCCGCCGCTTTGGTATAGATGATGCTTTGGAAGCCAAGTTCCTCTGGCGGCAGTCCGCGTGGATAGTCTAGCATCTCAGGCTTCTTCCTCGGCGTAGAGCATGGTCACATAGTCGCGGGCGAAGCTCATCAGGTCTTTGCCCGCCGCCCGGTTCTCGGCACTCGCCATGCCAGCGTCGAAGCTACCCTTGTCCGCGAAGTACATCTCGGCCATGCGGTAGTAGGGGGCTTCCTGCCCAGGGCGCAGGCTAGTGAGCTTCGTCGCCGCGAAGCGCACCATACTCGGCACCTGGCGAATCAGGGGCAGGTGGGTGTTGAGGTAGTGATCCTCAAAGGCGGCCAGGTTCTCTGCCCCAGGGTGCTTAAACAATGCTACCAGCTTAACCATCGTCGGCTTGCTCCTTTTTGGCGTTGCGTTGCTCATCCTTGACCAGCCCGCTTCGTGGCGGCGGGCGCATCTGTATGAGCCTATCTTAGCACGATCCGATGGTGGCTGGCAAGCGACGGTTGCGGCTGCCGGGTTGGCTTGTTCAGGCTGCCGCTCACGGGCTGCCGCGCCCAGCTAGCGAGCGGCAGCAAGCCCTAACCGCTTTTTCAGCTTTGTCAATGTGCAAGCCACTCTGCTTTGTGCTATAATGAGGGCAATAGAGATCAGAGGAATGGTATGCTAAACGACAACCGCGACCTGTTCATCCACCGCCTCGTCACCTCCGCCGAGGAGTTTGCCTGGGCTATGCAATGCCTGCCGCCCAACCGCTATTTTGTGGTCCCGCCCGACTGGACGCAACTGGGCGAGCAGTCGCCGCAGCGGGTGCTAGACCAGTTGAACAACTTTGAGCGTGAACTGACGGTGCCAACCCTGCGCTACGTAATGGAGATGGGGCCAGCCCTCAGCTTTGCCGCCGAGGAGAAGGATCGCTGGGACATAGCGCGCCCAGAGAAGTCGATCAGCGACCTGATCGAGGAGCTACGCCGCCTGCGCTCAACCGAGTGCGCCTTCATCGCGCGCCTTTCGCCACAGCAATGGGGCCAGCCCTATACAACCCCCTGGGGAGCAGTCAGTATGCGGTGGGTGACACACAAGACCTACCAGAATACGATAGAGCAGGCCAGTACGATCAACGGCATCGTCCTCGCTTCTATCGTTTGATTGAGGGCAGATGACTAGGTAGCTAACCCAGGTTCGGCCAAAAAGTAGCCCCCTCAAACAAGGGGGCTGTTTGTTACTGCTCATTCAAGCGGCTGCGCTCTCAACTGCCAGTGGTGGGTAGGCCAGGGCCGCCCGTGCGGAGCCGTTCGAGAGCGTGGGCCTGGATGTCGGTCGGCGAGTCGCCGATAGTCTGCTGCGGGTCGCGGCCTACGTCGTCGCTCTCCTCTGGGTGGTCAAAGAAGACTTGTTCGCCGCTGGGGTTGCTCTCGCCCTCGTCCTGATGGTCGCGCGTGCCGAGCGGGTTGTTGGCAACAGCCAGCGAGTCGCCTGCCTTGTCCTCTGGGCGAGTAAGTAGTAGCCCCTCGTCGTTGGCAGCGGCAAAGGTGCCACTGTCCTGATCCTGCGGGTCGTAATCACCGGAGGCGGGATCGCCTACTGGTTGGTTGTCCACTGCTTGCCTCTTTCTAGCGGTCGTTCAACCGCCACTCTGGATGCGGCCAAGCATCGTAGCTTGCGCTTCCTTGTCCAACTCCTGGTCACGAGTCTGATCTTCAAGTTCTGGGTGGTCGCTGAAGATCGCTGTGCCACCCTCAACCTTAGCCTGTGGGTCGTTGTTGAGGTCGGGCATCGACAGCGGGCGGATGCGGCTGCCCCCTTCGGTAGTATCGGCGATAGTCGCTTCGGGGTTGGCGAAGCCCTCCTGCTCAATGGTGTCCGCGTCGTGGTGGCGGTCGGCCTGGTCGTCCATAGTTGCTATCTCCTCTGACGAAAGGCAAAGGCCACCCCAATGGAGCGGCCCTAGCTGCCTGGTTAAAATCCTAGCGCGTTAAGCTAAGCAGTCTGGCGTTGGCGCAGGGCCAGCCCACCGGCTAGCAGCACGATGCTGAGGGCGATAAGGATCATTCCAATTTCCGGGCCACCGCTGCCGGTAGTAGGCATTGTGTTAGCTGCCCCAGCACTGTCGCTGCTGGTTGGTGCCATCATCGCGCTGGTGGCAGTCGGGGCAGCAGTCGCCAAAGCCTCGGCAGTAGCAGGAGCCTGCTGCACCTGACCTACGGCATAGAGAGCCATGTTCTGGAAGCCCTCGCTGGGCGCAGGCCCGACCGTGCCGAAAGGCAGATAGAGGCTGAGGGCAGTAGTGCCGGTGTTGGTGACCACCAATTCGCCTTCGCCATAGAAGCTAGCCCCTGCGGGCTGCTGGTCGATGGCGCGGAAGTTCTCGATACGTGCCTGCACCTGGTTGGCCTGGGTTGCCTGCACCAGCGAGGCCGAAGCACCTACGTTCGCGTCCGTGTAGCTGCCCTGGGCGGCATTGACAATCTCCTGGGCAACATTGTGGTTGCTCTCACCAATAACACTGTCGTGCCAGGTGTTGTCCCGCAGATACCACATCGCCAGCCCAGTCTGCTTGTAGTTGTTGTCGGCGTAGCCCTTCTCGAAGGCGTAGGCCAGGGCCGAACTGACGCGCGGATCGGTGCCAGCCTTCAGGTCAAGTGAGCCAGTAGGGAACTTCTTGCTGAAGTCAATGCAGTAGCCGCGCACAGCAGTGCGGAAGCTCTGACCTGCCTCGACGCGGAACTGGAAGGGGGTTGGCGCAGCGGTGAGGCTGCGGCTGGGGCTGGCTGCGGCCTGACCGAGGGCGAGGGCGAAAGTCAGCACGAGAGCCGCGAAGATAGCGGCAGAGAAACGGGCAGTCTTCATCTAATATGCTCCTGTTTGGTAATGGTTAGCCAATGAGGTCTCCTACCTCTATCCGTTAGAACGCCTTTGCCGAGTTGCCGTTACGCTCGGCTGCACCTGGTGTTCAACTTGCTACTTTGCCTTGTTAGGCTGGCCGAGGCGCACGATCTAGCGGCCTGCACCGTTACTTATTGCAAGCTAAACAGGGAGATCGCCATGCCGTGGCTGCTGCGTCGTAGCAAAAAGAAGAACGAGAGCAACGCCCAACCAGCCTTGCCAGAGAGCGTCAAGCTGCTGCCTAGCCCGCCAGCCCGCCGCGTGTTGCTGATCGATGACGACGAGCGCATTCGCCTCTATGTCAGCGAGTTGCTGGCTAGCGAAGGCTATGCAGTGCAGGGGGCGGGCGACGCAGACTCTGCCGAACTCGCACTAGAGCGGTTCAAGCCCGAACTGATCCTGCTCGATATCATGATCCCTGGCATGGATGGTCAGGAGATCAGCTACGAACTGCGCCGCCACCCTGCCACGCGCAATATCCCCCTGATCCTGGTCAGTGGCGACCGCCTGCTAGCCAGCAAGGCGGCGAAGGTGCGTGCCGACGCTTACCTGAGCAAGCCATTTGACGCAGACGATTTGCTGGCCCTGGTTGCCCGCTTCCTCCAACCGGGCAGCGAAGCAGCTACCCTGGACTGACACCCTCTGGCCGTAGCCCTGGCTGCTACTTGAACAGCACCTTGCGGCTGGTGGGTAGCACCTCCACCCAGGTGTTGCCCCGGTTGAAGGCGACGGGGCTACCGTCGGCATAGGTGAAGGTAAGGGGGTCGCTCTGGCCTGGCTTCTGCCACTTGCCGGGGCGCAACTGACCATCAATGGCAAACAGCGCATCGCCCTCCCCGCTGGTGGCAACCTCGATCCGCAGCTTCTCGTCACCAATCAGAGGGGCAGTGGTAGCAAAGAGGATAGCGACGTTGTGGGCGGTCAGTTGTTCGCCGCTGACCAGGTCGCTGTGCGGGCCGCCCCACTGCGAACGAAGATAGCGGTTGGTGGCGAAGTCGTACTTCCACAGTACGTCAGAGCGGTTGGCATCGCTGAAGCTGAAGCTGATCGTGGTACTAACTGGGGCGGTCGCTGGCGGTTGGTCGGCCTTGTGCTGCCAGCCTGCTGTTTGCAGCGGCGAGGGAGTAGACAGTTGCTGCTGGCTGAGATAGGCGCGCAGGCTGCTGCTCTTGGCATAGAGGTTGTGGGGAGCCAGGCGGTCTGGGCTACGCCAGGAAGGGCCAGCCGCCAGCAAGTCAAGATTGAGCAGGTCGTGGGCTGGGTTGGTCAGGTAGTCGAGGGCCGCAGGGCTGCCACCAGCATGGACGTAGAGGGGGCTATAGGGTAGCGCGTACTCTACGAAGTAGATGCGCGAGCTACGCACCGGCCCGATCTCGGCCACCTCACCGCTGCTGCCATCAAAGATCGCGGCGAAGCGGGTGATGCCACCTTCGGCCAGTGCCTCGTATACCAGGCTGGCATGGTCGAGGCCCGACTGCGGGGCTGCGTCCCAGTGGTTGTCGATCATCACCAGTAGCGGGCGTAGGTTCGCCTCCTCCGCACTGATCTCCAGCCCAGTCAGGCTGTCGCGGTAAATGATCGCAGTGGGTATGGGGGTGGTGGTGCTGGTTGGGCCAGGGGTGAGGCTGGGTGGCAGCCGTAGGATCACCGCTCCCTCGGTCGGGCTGGGGGGTGGGGCTGCTAGCTCCTCGGTTGCGGGTGGGGCTGGCAAGAGACTATCATTTGGCGGACTGGCGGGCTGGCTGGTTGGCGTGGCAGGGACAGCCAGGCTGGCGCGGCTGGCAGCGGTCGGCGTAACTAGCAGGCCGAGGTTGACCGCCGAACTACTGGCGGTGGGGGAGTTGCCAGCCAGCCAGTAGCCGAGGCTGCCGAGTAGCAGCATGACCACCAGGCCCAGCCCCAGCAGCGGCGCAACCTGCCCGCCCGCTCCCCCCTCAGCGACCACTACGTTGCCGCGTTCAAAGCGGCTGCCCGGCTGCTCGTCCACTGCCACGCCCATCCCTCCCACTCTGCTTCTGCACCCTCATTGTACACGTTATGTCAAGGGCAAGCGATTTGGGTGCCAGGCTGGTTAGCGGTTAGCAGCGGGCCGCCGGGCTATGCGCTCTCTGGGTTCGGCTCGAATGGCTGTTGCAGGCCGAGGGCGAGGATGCTAACCTGCGCCGCCAGGCCGCGTGAGATGTGGTGGAAGGTGGCACTCTGCGGGCCATCCTCTTGCAGGGTGATCGGCTGACCACTGTCGCCGCCGATGCGGATCGCCATGTCCAGCGGCACTTCGCCGAGGAAAGGAACTTCCGTCCGCTCTGCCGCCGCGCGCGCCCCACCATGACCGAAAATCTCGATCTTCTGGCCGTCAGGGGCAACGAAGTAACTCATATTCTCGACCATACCGAGGATCGGCACGTCCAGCTTGAGGAACATATTTAGGGCTTTCATCGCGTCCATCAAGGCCACGTCCTGTGGGGTGCTGACGATTAGCGCGCCAGTGAGCGGCATCGATTGGGCGAGGGTAAGCTGCACATCGCCGGTGCCGGGCGGCAGGTCAAGCACGAGGTAATCGATCTCGCCCCACTCCACGTCGTAGAGGAACTGCTGCAACATCTTGGCTAGCATGGGGCCGCGCCAGATGATCGGGTCGCCATCGGCCACGAAGAAGCCCATGCTCATCACCTTGAGGCCGTAGCGTTCGACCGGCATGATCTTGCCATTGGCAGGCTTCGGTTTATCAGTAATGCCGAGCATCAGGGGGACGTTGGGGCCATGAATGTCTGCGTCCAGCAGGCCAACCCGTGCGCCATCCTGGGCAAGGGCGAGGGCAAGATTGACAGAGACGGTGCTTTTACCCACCCCCCCCTTGCCGCTGCCGACCGCAATGGTGTTACGCACGCCGGGTATCGCTACCTTGTTCGCGCCGATACGGTTCTGCGGCACGCGGCTGGTCACTTCGACCAGGATCGCGTCTACGCCCGCAATGCTGCCAATCGCTTCTTCGCAGGCGGCCTTCATCTGCTCCTTGATTGGGCAGGCGGGGGTAGTCAGCACCAGGGTCATGCTCACATCGTTGCCCACGATCTGCAAGTTCTCGACCATGCCGAGGCTGACTATATCACGATGGAGGTCGGGGTCAACTACGCGGGATAGGGCGCGCATTATATCTTTTTCCAAAATCTGCGCCATTTATTAGCTTCTCCGCTCTGTTTGAGTTTACAACTGGCTGATTGTGGACGGTTAGCAGGCGCACTGGGCGCGCCCTCATAGCATGATTATACCCGTTTGTGAGGGATTTGACAATCTGGCACGGGATGTGCTAAATTAAGGCAACGATCAGGGGCTATAAAGGAGGGTTTGTCATGCTAGAGAAGTTTGTTGAAGAAGTGCAATTCCAGGCCGGTCTCGACCGCCCGACGGCAGAGAAGATCGCCAATATCATGGTCGGCTTCTTGCAGAAGAACCTGTCGCCCAGCGAGTTTGACACTGTGCGGCGCAAGGTGTTGGGTTCAGCCAACTGGCAGAACCGCCCGCGCACCGGCTATGTTGGCTACACTGGCTATACCAATGCGATTGGCATTGACCCCAACGCACTACCTGATCCCCAGGGTGAGAACCGCAACAAGCGGTAGCTAACCTTAGGGCTGACGAAAGCGGGCGACTTGCCTGCCCTGCTATGCACCTTTGCGTAGCATAGGGGAAGCAAGCCGCCCGCTCATCTTTTCGCCCCAACCACTCAGTGGACGGTCATATCGCCCTCAGCGATCATCATGTTAGAAGGCTGGATGCTCTTGCCCACCTCCCAAGTGACCGCCAGGCCACTGTAGTTGGCGATCTGGCTGTCAGCGTGGGTCATGATGCTGCCACCATCGGCACTAAGCGTAACAGGGCCGAGGTTGACGTAGGTGTTGTCCATTCGCGCCCACAGTTGGCAGCTACCCTCCTTCTGGGCTGGTGGCCGGAAGTTGCTGAGGACGACATAGAGGCTGTTCTTGTTTGGCACATAGTAGGCGCGCACCACAGTGTTCGGCTCCTTCATCGGCTTGAGCGAAACCATCTGCACGTCGCGTTCGGAGAGCAAAGCAGCAATCTCCCCCTTCTGGCGGTCAATCTCGCTCATCTGTGCTGCGGCAGTGGCGGCAGCGCGCCCGCTGGCCTGCTGGCTAGCCACGATGCGCTCGTTCAACTGGCTAGCCACGTTCGCCCCCCATCCGACGCTAGCGAGGTTGACTAGCAGGAGCAGGACGACGGCGGCCCACGCCACGTGTGGACTAGCCAGCATGGATGATCGCCGCTGCCCTGTAGGTGTTGGGGCGACAGGCAGCGGGCGGGTAGGTGGCTGGTAGCTGCTGCTGCGGTCGGCATTGCCGTTGCGAGCCAGGTGGCCGGGTTGCACTGTGGAGAGGGCGGCTGGTTGGCTGGTGGTGGCGAAGGAGAGGACGCGGGCGCGCATGGCGGGGTCAAGCTCTGGGGCGGTCAGGGCGAAGGGCAGGGCGGCGACCACCGGCTGCCAGAGGTCGGCGTACTCAGCGGCGAGGTCGGGGCAGGCATCTAGCCCACGCTCGAAGGTAGTGGCCTCGGCTGGGGGCAATGTCCCCATTGCGTAATCGGCGATCTTCTGCTCTAGCTCGTCGCATTTCATGATTCTCTGTGCAAACCCTTCTCGGCAAGGCTGGCACGCAACTTCTGCATCGCCAACCGGGTGCGCGTCTTGACCGTCCCTAGCGGCTCGCCCAACTTGGCCGCGATCTCAACCTGGGTCAGGCCAACGTAGTAGGCCAGTTCAATCACCAGCCGCTGTGCCTCTGGTAGCTCCTGCAATGCTTGCTTGATGATCGCTGCCTGTGCGCTGTGCCAGGCGAGGATAGCAGGGTCGGCAGAGTCGTCCACCACCTGCTGAGCGGGGTGGCCTTCCTCCTCATCGTGCAGATCGAGGGGGATAGCGGTGTCGTAGTTGCGCTCCTTCTGCAACAGGTCAATCGCCTGGTTGTGGGTCACACTCAAAATCCAGTTGATCAGGCTACCACGCTCTGGGTTGTAGCTGGCAGGCTTGCGCCAGAGCTTGGCGAAGACCTCCTGCACCACCTCCTCGGCCCGCTCTCTGCGCCTCATGATCCGCAAGGCAAGGGAGTACACGGGCCGGGCGAAGCGGTCGTAAAGGATGCCGAGGGCGGCCTGGTCGCGGGCAACTACCCGCTCGATCAACTCCCGATCCGATAGGGTGTGGTAGTCCATCTCGTCCTTCAAGCGGGAGCCGCCTGCTTACTCACCATCTTTACGTTCGCTAGCCGCTGGCTGGATTTACTCATCTACTTCACCGACCGCGTTGCGGTAGAGGCTGAAGCGTGGCTGGATGCCAACCAACTGCACCGCCAGCACGTCGATGCGCCAGGCACACTCGCTATCGGCAGGGTGCGCGTCCAGGTAGGCATAGGCAAGGGTCGCCAGTTTGCGCTGCTTGGCTGGGCCGACGCTCTCCTCGGCCAGCCCCGCTGCGCCACTGCCGCGCCGGGTGCGGACTTCGACGAAGACGAGCGTCCCGCCCTCCTCGGCCACGATGTCCAGTTCGCCAACGTTGCTGTACCGCCAGTTGCGTTCGCGTAGCTGGTAGCCCTGGGTAACGAGGTAGCTGGCCGCCAGCCGCTCGCCCTCGTCACCGACCTGTTTGGTACCCCTCTTGCTATCTGTCATGCTTGACCCCACTGGCTGGCTGGCGTATAGTACGTGCCAGCTATTATACACTATTCATTGGGTAAGGAGGAACGCGATGACTGCCGAGCGCGACAGCTATGAGACGATGGTGCTGCTGGATGACCTGGAGAGTCTGCGTGAACAACTGGAGGAGATTGGGGTGAGCAGCCGCACGGAGGCGGAGGCACGGCTGGCGGCCTACCCGGACGAGGTCGCGATCAGCGAGGTGCTAGACCTGATGGAGGAGCTTGGCGTGGAGGATTTGGCCGCCCTCAACGCCCGCCTGACCGACCTGCACGTGGCGATGGATCAGGATGAGGATGTGGAGGAGGTCTAGGCGGCAAGCACTCGCCTACGGTAGGCGCAGCACCTCAGCGGCAACAAACCGCCCGCTCTCGAAGGCTAGCCGCACCCCCGCGCAGTAGTCGCAGTAGCCACCCCAGGTCGCGAAGTCGATCTCTGGCAGGGAGGATACTGTGCCAAGCTCTACCACCCCGCCGTGCGCGATGATGAGGGCGGTGCCACCCTCCGGCACGCTTTCGGCGACCGCGCGCAGGTAGGCGGTCAGCTTCAGCGCGTAGGCCGCCGCCGCCCCACCAGCCCGTACTGCTGACGCATAGCCCGCGAAGTCGGTTTCGCCGAACGGTACCTCCGCCTCTGCTGTGCTGCCGTAGCTATTGAGTAGCGGGCTTTGCTCGTCTACCGCGAAGCCCATCGCTATCGCTGTCTCGAAGGCGCGCGCTAGCTTACTGGTGATCACCAGGGCGAAGGGGCCAAGCTGCTCACCCAGCCTGCGGGCCAGTGTCACCCCTGCTTGGGAAAGGTGATCACCTGGCTTGGCGCGCATGGTGTGGCGGCGCAGTTCTACATAGCGCATTAGTCTTCGCCCAGGTACGCCTTACGCACCATCTCGCTCTTGAGCAGGTTTGCGCCACTATCCTCCAGCACGATGTTGCCGGTCTGGATTACATAGCCACGGTGGGAGATAGAGAGGGCTTGCAGGGCGTTCTGCTCGACCAGCAGGATCGTAGTACCCTGCTTGTTGATGTCGGTGATGATCTGGAAAATCTGCTGGATCAGGATCGGGGAGAGGCCCATGCTCGGCTCATCCAGCAGCAGCAGCCGTGGGCGCGACATGAGGGCGCGGCTGATCGCCAACATCTGTTGCTCGCCACCCGACATGGTGCCACTTTTCTGCTCCAGTCGTTCGCGCAGGCGGGGAAAGAGGTTCAGCACCCGCTCGGTGTCCTCGGCGATGTTCTCGCGGTCGCTGCGGCTGAACGCGCCCATCTCCAGGTTCTCGCGTACTGTCATGCGGCTAAAGACGCGCCGACCCTCCGGCGACTGCGATACGCCCAAGCGCACGATCTGCTCTGGGGGGGTGCGTTCGATGCGCTTGCCGTTGAGGGTGATCGCGCCGCGCCTGGGCGGAGTGATGCCAGAGATGGTGCGGAGCGTGGTCGTCTTGCCCGCCCCGTTGCCGCCGATCAGGGTGACGATCTCGCCGGGGTAGATGGTGAGCGAAATATTGGCAAGGGCGCGGATGTTGCCGTAGTAGGTCTCAATGCCGTCTACTATCAGCATCGGCTCGCCCCTCGGCTTCGCCACGTCCTTCGCCTGCCCACTGTATGCGCTGCCAGGTTGTTGCTGCATCGTATTTTGTCCTCTTAGCCAGCCGTATCCGCTGCCACGTCCGGGTTGATTGGTTTGCTGTTGGTCTGGCCCTTGCCCAGGTAGGCTTCGATCACCCGCGTGTTGTTACGTACCTCGTCGGGCGAACCCTCGGCGATCTTCACCCCGTAGTCCAGCACCGATACGCGGTCGGAGATGCCCATTACCACCTTCATGTCGTGTTCGATCAAGAGGATGCTGAGGCCGCGCTCGCTGCGGAGCTTGCTGATAAAATCGGTCATCTCCCGCGTCTCGTTGGGGTTCATGCCCGCCGTTGGCTCATCCAGCAGCAGCAATTTCGGGGTGCTGGCGAGGGCGCGAGCGATCTCCAACCGCCGCTGGTCGCCGTAGGGTAGGTTCTTGGCGTACTCATCCTCTTGCCCACCGAGGCCAACGAAATCGAGCAGTTCGAGGCCACGCTCGGCCACGCTGCGCTCCTCCCGCATTGCGCTGGGGGTTCGCAGGATCGCCCCGATCAGCCCGGTTCGCATTCGGCTGTGGGTGCCAACCATCACATTCTCCAGCGCGGTCATGTTGGCAAAGAGGCGGATGTTCTGGAAGGTGCGGGCGATGCCCAGTTCGGTGATCTTGCTGGGGTTGCCGCCCCCGATGTTGTGGCCGTCAAAGATGATAGCCCCGGTTGTCGGCTTATAGAGGCCAGTGATGATGTTGAACAGGGTGGTTTTGCCTGCGCCGTTCGGCCCGATCAGGCTGACGATAGCCCCCTGGGGGATGTCAAAGTCAACCTTGTTGACAGCAGTAAGGCCGCCGAACTGCTTGGTTACTTTGCTTGCTTCAAGTAGTGCCATCAGCGGTCATTCCTCTCGGTCGGCTGCTCCTCGGTCTGCATATCGTAGAGGCTCTCGCGCTCGGCGGTGGCTACCGGGTTGGCCCGCTCTGCCTCGTCGCTGCCGCGCCCTGCTGCCCCGGCCACTAGCGCACGCGGTTCGCCAGTCTCACCGCGCAGTTCGGCCTTGCGTCTAGCACTGGGGATCAATCCTTCAGGCCGCACGATCATCAGCACTACAAGGATGATGCCGTAGATCATAAACTTGAGACCTGACCAGTCCGTTTTCGCCAGGAACTCAATCTTGTTGTCCGTTCCCAGCTTGTTGAGGGCGTTAGGCAGGTTGATCAGGAAGATGGTCTGGGTAAGGTAGAGGATCAGCGCACCGACGATCACGCCGTAGATGTTGCCGATGCCGCCGAGGATCACCATGCAGAGGATGAAGACCGAAGTGTTGAAGTCGAAGCTGTTTGGCCCGACCAGGCTCAGCTTTGCGCCGAACATCACGCCCGCGACCCCAGCCAGGGCCGCACCGCTGGCGAAGGCGAGCAGCTTGGTCTTAACTGTATCGATACCCATCGCGGCTGCCGCGATCTCGTCCTCACGGATCGCCATCCAGGCGCGACCGAGGCGCGAGGAGCGCATATTGCTGACCGCGATCACCAGCAGCACGACGATGCCGATGTAGAGGAAGTAGTATGGCTCTGGGTTGAGGTTGTTCAGGCGACAGCCGCCGGTCAGCGGGTTGGGGTTCATTTTGAGGTTGCGACAAATGCCGCTGCCGAGGCCGAAGGTGGCGATCCCCGGTTTGTCCACCCCGCTGATGCCGTCTACCCCACCAGTCAGGTTGATCGAGGTGTCGCCAATTTTGATGTTGCCGAGGTTGAGGAAGACGGCTGGCACGATCTCGCCAAAGCCGAGGGTGACAATTGCCAGGTAGTCACCGCGCAGTCGCAAGGTAGGTGAGCCGAGTAGCGCGCCGAAGAAGGCCGAGACAGCAGCGGCGATGAACAGCACCAGCCAGAACGACAAGTGAATCTGTATCTTGCCGCCAGTTAGCTGGGCCAAGTGGCCGCTGGCGAGGAAGGCGTAGGTGTAGGCACCAAAGGCGAAGAAGGCAGCGTAGCCCAGGTCGAGCAGCCCCGCAAAGCCGACCACGATGTTGAGGCCGATGGCGAGGATCACGTACTGGGCAGCGTCGGCCATGGTGCCGATCAGCACTGGCGGCTCAACGAATATCGCCTTCATGTTCCAGGCGGTCAGGTTATCCTTGTTGTAGATGAAGGGGAGAGCGATCAGTACGGCAAGGGCGATCAGGCCGCCGATGATCTGGCCTCTGGTGAAGCTACCCTCCAAGACGCGCCGCATGGTGCGCCCCTGTGGGGGGGTAGCCGGGGTTTTGGTTGCTTGCATCTGCCTGCCTACGCTTTCTCAGGAACTTGCTGGCCCAGCAGCCCAGAGGGGCGCAGTGTCAGGATCAAGATCAGTACGCCGAAGACAACGACCGGAGTCCAGGCGGTGGAGATGTACTGGTCGCTAACCGCCTCGATCAGGCCGATCAGGAAGCCGCCGAGCATCGCCCCCGGTATGTTGCCGATCCCCCCTAGCACGGCAGCGGTGAACGCCTTGAGGCCCGCCTGATAGCCCTGCACAAACTGCATACTATGCACCTGCATCCCATAGATCAACCCGGCAGCCCCAGCCAGCATTGCGCCAATGAAGAAGGTGATGGTGATCGTCAGGTTAACGTTGATGCCCATCAGCTTGCTAGTATCGTAGTCCTGGGCGGTGGCCCGCATTGCCTTGCCCAGCTTGGTGCGCTGGATGAAGAACTGGAGGGTTGCCATCAGCGTGATACAAATCAGCACCACGAAAATGTCCTTTAGGCCAATCGTCACCCGACCAAATAGGGTGAAGCTGTTGTTGGCAAAGACTTCGGGGTAGGGGACGGGGGCAGGGCCGTGCCAGATTTGGCCGACGTTCTGCAAGATGAAGGACATCCCGATTGCCGAGATCAGGGCGGTGAGTTTGGGGGCGTTGCGGAGCGGGCGGTAGGCTACGCGCTCAACGATCACCCCGATCAGGCCGGTGATCAGCATGGCTAGCAGGATCGTAGCTAGCAGCACCAAGATCGTAGGGAGGATGCCGCCCTGCACCAACCCGGCGGGGTTGAGAGCCTGGCTGATTGCTACACCGAAGAAGCCGAGGACTGCCAGAGCGATGAAGCCGCCGAGCATAAATATATCGCCGTGCGCGAAGTTGATCAGTTCAACGATACCGTAAACCATCGTGTAGCCGAGGGCGATCAGGGCGTAAATCGAGCCTTTGACCAGCCCATTAAGTAGCTGTTGTACCAGCAGATCCATCAGCAGCCTCCGCATTTTAGGGGGTTGGACTTGGAGGGTAACAGGCGGGGGTAGCAACCAGTTGGCTGCCGCCCCCTCCATGTCTGAGGCGCACCACCTTGCGCCCCTGGGTAAGGAAGGCGGGGATTTGGCCCCGCCTTTGGCTCCCGTAGGAGGATGGTTTACTGTCCGCCGAACTTGATCTGGTCAATGAACTTGAACGCGCCACCCTCGATCTTGTAGATGCTGATGTACTTGTTGGTGGTGTCACCGTTCGCGTCGAAGCTGGTGCTGCCGGTTACGCCCTTGAAGTCCTTGGTCGCGGCGACAGCAGCTCGCACAGTCTCGCGGTTGCTAACCTGGTTGCCATCCTTCCACTTGCCACCACCGGCCTTGATCGCGGCAATGATGATGTTGGCCGCCTCGTAGCCGTTCGCACTGTAGGAGCCAACGTTGGCGTTGAAGCGAGCCTTGTAGTTGGTGAGGAAGGACTTGGCTTCGGGTAGCGTCTCTGCATTGACGGCGGCAACCGTGCCGTACACGCCAGTGCTGTTATCGCCCGCGTCGTCAGCCATCTGCTGCTCCACGATCCCGTCGCCGCCCATCAGTGGCACGTTTGCCATCTTGTCTTTCATCTGCTTGCGGAACAGGCCGACCCCGTTGGAGGTGGTGCCACCGTAGAAGACGAGGGCCGGGTTGGTGGCGGCTACCTTCGGCACGATAGTGCTGTAGTCGGTCGTCCCCTTTGGCACACCGTCATGGCCGAGGATGGTGCCGCCCTTGCTCTTGAACTGCTTCTCAAAGTTGTCAGAGATACCCTTGCCGTAGGCTTCCTGGTCGTCCAGGATGTAGACGCTCTTTGCGCCTAGCTTGTCGAAGGCGTAGTCAGCGGCGGCTGGCCCCTGGATATCGTCGGTGGTGCAGACGCGGAAGTAGGTGATGATCCCGGTTGGGCGGTAGGTAGTAGTCTCGCCGAACTCAGGCTTGGTCAGCTTCTCGTTGGTGTTCGAGGGGCTGATGTGGGCTACGTTCGCGTCGTTCATGATCGGCATAATTGCACGAGCAACGTTGGAGTTGAAGGGGCCAACCATGGCGATCACATCGTTGTCGGCAATGAAGGCCTGGGCGTTACTTGCGCCCTGCTGTGGGTTGTGAACGCCGTTTACGGCATCGTCGAGGGCGTACATCTCTAGCTTGTAGCCAGGGATCACCTCGCCCGCTTTGTTCGCTTCCTCAATGGCTAGTTGCACACCGTTGCGGGTGGGGATACCGTCGCTGGCATCTGCGCCGCTGGTGGGCAAATCAACCGCGATCTTGATTACGCCCTTGCTGCCCTTCTCACCAACAATCACTGGGGCCGCAGTTGGGGTCATCATGCTGGTGCTGGTCATTGCCATCGCGGAGGTGCTGGTCGCAGCGGCCATCGCGGGGGTGCTGGTGGCGGCGGCCATCATTGGGCTGTTGGTCGCAGCCATCGCTGGAGCTTTGGTAGCCGCGGTTACGGCGGTGGGGGCGGCAGCACTGTTGTTGTCGCAGGCGGCCAGGGCAACGCTGATCATCAGCAAAGCTACCAGCAGCGAACCAGACTTATGTAGAGATTTCATCCTTACTTGTTCCTTCCTTCTAACTACGAGGTTGTGGTCTTGGTTCTCCAGGCTTGCTCACTGGGGTGGGCCAGCCGCCCTGGCAGTGGAAAGGGCTGGCCCGGCCCTCGATCAGGAGAGCCAGGCCAGGGTAGGTAGCTTACTGCCCGCCGAAGCGAGTCTGGTCGAGGAACGTCCATGCGCCGTTCTTGACCTGGAAGAAGCTGATGATCTTGTTGGTGGTATCGCCGTTTGCGTCGAAGCTGGTGCTACCGATCACGCCCTTGAAGTCCTTGGTCGCAGCGATAGCGGCGCGGATAGTCTCGCGGTTGGCGACCTGATCGCCATCCTTCCACTTGCTGCCACTGGCCTTGATCGCGGCGATGATGATGCTGGCGGCTTCGTAGGCGTTCGCGCTATACGCGCCAACCTTCGCGCCGAACTTCTTCTCGTAGTCAGCCAGGAACTGCTTGGCATCTGGCAGCGACTCGGCGTTGACAGCAGCAACGGAGGCAACACCACCATTGGCGTTGTCGCCCGCGTCCTTGAGGAACTGGTCGTCCTGGATACCGTCACCGCCGAGTAGGGGGATACCGGCCATCTTGTCCTTCATCTGCTTGCGGAACAGGCCAACCCCGTTGGAGGTGGTGCCACCGTAGAAGACGAGGGCCGGGTTGGCCGCCGCAATCTTGGGGACGATGGTGCTGTAGTCGGTGGTCCCCTTCGGGATACCGTCATGGCCGACGACGGTGCCGCCCTTGGCCTTGTACTCCTTCTCAAAGTTGTCAGCCAGGCCCTTGCCGTAGGCTTCCTGGTCGTCCAGGATGTAGACGTTCTTGAGGTTGAGCTTGGTGATGGCATAGTCCGCGAGGGCTGGCCCCTGGATATCGTCGGTGGTGCAGACGCGGAAGTAGGTGATGGTGCCGTTGGGGCGGTAGGTGCCGGTCTCGCCGAACTCAGGCTTGGTCAGCTTCTCGTTGGTGTTCGAGGGGCTGATGTGGGCGAGGTTTGCGTCGTTCATGATCGGCATGATCGCACGGGCAACGTTGGAGTTGAAGGGGCCGACCATCGCCACAACCTGGCTGTCAGCGATGAAAGCCTGGGCATTGTTCGCGCCCTGCTGCGGGTTGTGAACACCGTTCACGGCATCGTCGAGGGCATACATCTCCAGCTTATAGCCGGGGATGATCTCGCCAGCAGCGTTGGCCTGCTCAATGGCAAGCTGCACGCCGTTGCGGGTCGGTACGCCAATGCTGGCATCCGCGCCACTGGTGGGCAGGTCAACCGCGATGCGGATTACGCCCTTGCTACCCTTTTCGCCAGCCACAACAGCGGCAGCGGTCGGGGTCATCATCATGGTGCCGGTCATCATCGGGGTCATGCCCATCATCGGGGTGGACATCATGGTGCCAGTCATCATCGGGGTCATGCCCATCATCGGGGTGGACATCATGGTGCCGGTCATCATCGGGGTCATGCCCATCATCGGGGTGGACATCATGGT